>CAUPEV010000131.1:0-14123 GCA_963510335.1 uncultured Roseateles sp.
CAAGACGCACAGTAGCGGCAGTCGTCCAAGTTAAGTCCAACCTGTAATCCGCTCTTGTCAGAGGAGACACATCATGAGTCAGAACGAACTTTATCTGCCCAGCGCTGCTTGGCAAGAACAGGCCAATGTCAAAGGCATGGCCGGCTATCAAGCCTTGGTCGATGAGGCCGAGGCCGATTACCAAGGCTATTGGGCCCGTCTGGCGCGCGAGTTCGTGACTTGGCAGACGCCGTTCACCAAGGTCCTGAACGACAGCGAGGCGCCATTCTTCAAGTGGTTCGAAGACGGCCGCTTGAACGTGTCTTACAACTGCCTGGACCGCAATGTCGAGCGCGGCCTGGGCGACAAGGTGGCCATCATCTTCGAGGCCGACGACGGCGCCAGCACCAAGGTCACTTACAGCGAGTTGCTCGGCAAAGTCGCACAAATGGCCAATGTGCTCAAGGCACGCGGTGTGAAAAAGGGTGACCGTGTGGTCATCTATATGTCGATGTCGGTCGAAGGCGTGGCGGCCATGCAGGCTTGCGCCCGCATTGGAGCGATTCACTCGGTGGTGTTCGGTGGCTTCTCGGCGCAGAGCCTGCGTGACCGCGTCCAGGATGCCGGCGCCGTGATGGTGATCACTGCCGACGAGCAGCTGCGCGGCGGCAAAGCCTTGCCGCTGAAGGCCATCGTGGATGAAGCGCTGGAAGGCGGCGCCTGCCCGACCTGCAAGGATGTGCTCGTCTATCAGCGCACTGGCGGCAAGATCGGCTGGGTCGAAGGGCGTGACCATTGGTTGCATGAAGAGCTGGTTGGCAAGTCGCTGACTTGCGAGCCCGAGTGGGTCGAGGCCGAGCATCCCTTGTTCTTGCTCTACACCTCGGGTTCGACCGGCAAGCCCAAGGGTGTGCAGCATTCCAGTGGTGGCTATCTGCTGCATGCAGCCTTGACGACCAAGTGGACTTTCGATCTGAAGGACAACGATGTGTTCTGGTGCACGGCCGATATCGGCTGGGTGACGGGCCATAGCTACATCACTTACGGCCCCTTGGCCCTGGGCGGCACCGAGATCGTCTTCGAGGGCGTGCCTACTTATCCGGACGCCGGGCGCTTCTGGCAGATGATAGAGAAGCACAAGGTCACGATTTTCTACACCGCGCCGACGGCGATTCGCTCGCTGATCAAGGCGGCGGAAGGCAATGCCGCCGTTCACCCGGACCGTTATGACCTGAGCAGCTTGCGCTTGCTGGGTTCGGTCGGCGAGCCTATCAACCCGGCTGCTTGGGAGTGGTATCACAAGCATATCGGTGGCGGCCGCTGCCCGATTGTGGACACCTTCTGGCAGACCGAAACCGGTGGTCACATGATCACGCCGTTGCCGGGTGCCACGCCCTTGGTGCCGGGCTCTTGCACGCTGCCATTCCCCGGCATTACGACCGCCATCGTGGACGAAATGGGCAATGACGTGCCGAACGGGCAGGGCGGCATTCTGGTCGTCAAGAAGCCATGGCCATCGATGATCCGCACCATTTACAACGACCCTGAGCGGTTCAAGAAGAGCTACTACCCTGAGGAACTGAAGGGTTACTACCTGGCTGGTGACGGCGCGATCCGCGATGCCGAGACCGGTTACTTCACGATTACCGGCCGTATCGACGATGTCTTGAACGTGTCGGGTCACCGCATGGGCACGATGGAGATCGAGTCGGCGCTGGTCAGCTGCACCGAGTTGGTCGCGGAAGCGGCCGTCGTGGGTCGCCCGGACGACACCACCGGTGAAGCGATTTGCGCCTTTGTGGTGCTCAAGCGTGCACGCCCAACCGGTGATGAAGCCAAAGCGATTGCCAAGCAGTTGCGCGATTGGGTGGCCAAGGAAATCGGCCCGATTGCCAAGCCAAAGGACATCCGTTTCGGTGACAACCTGCCCAAGACCCGTTCCGGCAAGATCATGCGCCGTCTTCTGCGCTCGGTCGCCAAGGGTGAAGCCGTTACGCAGGATACGAGTACCTTGGAGAACCCGGCGATTCTCGATCAGTTGTCGGAAGCCAACTGATCGATAGGCGGCCGCGTAGCTGCCGTCTGCGCCGCAGGCGCTCGCCGGGTTAGGGATCACTCATATCGCGCAGCGATGTGGGTGATCACAGAACCCGGCCACCCTTCAATCGCCAGCGCCACAGGCGCTTGCAGGATTCGGGGAGCATTCATGCAGCGTAGTCGCGTGATGTGATCACCAGAACCCAGCCATCTTGGATCAGTTGTCTGAAGCCAAAGATCCAAGAGACGCCTGCTTCGCAGGCGTCAGCGCCAAAGGCCTTTGGCTGGGTTAGGGGTCACTCATATCGCTTAGCGATGTGGGTGATCACAGAACCTTCGTACCCAATGTAACGCCCGCTTTGTGCGGGCGTTACTCATTCCGCCCGTTAGAATCCGCCCCGATCCGAATCGAACCGATTCATTTAATTCCGCTACTCTCTGGAGATTCCCCCATGGCTTCCGACAAGCAAGACGACAACGAACGCATCGCACTTTGGCTGGTAGGCCTGGTCATCGCAATTTTGTTGGTCAGCATCACTTCTTACGTGTTGATCAAGCAGCGCCACCGGCTTGCCCCTGCGCCTACTGCGGTCGCCGCCATCGCCGACGCCGATCTTTATGACGCGCCTTTGAGTGGCGAGTTGTTGGCGACTGTGCATTTCGGGTTTGCCGAAGCCACCGTGCCGGTCGAAGCTGCCCCTGATTTGGCCCGTGCCATGGAAGCCTTGATGGCCGCGCCGACGCGCAAGATCGTGATCGCCGGTTTCCACGATGCCAGCGGCGACGCTGTCAAAAACGCTGCCTTGGCCAAGCATCGCGCCGTCGCGACTCGCTCGGTGCTGACTGCCGCCGGTGTGGATGCCGCACGCATCTTGCTGCGCAAGCCTGAGTCGACATTGGCAGACGGTACGGCCGAAGAGGCCCGCCGGGTTGAAATTCGCCTGCTGGACTAAAAATCCGCTGCGCATGTCGCAAAGCAACAAGCCGCCCAAGGGCGGCTTGTTGCTTTTTGGGGCTCCAAGGCTTGCGGGTTTGCTTGCCGTCGGTATGAGTGTTTAGCCGATGCGCAGCTGCCCCGGCTTGTCCTGCGCTGTGGCAATGCGACCCACCGCCGCTGCGCCTTCAAAACCGTGGCGTTTGAAGATATCCAGCACGGCGCTCACGGCCTGCGGCGCGCAAGACACGAGCAGCCCGCCACTGGTTTGCGGGTCGCTCAGCAAGGCCTGCGCAGTATTCGAAAACCCTGCCGGCAAGTGAATGTCGTGGCCGTAGGCGGCCCAATTCCGCCCCGAGGCACCGGTGACGATGCCCTGAGTGGCCAAGTCGGCCACGCCGGGCAGCAGAGGGATTTGATCCCAATCAAGCCAGACATCGCAGCCAGCGCCGCGTGCCAATTCCAGCGCATGGCCAGCCAGGCCGAAGCCGGTCACATCGGTCAGGGCGTGCACGCCGTCCAGCGCGGCCAAATCCGGGCCCGGCGTGTTGAGTTGGGTCGTGACCTCAATCATGCGCGCATAGCCAGCATCGCCCAGCAGGTCTTTCTTGAGTGCCGCTGACATAATGCCCACGCCCAGCGGTTTGCCCAGCACCAGCACATCGCCCGGCTGGGCGTCGGCATTGCGCTTGACCCGGCTCGGATGCACGAGACCCAGCGCCACCAGGCCGTAGATCGGTTCGACCGAATCGATCGTATGGCCGCCCGCAATCGGTATGCCCGCCGCGCGGCAGACCGAGGCGCCGCCCTCCAAAATGCGGCCAATCGTCTGGGTCGACAGCACATTGATCGGCATGCCGACCAGAGCCAGTGCCATGATGGGGCGCCCGCCCATTGCATAGACATCGCTGATCGCATTCGTGGCGGCGATCCGACCGAAGTCGAACGGGTCATCGACGATGGGCATGAAGAAGTCAGTGGTGGCTATCAGCGCCTGCTCGTCGTTGAGCTTGTAAACGGCGGCGTCATCGGCGGTCTCTATGCCCACCATCAGCTCAGGCGGGACCGGGAATCCTGTCGTGCCCTTAAGGATCTCGGACAGCACGCCGGGTGCAATCTTGCAGCCGCAGCCGCCACCATGGGAGAGCGAGGTCAGGCGGGGTTCGGTGTTGAGTTGGCTCATGGTTTACTCCGTGTGCTTTTGGGGGGCTTGGGGTTTGGGGCTCAGCAAGTCGGCGACAAGGCCTAACAGTCTGAGCTTTTCTTGATCGGGGTGGAACAGCGCGGCGCGCGCGTCGGCCTGCGATTGCAGGGCTGCCAGCATAGCGGGATCGTCGCGACATTGCCGCAGCAGCCCGGCAAGCCCCGCCGCATCGTTCCAGTCAAACAGGCCCAGATAGTCTTCGCCCAGCAGGCCGACATTGCCGTCGACCCTGGACGCCAGCACCGGTGTGCCGCTGCACAGCGCTTCGATCACCACATGGGCACCACCCTCCAAACGACTTGGGTGCACCAAGACATGGGCCGATTGAATTCGCCTGCGCGTCTGCTCGTGAGACAGGGCGCCGAGCCAACGGTAAGTCGGGCAGCGCTGCATCAAGGCTTGAGCTGCCGCACCAAGCGCAGGCTCCAGGGCGCCTCCGATGTGATCAAGCCGGATGTCGGGCCGATCCGACAAGAGTGCGGCCGCGTCAAAGTAGGTCTGTGGTGACTTCACCTCGCGCAAATGCCCGACCATCAAGGCGCGCAAGCAGTGCTTGGGTTTGTGAGTCAGGGGCTGCCGTGCCGTGCAGGATTGCAAGCAGATATGCGCCTTGGCGCGCAAGCCTTCGGGCAAGGCGCGCAGTCCCAGGTCGTTCAGCACGACAAGCGCGCTGGCCTTTGCCAAGGACGCTTGCGCGGAAGCGTCGCCCTGGATGTCTTGATACAAGTCGGTGCCGGTCAAGACCAGCAGGACAGGGCTGCCGGGCCGCTGCGCGGCCCAAGCCTGTACGCTGGCGGCGGATCGGCGTGCATGCAGAGCCAGCAGCAGATCGGCCGGCGCTTGCGCCTCATTGCCGTCCCAGCTTTTGGCCAGCCTGACCCGGTAGTCGCCAGCCAAGAAGCGCGCCCATCGTTGCGCGGTTTGCCAATTGCCATTGTTGGCGTCGGCAAATGCAGGGGTGACGATTAGGATGGTGGGCCGAGGCATGACGGTTTATACGCGATGAAGATGGATCAAGGCAGATTGGCGCGCAGCGCCGGCGCTGATTGGCTCAAACAGGCTTTGGCCGACTCACGGGCCGACACCTTGCTGACCTTGGCCGCCTATGAGCGGGCGTTGGGGGAGGGGCTGACGGTGCCATTTTCAGCCGAGCTGAATCCGCCGCTGTGGGAGCTGGGTCATATCGGCTGGTTTCAGGCCGTCTGGTTGAGCCGCAATCCGCAGTGGCGTCTGGGGGTCAAAGCCGATCCTCACATACAGCGAAGCCCTGGCCCGCGCAGCAATGCCGATGCCTTGTATGACTCCAGCCTGGTGCCGCACGCACAGCGCTGGCAACTGGATCTGCCCGACCTCGAGAACACGCGCGCCGAGCTTGGCGCACAGTTGAGGCAAAACCTGACCCTCCTGACCCTCCTGACGCTTGCCCGCGGCTCGGCCACCGAGCTGTACTTCTTTCGCCTAGCACTGCTGCATGAGGACATGCATCACGAGGCGGCGCTTTATATGGCGCAAAGCCTCGGCGTTCCGGTCGATGACCCGCGCTGGCAGTCGCAGCCCTTGGTGGGTGATCGAGCCGCGGCCGCTTTGCCCGCTTGTCGCTGGGACTTGGGTCAAGCCGAGCCGGCCCAGGACTGTTTTTACTTTGACAATGAATTGGGCAGCGAAGTGGTGGACCTGGCCCCCTTCGAGATCGACCTGCGCGTGCTCAGCTGGGCCGAGTTCCTGCGCTTTGCGGATAGCGGCGGCTATGGCCAAAAAGCTTGGTGGAGTGAACAGGGCTGGACCTGGCTGCAGGGGCGAACGGCGCCTCGCTATTTGCGCCGGGGCGAGCAGGGCAGCTGGCAGCTGCAGCGTTGGGGTGTCTGGCAAGACCTGACCCCGACGCATATGAGCGAAGCTGCCGTGCACCTGAGCGCCTTTGAGGCCGAAGCCTGGTGCGCCTGGGCCGGCCGGCGTTTGCCGACCGAGGCCGAATGGCATTGCGCCGCGAAGCAGTTGGGCACAGATTTCTCTTGGGGTCAGGTCTGGGAATGGACCGCCAGTGACTTCTTGCCCTTCAAAGGCTTTGAGGCGCACCCTTATCTCGACTATTCCCGGCCCTGGTTCGGCCAGCGCCGAGTGCTGCGTGGTGCCTCGGTCTTCACCCAGCCGCGCATGCGCCATCTGGACTACCGCAATTTCTTTGCGCCTTCGCGCAATGACATCGCCGCCGGTTTTCGCAGCTGCGCCGCGCACAGCGTGCCGACTTGAGTTCCAATGCCGGCTGAGATTTCTTTTTGGAGTGAGCCATGTCTGTCGTCAATCGTCGCCGTCTGAACCAAACCCTCGTTGCGGCTGTGTTGGCCCTGGCGGGCCTGTCCGCGCAGGCGCAAGCGCAAGTGTTCCGTGTCACCGCTATTCCCGATGAGTCGCCGACCGAGCTGGCCCGCAAGGCCGCGCCACTGATGCGTTACTTGGAGACCCAGCTGGGTATGAAGGTCGAGTTCACGCCGGTGAGCGACTATGCGGCGGCCGTCGAAGCCTTGGTCAATAAGAAGGTCGATCTGGCCTGGTTCGGTGGCTTCACCTTTGTGCAGGCCAATACTCGCTCGGGCGGCAAGATGCTGCCCTTGGTGCAGCGCGAGGAAGATACGAAATTCCGCTCGGTCTTCATCACTTCCGATCCCGCCATCAAGAGCCTGGCCGACCTGAAGGGCAAGGATGTGTCCTTCGGCTCGCAAAGCTCTACCTCGGGCCATCTGATGCCGCGCAGCTTTGTGCTGCAAGCCGGCATCAATCCGGACAAGGACTTCCGCCGCGTGGCATACAGCGGCGCGCATGATGCGACCATCGCGGCCGTGGCGGCCGGCAAGGTGCAGGCTGGCGCTTTGAATATTTCGGTGTGGGACAAGTTTGTCGCCGACAAGAAGGTCGACACCGAGCGTGTCAAGGTCTTCTACACCACGCCGCCTTACTTCGACTACAACTGGACCGTGCATGCCGATATGCCAGCGGCGCAGCGCGAGAAAATTGCCAAGGCCTTCTTGAGCCTGAGCCGCGATGACGCCGCCGGCAAAGAGATTCTTGACTTGCAGCGCGCGACCCGTTTCTTGCCCAGCCAGCCCGAGAACTACAAAGGCATTGAAGCCGCCGCGCAAAGCGCCGGCCTGCTGTGACGCGGCTGAGCTGATTTGAAGCTGACTCTCTCCGGCGTTGACGCCGCCCCCTTGGGCGCGGCCGGGGCCCAGGCCGCCGTTTTGCGCGGCCTTAGCCTGACAGTGGCCGAGGGCGAGGCGGTGGCCGTGATCGGGCCGTCCGGTGCGGGCAAGACTACGCTGCTGCAGCTGCTGGCCTGCGCGCTGCGGCCCAGCGCCGGTCAGTACCAAGTCGGCGCTAGCGATCCTTGGCGGCTCGGTCGCTCCGATTTACGGGCTTTGCGCGGCAAGCTGTTCTTAGCGCCCCAGGTGCCACCGCTGCCGCCGCGTCAACGTGTGGTCACGGCCGTGCTGGCCGGCTGCCTGCCAGCTTGGAGTCTGCTGCGCAGCCTGCGCTCGCTGGTCTATCCCAGCGATATCGCTGCGGCTCATGCGGCCTTGGCCAGCTTTGATCTGGAGGAGAAGTTGTTCGAACGGGTCGACCGTCTTTCGGGCGGCGAGCGCCAACGGGTTGGGCTTGCGCGCGCCTTGGTGACGCCGGCCAAGCTGTGGCTGATGGATGAACCCTTGTCCGCGCTGGACCCGCTGCGCACGGCGCAGGCCGCCCAGACCTTGGTTCAAGAAGCGAGCCAGCGCGGCGTGACGCTGCTGGCTTCGCTGCACCATGTGGAGATGGCCTTGGCGCATTTTCCGCGCATTGTCGGGCTGCGCGAGGGTCAGGTCTTGTTCGATCTGCCGGCACCTCAGGTCACGCCGGCCTTGTTGGCGCAGCTCTATGCCCAGCATGAAGAGGAATTGCACGGCGGGGAGCCTGACTCAGCCGACTCGGCCATTGTCCGGCCCGCCTTGCTTTCAACGCCATGTCGTTGAGTTTGCCGGCTAGAACGGGAGTGCCGCCGCGCGATCCTGCCTGGCTGGGCCGGCTGTTCTGGTTCAGCGCCGGCTTAGGCTTGCTGTGGCCCTTGATGGTGGCGACCGAGTTCCGCCCTTGGGTCTTGCTGGAGCCTCAGAGCCTGGCCGTGACGGTGAGATTCTTGGCCGATTTCGTGCCGCCAAAACTGGATCTTGAGTTCTTGATTCTGGTGGCGCGTGAAGCCTGGCGCACGGTGGCGATCGCGACGGCCGGCATCAGCCTTGCGCTGCTCGCGGCCGCTCCCTTGGCGCTGCTGGCCACGCGCAGCCTGTCGGTCTCGGCCTTGAGTGGGCGCATGGCGAGCGGGCCGGCATTTTTGCGCCTGAGCGTGCGGTGGCTGTTGATCGTGCTGCGCAGCGTGCCGGAGCTGGTCTGGGCGCTGATTTTTGTGCGCGTGGTGGGCTTGGGCGTCACCGCCGGCGTGCTGGCGATTGCGCTCACCTACGCCGGCATGTTGGGCAAGGTCTATGCCGAGGTGCTGGAGAGTGGCGATACCGAACCCACGCGGGCCTTGCTGCGCAATGGCGCGGGGCGCGTGCAGGCATTCTTCTATGCTTTGCTGCCGCAGAATGCCGCTGAGCTCAGCAGTTACACGGTCTACCGCTGGGAATGCGCGATTCGCTCCTCAGTGGTGCTGGGCTTTGTCGGCGCGGGCGGTTTGGGCCAGCAGATTGACGCTTCGATGAAGATGTTCAATGGCGGCGAGGTGGCCACCATGCTGCTGGTCTTTGTGCTCTTGGTGGCGGTGGCTGATGCGCTCAGTGCCGGTCTCAGAAGGTCCTTGCAATGAAGCCCTGCCCAGCACCTCAGGTGCAGATGAGCCGCAGAGCCTTGGGCCTTGTGCTGGGGCTTGTGACCCTGGTGCTCTTGAGCTTTGCCACGCTTGATCTGCAATGGGCGCAGATGTTTTCACTCGAGGCGGCGCGCAGCATGGGGCGCTTTGTGGCGGAGTTTTTTCCGCCCGACTTGAGTCCGCCTTTTGTTGCCAAGGTCGGCTGGGCGAGCCTGGAAACCTTGGCCATGTCGGCCTTGGGTACCTTGATCGCGGCGGTTTTGGGCTTGTTGCTGGCCTTGCCCGCTGCGCGCTTGCACGGCCAAGACTCTGCGCTGGCGCGGCGCCCGACGCGCTGGCTCTTGAATGCCTTGCGGGCGGTGCCGGATTTGGTCTGGGCCAGCTTGGCGCTGATCTCGGCCGGCTTGGGGCCTTTTGCGGGCACCTTGGCTTTGGCGGTGCACACCACCGGCGTGCTTGGCCGGCTGTTCGCTGAGGCGATGGAGAACTGCAGCGAAGGGCCGGGTTTTGCCCTGCGTGTGCAGGGCGCTGGCAGTCTGCGGGTGTTTTTGTACGCAACGTTGCCGCAGATCTTGCCGCAGCTGATCAGTTACACGCTGTACCGCTGGGAGAACAATATCCGCGCGGCGGCCGTGCTGGGTGTAGTGGGCGCGGGCGGCCTGGGTCAGATGTTGAGTTTTCATATGGGCCTGTTCCATATGCACAAGACCGCCACCATCCTGGCCGCGATGCTGCTGCTGGTGGCCTTGGTGGACTTGCTCAGCGATAGGCTGCGCCGCGCGCTGGCCTGAGCCGCCAAGGGCTTTCCCGCCTCTCCGAATGGAGGGTATGCAAAGCCAATAGCTTGGCTCGCAAAGTCGGTCGCCTCGGCTCAGCTGCCGCCATCATCGGCAGCTGCAAAAACAAGCCGAGTAAGGGGCGTCAAGATGCTGGACCAGAGACCGCGTGGCGAGGGCGCATATGTGCCGGTGCATGAGCCAGTGCATGCGCCAATGCATGAGCCGATGTCGCGGCGCGACTATTGCTGGTTTCGCATGGACGGGGCCAGCAATCTGATGGTCATCAACAGTGTGTTGATGTTCGAGGGCGCGCTAGATTTCGACACCTTGCGTGCGACGCTGGCGCAGCGCCTGCCCAACTACGCCCGTTTTACGCAGCGCGTCAGCGTGCGGCGGCACGGCTTGCTTTTCAAGGCCAGCTGGGTCCATGACCCTGACTTCGAGATTGCGCGGCATGTGGCCTTCGATGCCGCGGCCGCGCCAATCAGCGAGGCGCAATTGCATGCCTTGCTCAGCGGCCAAGCCTTGCAGCCCTTGGACAAGGCCCGGCCGCTCTGGCATATGCAGGTCTTCAAGCGCGCAGCCGGCGGGTTTGCGATTGTGTTTCGCCTGCACCACTGCATCACCGATGGCCTCGGTCTGGTTCATGTGCTGAAGCATTTGACGGACGACAGCATGCATCACGACGGCCAAGCTTCGCTGGAATGGCACCCGGCACATGCCAAGCCGCTAGGCCAGGCTTTGCTGTGCAAGCGTGTGCACCGGGCGCTGTTTTGGGCCCGTATCAGCGCCCAGTTAGCCCGTTTGGCCCTATTGATACCGGACCCGCGCAGCTCCTTGAAGCGGCCGCTGAGCGCCGAGAAATGCTTGTTGCAGTTGCCGGCCATGCAGCTTGAGCTGGTGCGCGGCATCGCCAAAAGCATGCAGGCCACCGTCAACGATGTGTGGGTGGCGGCGGTGGCGGGCGCGCTGCGAGCTTATTTGCAAGAACGCGGCGAGCCGGCGGCCAAGAGATCTCTGCGCGCGGCGGTGACCTTCAACTTGCGCAACAAAGGCGACGCCTTTTTGCTCGGCAATCATTTCGGGCTGGTGGCCGTGGATTTGCCCAGTGACAAAGCCAGCGCCCTTGAGCGCCTGACCCTGGCCAGCACGCGCATGAAGGCCATCAAGGCCTCGCATCAGCCGCATGCGACGATGTTCTTTTTGAGCCTGAGTGGCTATCTGCCGGCGCGCCTGCAAACCATCTTGCTCAAGCTCTTTACGGCCAAGGGTTCGGTCGTGTTGACCAATGTGGAAGGCCCACCGCAGCCGCGCTATTTGGCCGGCTCGCTGCTGCAAGACGCGATTTGCTGGGTACCCCAGGCGGGCACTTTTGGGGTGGGCTTTGCGTTGATGTCCTATGCGGGGCAAATCCAGATCAGCATGTTTGCCGACCGCAGCCAAGTCGCCGATCCGCAGCGCTTGATGGACTTGGTCGGCGAAGCTTTTGTCGAGCTGGAACAGCAAACGCGCTTCAGCGCATTGGCCCTTTTGCCTCGCCATCTAGCCTCGCCATCAAGCCATGCCGGCGGTGACTACTTGGCCGGCGGAGTCGGCCGGGTCGGCGGGCTGACGCCGCACAGGTCGACATGATTGGGGTTGTGCACAAACCAGCCACCGCGGTTGCGCCTGGAGGCCAACAACTCGGTCCAGGTGTCACTGTCGGTGCGCAGAACTTGCAGGGCAGGGCGCTCTTCAAGCGGCATATCGGCCAGCAGTCGAGCGCGCTGAATCGGCTGGCGCTGCTCGGCTTGCTCGTAAAAACCCATATTCGGGCCGCCGCGCTGCATGCTGGATAAGATCTCCATGCCCTTGAGCACACGCCCGACCACCGTGATATTGAGGTCGAGGCCACGCGGCGCCTGACCAATCACCGCATAGAGCTCGGCGCCCGTGCTGGAGTCGACCGCGTCGCCGCGCCCCGCGCCAACCGCCCCATAGCAATGCGCGAGCCAGGCTCGGCCGCTCTTGGGGTCGGCAGCGACGGGGAAGCCGTCGACAAAGCCCGTGACCGAGGCCCAGCCGTCCAGATCGGGCAGGCGTGCCAGCGGCAGCCCTTTGAGCGGCACCGAAAACTCGGCCGGCAATTTGGGTGCGGCCGCCCCCAAGGACTTGGCCAATGCCGGGTCGTCGGCATTGGGGTCGCCCCATTGAGTGACAAAGTTATCTTGCACCCGCACGACGGCCAGGCCGTCGTAGTAGCCGCCATGGGCTAGCGCGCGGATATTGAGTGTGTGCAGCGGTGCGAAGCGCGGCGCCAGCTCAATCAAGACTTGGCCCTTGACCTGGCCCTGTGTCAATTCCATCAGCAGCGTGTTCTCGGGGTCAAGCCCGCGCCAGTGAGCGTCGGGTGACTGCGCCAATATTTCAGCGCCGCTGCGGGGCTTGGCGCTGGTACTGGCACCGGTGGCGGGCTTGGCGGCGGCCGCTGGTTTGGGTGCCACTGCCGGCTTGCCGGCGGGCTTCTTCTTCACGGGGGCCGTTGGCTGGGCCGGTGTCTTCTTGGCCGTGTTTTTGTGAGTTGTCGTGGCGCCGGCGCCGGTGCTGATCAGCAGGGCCGCGCTCAGCAGCGCAATGAGGGGGGTGAGTTTTGTTGGCATCTTGGGGGTCTTCTCCAGGTGCGGCAGCATACGTCCTTTGCAGGGTGGTCTCCGGTGCCACGGGCCTCAGGGGTCAGATCTTGAACAGGCAGGCAAGACTTGACTCTTTCTTTAAGTTTCTTTTGAATCCGGCGCGTCTCGGCGCATCTGCTACTTCGGCACGATGCCGGGAGTTCGTCCCGGCGGCCGACTCACTTTTCTTGGGTCGCCAAGAAAAGTAAGCCAAAGAAGGCGACCCGGACGCCTGGCCCCTACGGGGTCCGTTGCGGTGCTCGCAATTCAGGGCCGCGCCCAACTCACTGCGCTACGCTCCGTTCAGACAAGGGGCGCGCATTAAGTCATTGAGGGCGCTGCGCGCCTGCCCTGAATTGCTGCGCTCCTCAACCAGTCCTACGGGACCAAGAGCCACGGCTCGCTGCGCGTCGCCTTGAGGAGTGCGCGCTGCGCGCGGCAACCCGTTCGAGGCGACGCGCAGCGAGCCGAGTTCTTTGGAGTTCACCCCTTCTGCATGGGCGAGGAGCGCAGAATTTGGCGGGCGTCGCGCAGCGACTTCAAAGACTGATTTCGCGCCCCTTGTCTGAACGCAGCGTAGCGCAGTGAGTTGGGCGTGGCCCGGCAAATTTGAGCACTGAGCGGACCCCGCAGGGGCCATGCGGCAGGGTCGCCTTCTTTGGCTTACTTTTCTTGGCGACGGCAAGAAAAGTGAGTCGCCCGCCGGGGCGAATACCCGGCATCGTGCGGGTAGAACCAATCAGCCAAGAGCGAACGGTACCCACCACAGGCGAATTCGCGGCGCATGCCTCGAAAGTCGAGGCAAAAACGATGCCTCCTTACAATCGCCCCCATGGCCTTTGTTCACTTACGCACCCACACCGAATTCTCCGTCGTTGACGGCACCCTCAGAATCGACGACGCCGCCTCCGCTGCCGCCAAAGACGGGCAAATCGCCTGCGCGATCACCGATTTGGCCAATCTTTTTGGCGGCATCAAGTTCTACAGCGGCATGCGCAAAAAAGGCGTCAAGCCCATTCTGGGTGCCGATTGCTGGCTGGAGCCGGAAGGCTCGGACAAGAACCCCAGCCGTTTTTTGCTGCTGGTGCAAAACAAACAGGGCTATCTGAACCTGTGCGAGTTGCTGTCAAGAGCCTGGATTCAGAACGTCCAGCGCAACCAGGCCTGCTTGAAATGGGAATGGCTGACGGAACTGAACGAAGGCTTGATCTGCTTGTCGGGCGCGCAGTTTGGCGGCCTGGGCGCTGCCTTGTTGGCCGGCGACAAGCCGCGTGCGCTGGACTGGGCTGGGCGCTTCCAAGAGATCTTTCCGCAGCGCTTTTACATCGAGTTGCAGCGTGCCGGGCTGGCCGGCCAAGAGGCGCTGGTGCAGGCCAGCGTGCCTTTCGCGGCCGAGCTGGGCTTGCCGGTCGTTGCCACACATCCGGTGCAGTTTTTGGCTACCGAGGATTTCGAGGCCCATGAGGCCAGGGTTTGTGTGGCCGAAGGCGAGACGCTGGCCAACCCCAAGCGCATCAAGCGCTTTTTGCCGGGCCAGTACTTCCGCAGCCAGGCCGAGATGGAGGCGCTGTTTGCCGACATCCCTTCGGCGATTGCCAATACGGTGGAGATCGCCAGGCGCTGCAGCCTGAGCCTGGTGCTGGGCAAACCGCAGCTGCCGGAGTTCCCCACACCTTTGGTCGATGGCGTCAAGATGACG
>CAUPEV010000132.1:0-14037 GCA_963510335.1 uncultured Roseateles sp.
CCTGAGGTTTGACCCTGACAAAAAAGCAGGCCCCGGTCGCACGATGCGGCCAGGGCCTGCCTGCTTTCAGTAGACCTGATTTGGCGTCAGAGCTTGTTCAGCTTGACGCTGGTGGCTTCGGCCGTCAGATAGCCGACTGCGGCGCTGAAGCGATCCTTGTAGTTGGCGCGCACCAAGGGGTCAAGCGTGGCCTGCACCTTGCCGTGCAGGCTGGCATTCCAGTCGCCCGGATGCTGGAAGTTGCTGGTGATATAGGTCCAGCCGTTCAGATCATCCACCACACCCAGACCAGTGGCTTCGGCGCCCGCAGGCATCGAGACCAGACGCGACAGTTTCTTGGTGTCGACGTTATAGGCCCAGACGAAGTTGTTGACGTGATAGCCACTGTCTTCGCCGATGAAGAGCGTGCGCAGCTTCTCGGAGAATTTCAGATTGTCCGGCGCACCGATCTTGTCGGGGTTGGCCAGATTGCCCAGTGCGTCAGCGGCGATGTCTTCACCCACCAGCAAGGCCTTGGTCAATGAGGGCACCCATTCGCTATTGATGGCCGCGCCTGCCAAATCTTTCTGGCCGGCGCTCAGTGTATGGGCCAAGACCGCGCCGGCATTGACGGCCTTGTCGATGACGATGCCATAGTCGGGGTTGTTGGCCGCATTGCCCTTGACCATCGAACTCTGCATATTCTGCAGCGCCGAGTAGGCAATCTTGTCCTTGATGTTGACGGTCGTGCCTTCCATCTTGGTGAAGCCCATGCTGCCACCCTTGAGCGCGGCGTAGCGATGGGTTTCCAAGAAGGCTGCTGCCTTGTCCATGCCAGGCTTGACCTTGATCCATTGGACCTTGCCGCCTAAGTAGATCTTGCTGAAGCTGGCGTCCTTGGGGTCGGTCGTGGCGACTTCCATGATGTCGGTAGGTTTCAGCGTGTCTGCCAGGGTTTTAATCTCTGCGCTGGTGGCGGAGCCGAGCTTGATCCAGCTGAGAGCCGCACCCGCCGCAGCGGTGTCGATCGAGAAGCCGGAGCCGACCTTGGCCACGTAGAGCGATCCGGCCGACAGATCGGCCTCCTTGTCCGCCACGAACATGAAAAAGCCGCCGTTGGTGGCGTCGTCACCCATCAGCGCGGTGCGCTTGTCGGGCATCATTTCGATCAACTCATGCGAGATGCGGCCCAGGCAATAGTGCTTCTTGATCGAGCCAGTGCCGTCTGGGTTGACTGTCACTTCGGGCATGTGGCCGTAGTGATAGGGCTTGGCCTTGGTCTCGTCGCCGAACAGGTTCTTGCTGAAGGCCTTGAACATGGTGTTGGCAGCGATCGTGAAGGCGTCCGGCTCGTATTCTTCGCTGGAAAGATGGGTGCCCCATGGTGATAGGCTGGAGCCGCAAGTGATCCACAGGCCATGTGCCGAGGCCGTGTCGACGTTGTGATACTTCACCAGAGTCAGCTTGCCGGTGGCCTGATCTTGATCCAGGGTCAGCACGGCGATTGGCGAGGGCAGCTTGCCGTACATATCGGTCTTGCCATCTTGGGCCCAAGTCGTGTATTCGAATTGCACCACCGCGAACACGGCCTTGCCCTTGATGCCGGCGACCGTCGGGCTGGGCAGGCTCAAGAGTGAGGTGCCGTCTGGCGAGTCCGAGAAGAACTGACGCTCCTTGCCGGCCACGCTGCTGTCCATGATGGGCTTGCTATTGATGTCAACATAAGCGCCGGCCAGCACGGTGCCGCCCTTGCCGTCCGGCACTTGGCTGCCGGTCATGAAGAAGGGCTCGTATTTCAGCTTGAAGCTTTGCTTGCTGCCGTCGCTGAGAGTGACTTCCAGGGCGGAAGCGACTTCGGTGCGGGCCATTGCTTCTGGGCTGGCCAAGGTCGGCGCGGCCATCGAAGTGAAGGCTGCCGAAAGGAAACTGGCTGCGGGCGTGTCATCGCCGCCACCGCATGCGCTCAGGCTAAAGCCAGCGCCGACCGCGCCACCCAGCGGCATTAGGAACGGGGTACCCAGGAACTTCAGGGCTTGACGGCGGGATGGTTGGGTAGGAGTCGACATAGATACTGCAAAAGAAATGGAAAAGGTCTGCCTCGCAACACTGGGGTGCAAGACTTTGGCTTGGGTTTGGCCTGATCAGCACAAACCCTTGCTTTGCGCAAGCCGGCAATGTAGGCGCGGCATATGTCATGCTGATGACTGTTTTTGTGCAAGTTTGTGGATTGCTGCGTTGCCACAGCCGTTTCATCCGGATTCAGCAGCTTCTGAAAGCGCCCTGCCTAATCTTGGCCTAATGCCTATCGGTTAAGCTGAGCTCATGCCTGTACTCAGAGATCAAGCGGAGCGTCAGTGGACAAGTGCTGCCCTGGGCGCGAGGCAAGAGGCGATGACATGTTCTGGAGATGCTGTATGACGAAGAAGTCCATTGGGTTTTTGTGCTTGCTTGCGGTTGCCTTTTCAGGCTTTGCCGCCGCGCCCGAGGCGCTGACCCTGCTCAAGCCGCAGCCGCAGCAGGCTCAAGCGGCCAGCATGTCGGCGCAGATCTTGAGTCGCCATCATTACAAGCCCGAGCCCCTGGATGACGCGATGTCGGAGAAGATCTTCGATCGTTATCTGAAGTCGCTCGATCCCGAGCGCCTGTTCTTTTTGCAATCGGATATTGACCAGTTTGCCGCTGCGCGCACCCGCATGGATGACGCCATCGGCACGCAAGACCTGAACACGCCGTTTGCCATGTTCAATCTGTACCAAAAGCGCGCACAGGAGCGCATGCTTTATGCGCGCGACTTGCTGGATGGCAGCTTTGATTTCACCGAGAAGGAAAGCTATCGCTTCTCGCGCGAGAAAGAGCCCTGGATCAAGACCGAGCGCGAGATGCGTGATCTCTGGCGTCAGCGGGTCAAGAACGACTGGTTGCGCTTGAAGCTGGCTGGCACCTCGGACAAGGTCATCAAGACCACGCTGACCAAGCGTTATGACAATGCGCTGTCGCGCATGAGTAAATTGAAGAGTGAAGATGTGTTTCAGCTCTTCATGAACGCTTATGCGATGTCAGTGGAGCCCCATACCAACTATCTGGGGCCGCGCGCCAGCGAGGCTTTTGATATCTCCCTGCGCTTGTCTCTGGTTGGCATCGGCGCGGTCTTGCAAGAGCGTGACGAGTTGATCACCATTCGCGAGCTGGTGCCCGGCGGGCCAGCGGCGCGCTCTGGCAAGCTCAAGGTCGGTGACCGCATTGTCGGCGTGGGCCAAGGTGCGGACGCAACGCCTATCGACGTGGTCGGTTGGCGCCTGGACGATGCGGTGGACTTGATCCGCGGCAAGAAAGACACCGTCGTGGTGCTCGATATCTTGCCCGCTGCCGCCGGACTGGACGGTAAGCACCAAATCATCTCGCTGGTGCGCAACAAGATCTCCATGGAGCAGCAGTCGGCCAAGAAGTCCGTCATTGAGGTCAAGCAAGCTGCTGCCACGCGCCGTGTCGGCGTGATCACTTTGCCGACCTTTTATCAGGATTTTGAAGCCCGCGCCCGAGGCGACAAGGACTTCAAGAGCGTGACCCGTGATGTCGCAAGGTTGCTGGCCGAGTTGAAGAAAGAAAAAGTCGACGGCGTGATGATCGATCTGCGCGACAACGGCGGCGGCTCGCTGGCCGAGGCGGTCGAGTTGACCAGCCTTTTCATCGGCAAGGGGCCGGTCGTGCAGCAGCGCAATTCTTCCGGCGATGTGCGGGTGGAGAGCGAGAACAATGCGACTGCGGCCTGGGATGGCCCGCTGGCGGTCTTGATCAACCGGGGTTCGGCCTCGGCTTCGGAGATCTTTGCCGCAGCGATTCAAGACTACGGCCGCGGCATCGTTTTGGGTGAAGCCAGCTTCGGCAAGGGCACCGTGCAAACCATGGTCAATCTGGACAAGATGGCGCGCGCCGACAAGGCCAAGTACGGCGAACTCAAGATGACGGTGGCCCAGTTCTTCCGCGTCAATGGCGGCACCACCCAGCTGCGCGGTGTGAGCCCGGATATTGGCTTGGCGAGCTTCTCAGACGGCGAGAACTATGGCGAGTCTAGCTATGAGAACGCGCTGCCCTGGGTGCAGATCAAGCCCGCGAGCTACCAAGCCCTCGGCGATATGAAGGAGCTTTTGCCGCTCTTGCAGATTCGCCACGAAACTCGTATTGCCAAAGACCGTGAGTACCAACTGCTGCTGGAAGACATCAAGGACTTTGAAGTTCAGCGCAAGGTCAAGATGGTCTCGCTCAATGAAGTCGAGCGTCGCGCCGAGCGGGATGCGCGCAGCTTGAAAACCAAGGAGCGCGAGGCCGCTCGCCTGGCCGACAAGGGCAAGGGCGACAAGAAGATCAGCAAATCGGAGCAGGCAGCCGCAAAGCTAGCCGCTCAAGATGATGGCTTGCAGGCCAATGAGCGCAGCTTGGCGGACGAGTTGGCGGCCGAAAAAGCTCGCAAAGACACACGCGATGTGTTGCTGGAAGAGGCGGCGCATATCTTGGGTGATGCGGTCGACCTGCTGCAAAACAACCTCAAGCTCGCCGAACAGGTGGCACCCGGCCTTGCACGGAAGAATCGCGCTGCGCAGTGAGCGTAGCGCAGCTTGACTGGACTGATGCGCTTTGACGGTTTAGTTTTGACGGCTTAGTGGCTTGACCGTTTGGCCGCAGCGAACCTGAGATGAAGACTCGTCTCAGGGTTTGTCGCTCAAAATGTCTTTGGGCGCGCCAAACATAAAGCAGTCAATGAAGGTGAAGTAGAGCGAGGCATAGAAGACCGTGGTCATCAGCAGGCCCAGCGGCATCACCAGCAGTGGCAGCATTTGCCCCAAACCCAGCAGCGCGCTCAAAAGGCTGCAGCCAACGCCTACACCGATCACCAGTGCGGCCCAGAGCAGGCCGTTGTAGGCAAAGGCGGCGCGGTTGCGCCAGATGCCGATAGAACTCGAAAACAAGGCCTGCAGCAAGCCCTGGCCGCCCCAATGAATCAGAGCTGGCGCATGCCAAAACGGCACCGACAAGAGCGCCGCCAAACCAAGCCTTGTGACAGCGCCCCAAAACAGTCTGGGGTCAGCCGCGGCTTGCGCAACTTGGTCGGCCGATGCGTTTTCAAGAATCAGCTTTTGCAAAGCCTCGAAACTGCCGCCGTCAATCCACTCCGATAGCAGGCCAATGGCGACGGTGGCCAAGGCATAGCACGCGCCCAGCAGCAACTGGCTGTTGCGCCGCTGCGGCGTCAGCTTCAGCGGTGCGGCAAAGACAGCGGCCGTTGGCGTCTGGTCTTGCAGCACCAGATGCGTGGCCAGCATAAAACCCAACGAGAGCAGGGGCATGGCCATCAGCAGCAGCATCATGCCCACGCCAGGCAGCAGCAGCATCGCAAACGCAATAAAGAGAAACACCGACAGCAGCCCGGCCATGGCCAGCGGTTTGCGTTGAAAAACCTTCAAGCCGTGGCGAATCCAGAGCAGGCCATTGCGGGCGGGCACGGTTTGCAGATGCAGCAGCATGGGCGAGTTTGAGTTCAAGTCTGGATGCTCACAAGGGGTTTAGCGCATGCCAGGGGCGCGCAATGCGCTCGCGCAGCACGCGCTCGAAATGGCCGGGGTCATGGGGCTTGAGCATGGCGGCGTCGCGCGGCAAATAGACATCCCACAGGCGCGAAATCCAAAACCGCAAAGCCGCAGCGCGCAGCATCGCGGGCAGCAGGCGGTGTTCGGTGCCGCTCATAGGGCGCACCGCCTCGTACGCGCATACAAAGGCTTCCGCCCGGGCCTCATCGAGGCGGCCGTTGGCATGGTCGATGCACCAGTCGTTCAAGCAGATGGCGAGGTCAAACAGCCAGGCGTCCACGCCGGCGAAATAGAAGTCAAAGCAGCCGCTCAAGCGCTCGCGGCCCGGCAGGCCTTCGAACATGACGTTGTCTCTGAAGAGGTCGGCATGAATAGGCCCGCGTGGCAGTTCGGCAAAGCTGGCTGAACTCGCCAAGTTTTGCTGAAACGCCAACTCGGTGCTCAACAACTCGGCCTGCGCCGGGCTCAGAAACGGCAGCACCACCGGCACCGTCTCGGTCCACCAACTCAAGCCGCGTAAGTTGGCCTGATGCAGCGGAAAATCTTGCGCCGCCAAATGCATGCGCGCCAATTCGGCACCGACTTGTTCGCAGTGAAAGAGGTCGGGCGCCAACTGGTGGCCACCACGCAGCTTGTTGACCACGGCGGCCGGCTTGCCCTGCAAGGCGAACAAGATCTCGCCCTCGGCATCGGCCTGCGGGTCTGGCACTGCCAAGCCGCCTATGGCGAGATGCTTCATCAATTGCAGATAGAAGGGCAATTGCTCGAAACTCAGGCGTTCGAACACCGTCAAGACGAATTCGCCTGCATCGGTGGTCAAAAAGTAATTGGTGTTCTCGATGCCGGCGCTGATGCCGCGCAGGACTTGTACAGAACCCAAACTCAGGCGAGTGGCGAGCGCTTGCGCCTCGCTCAGGGTAACTTCGGTGAATACGGCCATATCAACAGCAGGGAAGGGTAGCGAGGCCATGGGGCCAGCGGCCCGCGGCCGAATCAGAAACTCAGCACGCTCCAAACGCGTCGCCCTGAGGCACCTCGCGTCGTGCCGGCACCGGGTGAGAGGTCGCGACTGCCGTCGCCCATGATGATTTCGTAGCTGGGTAGTTTGCTGTTCTTCGGCTGGACCGTGACCTTCTGGGTCTGGCCGCGCACACGCAACTCTTCGATGCGGGTGTTGTCGTCCTCGATCACCGTTTCAACCACCTTGGCGTCAGCCACGGGCTGGGCAGCCCGGGCGGACTCGGCAAGTTCCTCCGCAAACACGGCGGAGCTGGCAAAAGCCGCCAGCAACAGGGCCAAGAGCGCGCTAGGGCGGTGAGTGATGAGGGTGCGTGACATGCAGACATTCTATGTCGGCGCAGCTTCTCGCATTGCTGCACGACAATGCCGGCCATGAGCAAACCCATCATGTTGCTGGTCGACGGTTCCAGCTATCTCTACCGTGCCTATCACGCCATGCCCGATCTGCGCGGCCCCGGCGGCGTGCCCACCGGAGCCGTGCACGGCATGGTGGCGATGATGAAGCGCCTGCGCGAGCAGATTGGCGCCGAGCACGCGGTCTGTGTCTTTGACGCGAAGGGCCCGACCTTCCGCGACGACTGGTACCCCGAGTACAAGGCGCAGCGCGCGCCCATGCCCGACGCCTTGCGCGAGCAGATCGCACCGATTCACGAGGTGGTGGCCTTGCTGGGCTGGCCGATTCTGGAGGTGCCCGGCATCGAGGCCGATGACGCGATCGGCACGCTGGCCCGTGTGGCGGCAGCGGCCGGCCATGCGGTGGTGGTTTCGACCGGCGACAAGGATCTGGCGCAATTGGTGACCGCCGATGTCACCTTGATCAATACGATGAGCAATGAGTCACTGGATGTCGCTGGCGTCATGTCCAAGTTCGGCGTGCCTCCCGACCGCATCATCGACTACCTGACCCTGATGGGTGACACCGTCGACAACGTGCCTGGCGTCGAGAAGGTCGGCCCCAAGACGGCGGCCAAATGGATTGCCGAGTACGGCTCGCTGGACGGCGTGATCGCAGCTGCCGACAAGATCAAGGGCGCTGCCGGTGAGAATCTGCGCAAGGCCCTGGACTGGCTGCCGACGGCGCGCAAGCTGGTCACCGTGGTGCAAGACTGTGACCTGAATGGCCATGTGCCGCAATGGCCCAGCCTGGAGGCGCTGGCGCTGCGGCCGGTCGACCAAGTTGGTTTGCAGGATTTTTATCAACGCAATGGCTTCAAGACCTGGTTGAAGGAGCTGGGCGCCAAGGTGGCCGCCCCAGTCAGTGAGGATATGTTCGTCGCCGAGGCGCCTCAGCCGGTGCAGGATGACACACCTCGCCATTACGACACCATCCTCGACTGGGCCATGTTCGACGCCTGGCTGGCCAAGTTGATGGCCGCGCCGCTGGTCGCGGTGGACACCGAGACCGACTCCCTCGACCCGATGCGGGCCAAGATTGTCGGCATCTCCTTTGCCGTCAAGGCCGGCGAGGCGGCCTATATTCCGCTGCGCCATGACGGCCCGGACGCGCCCGTGCAACTCCCGATTGACGAGGTCTTGGCCAAGCTCAAGCCCTGGCTGGAGGATGCCGCAGCACCCAAGCTCGGGCAAAACCTCAAGTACGACACCCATGTGTTTGCCAATCACGGCATCGCGCTGCGCGGCGTCCAACATGACACCATGCTGCAGAGCTATGTGCTGGAGGCGCACAAGACCCATGGCCTCGGTGCTCTCGGTGAGCGCCATTTGGGTCGCGCTGGCTTGAGCTATGAAGACTTGTGCGGCAAGGGCGTGCATCAGATCCCGTTTGCCCAGGTTGATGTGGCCCGAGCGGCTCAGTATTCGGGTGAAGATTCGGAAATGTGTGTGGCCCTGCATCAACAGCTGTGGCCGCAAATCGAGCGGGAGGCCGGCCTGACCCGCGTCTACCGCGACATCGAGATGCCGACCAGTGCCTTGCTGGCCCGCATCGAGCGCATTGGTGTGCTGATCGACGCGCCACTCTTGCAGGCGCAAAGCCATGAGCTGGGGCAGCGCTTGCTGGCGCTGGAGCAGGAGGCTTACGAGATTGCCGGCCAACCGTTCAACCTTGGCAGCCCCAAGCAGATCGGCGAGATCTTGTTCACCAAGCTGGGCCTGCCGGTGGTCAAAAAGACCGCCACCGGCGCGCCCAGTACCGACGAAGAAGTGCTGGAAAAGCTCTCGCTGGACTACCCGTTGCCGGCCAAGATTTTGGAGACGCGTGGCCTGGCCAAGCTTAAGAGCACTTACACCGACAAGCTGCCTTTGATGATCAACCCGGCCACCGGCCGCGTGCACACCAACTATGCGCAGGCGGTGGCGGTAACCGGGCGCTTGTCCAGCAATGAGCCGAATCTGCAGAACATCCCCATCCGTACGATGGAGGGGCGGCGCGTGCGCGAGGCCTTTGTGGCGCCACCGGGCCACCTGATTATGAGTGCCGACTATTCGCAGATCGAGTTGCGCATCATGGCGCACATCAGCGAAGACCCGGGCCTCTTGCGTGCGTTTGGCGAGGGCGTCGATGTGCACAAGGCGACGGCTTCCGAAGTCTTCAACACGCCGCTGTCAGAGGTGACGAACGAACAACGCCGCTACGCCAAGACGATCAATTTCGGCCTGATCTACGGCATGGGCGCCTTTGGCCTGGCGACCAGCCTGGGCATCGATACCAAGGCGGCCAAGGACTATATCGATCTGTATTTCAATCGATTTGCCGGCGTCAAACAGTATATGGACAGTACCCGAGAGTCAGCCAAGGCCAAGGGTTATGTGGAGACGGCATTCGGTCGTCGGCTTTGGTTGCCCGAAATCAATAGCGGCAATGGCCCGAGGCGCACTGGCGCGGAGCGGCAGGCCATCAACGCGCCGATGCAAGGCACGGCGGCCGACTTGATCAAGCTCGCGATGATCGCGGTGCAGGCAGCGCTGGACGAGCAAGGCAAAGCCACCCGCATCGTGATGCAGGTGCATGACGAACTCGTTTTCGAAGTCCCCGAGGGCGAGCTGGACTGGGTCAAGGCCGAGGTGCCGCGCCTGATGGCCGGCGTGGCGCAACTGAAGGTGCCGCTGCTGGCCGAGGTCGGCGTCGGGGCGAACTGGGATCAAGCGCATTGAGCGTTTTGCTAGTGCTTGAAAGCCCCTGAAGAAAGGGGCTCAAGGGGCCGCGCCCCATCAAAAAAATGGCTTTGAGCTGGCAAAGCGGGGTTTGAGCCGCAGTGACTCAAGACTTCGTGAATTAAGCACGGTGCGCCCCCCGGCTCAGGGGAGTGGCGAGTTAGGTTTGCAACCCTACAGTGCAACCCATGCCATCGAGATGTGAGTTCGGTGGCTTGGCTCTCTCCAAGCACTTCAACGAATTCAGGGAATCCTATGAACTTCAAGTCTTCTGTTATCGCTGCCGCTACTTTGCTCGCCTTTGGTGCTGCGCATGCCGGCAATGACCCAACGACCACGAACGCTGGCACTTTGACTTCGACGCCTTTCGTCAAGGTCTTTGCCCACGGTGTTGGCGACTTTTTCGACACCATCAACTTCAATATTGACCAGTCGGTCATCCTCTCTGGCTCGGCAAACAACCTGCCTTTGTCTCTGTATGGTCTGAATCTGCAGGACATCAAAGACGCGACCGTCACCCTGTATTCCAACTACCACGACAACGGCAACTACATCGGCGAGTGGAAGCTAGACAATGTCTCCAAGACTTTCAATTTGAACCCAGCAGATGGCGCATGGCCTACAACTGGCTCCTTCCACATTGATATCTCTGGCACAGCTTTTGGCTTGGCGGGCGGCACCTATGCCGTTGCTTTGCAAACCGCGCCAGTTCCGGAGCCGCAAACCTATGCCTTGATGTTGGCCGGTCTGGGTGCGATGGCTTTTGTGGCACGTCGCCGCAAGTCGGTCTGAGTGATTTTGAAAAATAGTCTTCGCGGCAAGACAAGCCTTCAATTGGCCCAAATGGGCGACTGAAGGCTTGCGCTTGACGCAAGTGTGAATGAGGGCGTCACCGTGAGGTGCCGCCCTTTCTTTTTGGGCTCCACCAGCCCGTAGTAGTGCAGATGGCCCAAGTTGCTTTATGGCTGAGCAGGCAAGGGCTGGCGGCGGGCGAGTGGACAAGGAGCCCGGAATCGTGATGCCCTTGGAAATTGGACATGGCCTGCTTTGCTTGCGGCTGGCATGCCAAGCGCGAGCGGCGGAATCGCACGGGCCTGGTCGCTAGGATTTGTACTTATGGCGCGATTCATTTCGGTCACGATGACACGTTGTGTCAGATAGCGCCAGCCTGCTTGCGATCGACTGCCGGGTTTATACCTCCCTGAATTGGGGGGGTGTTTGAGGCCTCTCCTGGGGTCTGTGCTCTATGTCAAGCCTGTGAAACGTGCGAAATTTCACTCAGCCCTGGGGAGGTCCTGAGGGTGCTAACTTCAGACAAGGTTTGTGCAATGTTGAAATTTTCATCTTCATCCAAAAAGCTGGCGCTTTCTGCCCTGTTCTTGGCAGCAATGGCGGTTGGCGTGAATGCCAACGCCGCCAAGGCTGGCTCGTCCGAGTCTTTGGCATCTTCTTTGAAGACCTCCGCGGCTGCCGGCATGTTCGAGAGCCTGCAAAGCCCTGTGGCTTTTGGCAGCCAGATGATCAATGTGGCCGGCATTTTGAGCCAAGGCAGCTTTGGTGATGCCGGCAATACCGTGCTGACCTTCAATGTCGGCGCAAATGTGCAGATCACCGGTTTGAGCTGGGACGTCGATCTGGAAGCCTACGACCCAAGCTGGTTGTCGGAAATTCGCGTGACGCTGACTGACTCGGACGTGACGACGGGTGTGCATTTCAGGCCAGGTGTCGGCAGCAACGCACCCGGTGCCGCGCATTTCAGCGGTACTTCGGATTACGTCGCTGCTGGCTTGGATTTTGCCGTCGGTGCCGATGGCATTTTGCGTGTTGAGTTCAATGAGTCTTTCTATGACGATCTGACACCTGATGGCAAGTGGGTTGCAGGCAGTCTGACTGTGCTGACCAATGCCGTGCCTGAGCCATCGACCTATGGTCTGATGGCCCTGGGCCTGATCGCTGTAGGCGGTGTGGCTCGCCGTCGCAAGAGCGCGTAAGCTCTAAGCGCCTGGGCGTGTAGGCGCCTCAGCGCTGGCTTTTCAACGAAACCCGTCCGGCCTACAGGCCCGGCGGGTTTTTTAGTTGGGCAGATCCGCCAGTGCCTCGCGCACCCGCTGTTCGCTCAAGGCCGGTGCGCATTCCTGCAAGAAGCGATAGGCAAAGCCGCGCAGGTATTGGCCTTTTTTCAACGCAATGCGGGTGGTGTTGGTGGGGAAGAGATGGCCGGCATCGAGGCGATGCAAGCCGGGGTCGCGCAGCGGCTCAAAAGCCATCGCGGCGACGATGCCCACACCGAGGCCAACGCCGACATAGGTCTTGATCACGTCGGCGTCCAACGCCGACAGCACGATGTCAGGCGCCAGCCCCGCCTGGGCAAAGGCGGCGTCGATGCGGGCGCGCCCGGTGTAGCCCTCGTGATAAGTGATCAAGGGGTGCTCGGCGAGCGCTTCCAAGGTCAAGGCTGCCACCGTCAGCAAGGCATGACCCTCGGGCACCACGACCGCATGTTGCCAGTCATAAAACGGGAAGCTGACGAGCCCCGATTGGCCGTCCAGCGCCTCGGTGGCGATGCCGATATCGGCATCGCCGGCCTGCAGCAGCTCGGCAATTTCGGTCGGGTTGGCCTGCAGCAGCACCAGATGCACGGCGGGAAAGGCCGCCTTGAAGCGCGCGACGATCTGCGGCAAGGCGTAACGCGCTTGCGTGTGGGTGGTGGCAATCGTCAGCTGGCCCTGCTCGGCATCGGCAAACTGATCGGCCAGGCGCTTGATATTGCCGGCGTCTTGCAGCATGCGCCGGGCGATCACGGCGAGTTCCTTGCCCGGTTCGGTCAAGCCCAGCAAACGCTTGCCGTGGCGCACGAACAGCTCGACGCCGAGCTCATCCTCCAAATCCTTGATGTGCTTGCTGACGCCGGACTGCGAGGTGAACAGCGCGTTGGCGACTTCGGTCAGATTGAATTTTTGCTGTTCGGCCTCGCGGATGATGCGCAGTTGCTGGAAATTCATGTCGGCTCAAATTCGGTTCAGGGGCTGAGAAATTTTGTCGCGAGCGGTCGTCAGGCTAGGCGGACGGAGCGCAGCAACCGGAACGTACTTCCTGTACGTGAGTATTGCGAGCATCCGGCCAACGACGCATGGCGGTCGCGCAGTAAAAAGTTCTCTGACACTCAAATGCCGGCGCCGGACTCGAACAAGCTCAGCCGTGAGGCGCTCAGGTGCACGCGTTGGCCGCTTTGCAGATTCAGTGCACCCACCTGTTCACGCGTCAGTTCGGCTT
The DNA here is from genome assembly GCA_963510335.1 of uncultured Roseateles sp. Taxonomy (GTDB): domain Bacteria; phylum Pseudomonadota; class Gammaproteobacteria; order Burkholderiales; family Burkholderiaceae_C; genus Paucibacter_A. The sequence continues at coordinate 12,969 of CAUPEV010000132.1, forward strand.
CGAGATGCTGGCCGTCCAGGCCGGTCAACTCGACCCGGGCGGCCGCGCCGAAACTCAACACGCGGTCAACGGTGGCGGGCAGACCTGTTGCATCGGCCGCCGTCAGAATTTGCAGCTCATGCGGGCGGGCATAGGCTTGGACCTGGCCGACCTTGTCCGTCAATGATTTGCCAAAGCTCAAATGCTGATCGCCAAGATGGATCACGCCTCCTTCGGCGCGCCCCTCAAAGCGGTTCACCGCTCCGAGGAAGCCATAGACAAAAGGCGTGGCCGGGTGTTCGTAGACCTCTTGCGGCGTGCCGATCTGCTCGACCTTGCCGTGGTCCATCAGCACCACGCGGTCGGCCACTTCCAGCGCTTCTTCCTGGTCGTGCGTCACGAAGACGCTGGTGATGTGCAGCTCATCATGTAAGCGGCGCAGCCAGCGGCGCAGCTCTTTGCGCACCTTTGCGTCGAGCGCACCGAAGGGTTCGTCCAAGAGCAGGACGCGCGGCTCCACCGCCAAGGCGCGGGCCAAGGCGATGCGCTGGCGCTGGCCGCCGGAGAGCTGTGGCGGGAAGCGGTCGGCCAGCCAATCGAGCTGCACCAGACTCAGCAACTCATGTACTTTGCGCTTGATTTCGCTTTCGCTCGGCCGGTCTTTGCGCGGCTTGACGCGCAGGCCGAAGGCGACGTTTTCGAATACCGTCATATGGCGGAACAGCGCGTAATGCTGGAACACGAAACCGACTTGGCGCTCGCGCACATGGGTGTCGGAGGCGTCTTGGCCGTCCAGCAAAACGTGGCCCCGGTCAGCGGTCTCCAGGCCGGCGATGATGCGCAAAAGCGTGGTCTTGCCGCAGCCGGACGGGCCCAAGAGGGCAACCAGTTCGCCGGTGGGGAAATCGAGGCTGACGTCGCCAAGCGCAGTGAAGCTGCCGAAGGATTTGTGAATGTTTTTGACTTGGATGCTCATGGGGCTTCCTTGACCGTCGAATGGGCGCGCCATTCGACGAATTGCTTCAGGATCAGGGTAACGAGGGCCAGCAAGGCCAGGATCGAGGCCACCGCAAAGGCGGCGGCGAACTGA
>CAUPEV010000133.1:0-14009 GCA_963510335.1 uncultured Roseateles sp.
AAGGGCCAGGATTCACTGCCGCTTTGCAGCACGGCCAGGCCACCAAACACGCCCTCGACCTTGAGCGCCAGCCCGCCGACGTCGAGATCGGCGTCGAGCGCGAAGTCGGCGTCCTTGGCGCGCAGATTCAGCGCGGAGATCAACAACTGCTGATCTTTGGCAATGCGCGGGCTGTGCAAGCTGACGCGCGAATCCAGAAACTGCAGATGGGCCAAGGAGAATTGAGTCTTGCCAGGGGCGGCGGGTGCGCTGTCCTGGCTGGGCTGGGACGGCAGGCTCGACTCGAAGGCCCAATTGCCGCGCCCCTGATCGTCGACTTCCAGCCAGATGTCGGCACCTTCAATCGCAATGCGCTGCACTTCGAATTTACCGCTCAAGAGCGGCTTGAGTGCCAACTCCAGGGCCGCCTTGCGCACGCTCACCATATCGGCCCGCGTGCCCCAGGGCAGATTGGCCAAGTGCAGGTCTTCGACCACGACCGCAATATTGGGCAAGACGCGCCAGCTCAAGCCGCCGTGAATTGCAAACTCGCGCCCGGTGAGCATCTTGACCTGCTCGCCCACCAGTGCCCGGATGCGCTCGGGCGGGAAGGCCTGTTTGAGGGCCAGAAGTCCACCCAATACTGCCAGCAAGAGCAGGCCGAGAAGCCAAGGCCAGATGGGCCGGCGGCGTGGTTTGGGTGGGCTCAGGCTGGTGTCGTTCATGGCTTGAGCTTTTGGCCTAGATCCTTAACCCTTAACCCTTAACCCTTAACCCTTCGCTGTCCAACCGCCACCCAGTGCACGGTACAGCTCGATCACCGCCGCATAGGCGCCGCTGCTGAGCTGGGTCAGCTGCAACTCGGCGTCAAACAATTGCCGCTGTGAATCCAGCACCTCGAAGTAACTCGATATGCCGTTGACATAGCGCAAGTCCACCAGGCGCAGCCGCTCCTGGCTGGCTTTGACGATGGTTTGCATGGCGGCTTGCTGTTCGCGCAGGCGCTGAAAGCGCACCAAAGCGTCTTCAACCTCGCGCAAAGCGCCTTGGGTGGTGCGGGCGTAATCCTCCAGTGCAATGCGTTGCTGCGCTTCGGCGGCCTGCAAATTGCTGCTCAGGCGACCGCCGGTGAACAGCGGCAAGGTTATTGCGGGTGAGATGGTATAGGCCTGGCGGTCGCCGTCGATCAACTGACTCAGCTGCGGGCTGACAAAGCCCAAAAAACCGGTCAGCGAAATGCTGGGCAAGAAGGCCTTGCGCGCGGCGTCCACATTCGATTGCGTCGCGGCCAGGCTCAGCTCGGCGGCGCGCACATCGGGGCGGCGCGTCAGCAAGTCGGACGGAATGCCGGCCGGCAGCGCCTGCGGCAACTCGTGCTGCTCCAAAGGCTTGTTGACACGTAAAGGGCCGGGGTTACGCCCGGCCAGTTGCGATAGCGCGTTTTCTTGCAGGCCGCGCTTTTGTTGCAACTGGGCATAAGCGGCCTGCGCCTGTGCCAGCGAGGTCTCGGCCTGGGTCACGTCGACCTTGGACACCACCCCGGCATTGAAGCGCAGCGTGACGATGCGCAGCGACTCGACGCGCGAGACCCGGGTGCGCTCGGCGATCAACAGGGACTGGTCATATTCCAGCAGGTTCAACCAGCCCGCTGCCACCTGCGACACCAGGCCGACCTCGACAAAATGCCGCAGCGCTTCACTGGCGCGCACATTGCTCAAGGCGGCGTCCGACAGCGAGGCAATGCGGCCCCATAGATCGATTTCCCAAGCCGGCATCGCCAGCCCCAAGCGGTAGCTGCTGGACGTGAGGTTCTCGGTCGCACTCAGGCCGCTGGGGGCTTGTTGGCGGGTGGCAGACGCGTCCGCGCCCAGCGTTGGCAAGCGCGCCGACTTTTGCAGGCCGTACTGCGCTTGCGCCAGCTCGACGCGCTGCGCCGCAATGCGCAGATCGCGGTTATTGCTCAGCGCCTCTTTGATCAAGGCTTCCAGCTCGGCATCCTGGAACAGCGCGCCAAACGGCCGCTCGGCCAGGCTGCCGGTCGGCGTGACCGGCCCCCTCCAGGCGGCGGGCATTTGTACCGGCTTCGGCTCTGAGCTGGCTGAGTCATGCGTCGGCGCGGCGCAAGCGCTGCACAGCAAGGCGGCGGCCACCGCGAGGCCATTCAAACGAGCGCGCTTCATGGCGTCACCTCCGGGGTGGTCGCAGTCTGTGTCTGTTTCTGCGGGTGGACCTTGGGCTTGAACAAACTCATCATCGCCACATAGAACAACGGCGTGAAGAACACGCCCACCAGCGTGGCCGCCAGCATGCCGCCCAAGATGCCGGTGCCGACCGAATGCTGCGTCGCCGCGCCCGCGCCCGAGGCCTTCACCAGCGGCAACACGCCCAGAATAAAGGCCAGCGAAGTCATCACGATGGGGCGCAGGCGTTGGCGGCCGGCCTCGATCGCCGCCTCCATCACCGACTTGCCGGCCTCATATTGCTGCTTGGCAAACTCGACAATCAAAATGCCGTTCTTGCCCGCCAGGCCTACCAAGGTGATCAAGCTGACCTGGAAGAACACATCATTGGGCGAGCCGCGCAGCAGCAAGGCCAGCAGTGCGCCAAGAATGGCAATCGGCACAATCAAGAACACCGCGACGGGCAGCGACCAGCTCTCATACAGTGCGGCCAGGAACAAGAACACAAAGATCAGCGAGAGCGCAAAGATGCCGCTGGCCTGAGACCCCCCCAAGCGCTCTTGCAAGGACTGCCCCGACCATTCAAAAGTGACCCCGTCTGGCAGATGCGCGGCGGCGAGTTCTTCCATCGCGTCCAGCGCTTCGCCCGAGCTGCGCCCGGGTGCGGGCCCGCCATTGATTTGAATCGAGGGGTAGCCGTTGTAACGGGTTAGCGCGATGGGAGCTGAACGCCACTCGGTACGCATCAGTGCCGCCAGTGGCACCAACTCGCCAGAAGCATTGCGCAACTGAAAGCGCTCCAGTGCGGCCGGGTCCGAACGGTAAGCCTGCTCGGCCTGCATCTTGACCTTCAAATTGGTGCCAAAAGCGGTGAACTGGTTGATGAAGTTGGAGCCCATCAAGGTGCCCACCGTCGCGTACAGGTCCGGCACCGACACACCCAGCGACTTGGCCTTGTTGCGGTCCACGTCCAGGAAGAGGGTTTGCACATCGGGGGCCGCCACACTGCGGGTGCCGATCAAGCGCTCATCCTTGGCGGCCGCGCCGACCAGGGCCAGGGTGGCGGCGTTCAGCTTGGCGCGGTCGCCATCCAGCGAGATCAGGCGCATGTCAAAGCCCGCCACATTGCCCATGCCCGAGATCGGCGGCTCGTTGAGCGCAAAGACGCGCGCCTCGGTGATGGTCGAAAACTTGCCATTGAGGCGTTTGAGCAAGCCGCCCACCCGCGTCTCGGGCGTGTTGCGCTCGTCCCAGGGCTTCAGCGTCACGAAGATAAAGGCCTGGTTGGCGTAGCGATAGAAGATCGAGAAGCCCAGGATGGCGGTGGCGTCCTGGATCGCATCTTCGCTCTTGAGTATGGCCTCGGCCTTGATCAAGGCTTCGCGGGTGCGCTCCGGCGAGGCACCGGCCGGCAGGTCAACGGCCACATAGATGGAGCCCTTGTCTTCCTCGGGCACAAAGCCGCCGGGGATGGCGCCGAACAAGAACACCACGCCGGCGATCATGCCGCCGTAAAGCCCCCAGGCGAGCAGCTTGCGGGCCAAGAGCAGCTTCACGCCGGCCACATAGCCGCCGGTGACGCGCTCGAAAAAGCGGTCAAACATCTGGATCGGCTTGAGCTTGGTCATGCCCGGCTTGAGAATCAATGCGCACAGCGCCGGCGTGAGCGTCAGCGCCGTGATGGCTGACAGCAGGGTGGCGAATGTGATGGTGATGGCGAACTGCTTGTAGAGCGTGCCGGTGACGCCGCCCAAAAACGCGATCGGCACAAACACCGCGCAGATTACCGCCGTCACGCCGACGATGGCGCCGCCTATGCCTTGCATGGCCTTGATGGCCGCGCTGGTGGCATCAAGATGCTCGTCATGCATGATCTTCTCGACCGCCTCGACCACGACGATGGAGTAGTCCACCACGTTGACGATGGCCAGCACCAGGCCGAACAGCGTCAACATATTGATCGAGAAGCCGGCCAGCAGCAGGCCGGCCATGGTGCCGACGATGGAGACCGGAATCGCCAGCAGCGGAATGATGGTGGCGCGCATACTGCCCAGGAACAGATAGACCACCACCAAGACCAGGATAAAGGCCTCGATAAAGGTGTGCACGACCAGCTCGACCGAGGCGGTTACAAACTTCGTCGTGTCGTAGCTGATCGACCATTTGATCTCGCGCGGGAAGGACAGGGTCAGCTGATCCATCTTGACGCGCAGCGCCTTGGACAACTCCAGCGCATTGCCGCCCGGGCGCAAGTAGACGCCGATGGCGACCGCCGGCTTGCCGTTCAGGCGCGACTCGAACAGATAGTCATCCGCTCCCAACTCCACCCGGGCGATATCGCGCACGCGCACCACCGAGCCATCGGCCTGGGCACGGATGACGATGTTCTTGAACTGCTCGACATCGGTCAGCCCGCCGGCGGTTTGCACCGGGAAGGTCAGGGTCTGGCCGTTGTCGGCTGGCGACTGGCCGATCTCGCCGACGGCGAAGTTCTGGTTCTGCTCGCGCACCGCATTGCCCACATCCGCTGAGGTAAGCCGGTACTTGGAGAGCCGATCCGGGTCCAGCCACAAGCGCATTGCATAGGGCGCGGCGAACAGCGTCACATCACCTGCGCCGGGCAAGCGTTTGAGCTCGTTGATGACCTGGCTATTGGCCAGATTGGCAATATAGGTGCGGTCAAAGCGCGGGTCATCCGACTGCATCACGATCACTTGCAGGATCTGCGGATTGGTTTTGTCCACCCGCAGGCCATTGCGCAAGACCTCTTGCGGCAGCAGCGATTCGACCCGCTTGGCGCGGTTGTTCACTTCCACCGCCGCCAGGTCCAGATCGGTGCCGGGCTGGAAGAAGATTTGCAACTGCATCGAGCCGCTGGCCGAGCTGGTGCTCTGCATATAGAGCAGACCGTCGATGCCGTTCATCTCGCGCTCCAGCGGCGCCGCCACGGTGGTTTCCAGCGTTTCGGGGCTGGCGCCGGGGTAGGTGGCAGTGATCTGCACCTGCGGAGGCGCAACGTTAGGGTATTGCTCCACCGCGAGCTGGGTGCTGGCCAGAATGCCGATCAGCATGAACAGCAAGGCGATGACGGTCGCCATGACCGGACGCTTGACAAAGAATCCCATGATCAGGCCCCCGGTTTAGCGTGAGGCGGCGGAAGTTGCCGTAGGGGCTGAGAGGGCCGATGCGCTCGTGGCGGCCGCACCTGGCGCAACACCGGGCACCCAGGGCGTGGGCTTGACCACGGCGCCTTGCTGCAAGCGCTGCAGGCCTTCGACGACGACGGTTTCGCCCGCACCCAGGCCCTTCTCGATGATCCAGTCATTTTTCAGCCATTCGCCCACCACCAGATCGCGGCGCTCAACCTTGTTTTCAGGCCCGACCACCCAGGCCACATGGCCGGTCGGTGTTTTGGTGACCGCTTTTTGCGGAATCAAAATGGTGTTGGGCCGCTCGCCCGAGGTGTAGACCACGCGTACATACATGCCGGGTAGGAGCTTTTGATTCGGGTTGGGCATGACCACACGCAGCGTGATGGTGCCGGTGCTGGGGTTGACCTGCGACTCCGAGAAATCGAGTTTGCCAGTTCGCTCGAACTCGCTGCCGTCGGGCAGGAAGATGCGCGCCTGCGCGCTGCCTGTACCTGCCCCCGCTTTGACCTTGCCCGAGCTCAGCTCGCGGCGCAGGATCAGCGCGTCGCGGTCGGCGACGTTGAAGTTCACATAGACCTGGTCAAGCCGGTCCACCGTCGTCAAATGGGTGGATTCACCGCGCCCGACCAAGCGGCCTTCGGGCACCAGCGCCGCGCCGATCTTGCCCGATTCGGTCGCCATGACCTTGGTGTAGCCGAGGTTGGTCTGAGCGCGCTCGACATTAGCGCTAGAGACTGCCAGCTGCGCCTCGGTCTGCTTGACCGCCGTGACCGCGTCTTCATAGTCTTGCTGGCTGATCGCATTCTCTTTGACCAGCGGCGCCAAGCGCTTTTCCTTGGAGCGAGCGCTGGCCAGATTTGCATTGGAGCGGGCCTGATCGGCCAAGGCATCGTTCAGCGCGATGCGGTAGGGCGTGGGGTCAATCGTGTAAAGCAGCTGGCCCTTTTTGACTTCGCTGCCCTCGACAAAATGGCGTTGCTCCAGAATGCCCTCGACGCGCGCGCGCACCTCGACCGAGCGAAAAGCTGCCACACGGCCAACATACTCGTTGACCACCGGCACGGTCTCGGCTCTTGATGTCACCACCCGCACCTCGGCCGGCGGCGGCTTGGGCGGCGCGGGCGGCGCCTTCTTCTGGCAGCCACCCAGCAGCAAAGCTACGGGCAAGGCCAAGAGCAGCGGAAGCAAGGCGAGGTGTTTGCGCATGATGTCGCGTCTTTCTAAGTGCCAATTCAGGAGTCGTTGCGGCCCCGATTCAGCAGGGCACATATTGAGGGCTGACTATAGCGGCAGCTCCGCGCTAGGCTGAGGGCTTCTGTCGTTAGCTTATAAACTGGGCGGAGTCAGCAAGCTTGAGGCCGCCATGAGAGAAATAGTCATTCGTCGTCCACCGCCCTGGGTCATCGCCTTGTTGCTGGCCTTTATCGGCGGGCAGGGCGTGGCTTCGGCACAGGAGCAGGCGAAGTTGGAGGTCGTGGGTCAAGCCAGTTACCGGGAGCGCATTGCGCTGCCGCCGCAGGCGGTGTTTAGCGTCCGGATCGAAGATGTGTCTTTGGCCGACGCGCCGGCCAAGCTGATGGCCGAAGAAGTCCGGCCCTTGGGCCGCACACAGGTGCCGCTGGCTTTCAAATTGACGGTGCCCAAGGAGCAGGTGGACCCGCGGCATCGCTATTCGCTGCGTGCCACCATCCATGTGGACGGACAGCTGCGTTTCGCCAGCACGCAGAGCTATCCTGTGTTGAGCACCAAGGCGACAGGGCCGCTGCAGGTGTTGCTGCAGTCGGTGGCGCAGGCGGAGCCCGGGCTTGGAACCGAGGCCGTGCCACCGTCCTGGCCATTGACCACATTGAAGGCCGGCCTGAGCCTGCCGCAGAGCTTTGCCGGGGTGCTGGCTTGTGCCGATTGCGCCGGCATCGCGCACACGCTAACCCTGCTGGCGGACGGCACTTACCGGCTGCGCCAGGTTTACCTGGGCAAGCCTGCCGCGCCGTTTTTGGAGCAGGGGCGCTGGAGTCTCAGCCAAGCCGTGGCGGGCATGAGCCCCTATCAGCTGAAGCTGCTCGGGCCGGCGCAAGAGCCGCGCCATTTTCTAGTTCAGCCCGCCAAGTCCGAGAAAGCTGTTTCCGAAACCAGTTTGCGGCAGCTGGACCGCGAGGGGCTAAGCTTCACATCGAGCTTCAATCTTCTGTTGCGGCCAACGGCCGCTCTTGATCAGATCGACTTGCCCTGAGGACTAAGTCGCCGGCTCCTGCACATCAAATTGCAATGCGGCCAAGCGTGCATAGAGCCCGCCGCGCGCCGTCAATTCGGCATGCGTGCCGATGTCCACAATGCGGCCGTGCTCCATCACGACGATGCGGTCGGCGCGCTGCACGGTCGCCAGCCGGTGCGCAATCACCAAGGTCGTGCGGTCTTGCATGGCCGCTTCAAGCGCGGCCTGCACCATGCGTTCGCTCTCGGCGTCGAGCGCGCTGGTCGCTTCGTCCAACAGCAAGAGCGGCGGATTCTTCAGCATCGCGCGCGCGATGCTGATGCGTTGCCGCTGGCCGCCTGACAAGCGCACGCCGCGCTCGCCCAAGAAGGTCGCATAGCCTTCTGGCAGGCGCCGGATGAACTCGTCGGCAAAAGCGGCCTCGGCGGCCTTGATGACCTCGGCGTCGCTGGCCTCGGGGCGGCCGTAGCGGATGTTCTCCATGGCGCTGGTCGAGAAGATCACGCTGTCTTGCGGCACCAGGCCAATCGCTGAACGCAGCGTCGTCAAGCTCAGCTCTTGGGTGGCAACGCCGTTCAAGCGAATCGTGCCGGCCTGCGCGTCGTAAAAACGCAGCAGCAGATGGAACACCGTGCTCTTGCCGGCCCCACTGGGGCCGACCAACGCAATGGTTTCGCCCGGCCTGACGTCGAGAGCGAAGTCCTGCAGCGCCGCCTGCGTGGGCCTTGAGGGGTAATTGAAGTTCAAGGCATGCAAGCTCAGGCTGGTGCCGCCCGGCATGGTCGGCAGCGCCTTTGGTTTGGCCGGGTCGGCCACCGCCGAGCGGCTGGCCAGCAATTCCATCAAGCGTTCGGTTGCTCCGGCGGCGCGCAGCACGTCTCCGTAGACCTCGGCCAATACCGCCACGCTGCTGACCAGCAAAATAACGTAGACGATGGTCTGGCCCAGATGGCCGGCCGTGATGCGGCCGGCCAACACCGCTTGCGTGCCCTGGTAAAGCCCCCACAAGAGCGCGCCGAATGTGGCGCTGATGATGAAGGCCACCAGCCCAGAACGCACAAGGGCGCGTTTGCGGGCGGTATCAAACGCGTTCTCGCTGGCCAGGGCAAATCGTTTGGACTCGGCGGCTTCCTGCGTGTAGCTTTGCACCACCGGCACGGCGTTCAAGACTTCGGCCGCGATCGCGCTGGTGTCGGCCACGCGGTCTTGTGCAGAGCGGCTGAGTTTGCGCACGCGGCGGCCAAAATAGATGGCCGGCAGCAGCACGAAGACCAAGATGCCCAGCACCTGTGTCATGACCACCGGGTTGGTGGCGATCAGCATGCCCATGGCGCCGACGCCCATCACCAGGCTGCGCAAACCCATAGAAAAGCTCGAGCCGACGACGGTTTGCACCACCGTGGTGTCGGTGGTGATGCGGCTCAAGACCTCGCCGGTTTGGGTGCTCTCAAAGAACTCCGGGCTTTGCTTGAGCACATGGCTGTAAACCGCATTGCGCAAGTCGGCGGTGACCCGCTCGCCCAGCCAGGTGACGCTGTAAAAGCGCGCCGCTGAAAACAGACCCAGCGCGGCACCGACGGCGAACAAGGCCAGAAAATGCTCGCGCATCGCCATCAGGCGCTCTCCGCCACTACCAGCAGCGCCTCCTGCACCGCCCATGCCCTGGTCAAGCAAGCCGCGCAGCGCCAGCGGGAAGGCCAGGGTTGCCATTGCGGCCAGCAGCAAAAAGAGCAGCGCGCAAAGAATGCGGCCACGGTAAGGCCTCAAGAAGGGCAAGAGTCCGGACAGCGAACGCGGCTTGCCGGTCTTCTTGCCGGCTGGCTGCTTTTCTGCGCTGTCGGCAATCGTTGCGGCGGGGAGGGTGTTGTTCTGTGGCATGGCGGCAGTGTATGCGCCGCCCCCTACAGGCCTGCCGATCTAAAGATTGCTGGCGAACAGCCTGCGCACGAACAAATCCTTGAAGCTCTTTGCATCGGCCAAGCCGAGGCGCTCGAGGTAGGCGGCAGGCACGGGCTTGTCGGCGCCATTCAGGCTGCGCAAGATCATGCCGACCAATTCAACCGGATGATGGCTGGCGTGCTTGAGTTTCTTCAAGGCGCGCACGATGCTCAGCTCGTCCTCGGTCAAATCGGTGCCGAAGGGGAAGTCGGGCAGCACGCCGTTATTGCGCCAAGGACGCAGCGTTTCGCGCAGCCGCTCAGGACTGTTGTGCAGCGCCGAGGCCGGGATTTCATAATCCGCCTCCAGCTTGCCATGCGCCTTGGCTTCATGCATCAAGGCCGTTTGGAAGCGCGAGTCTGCAATCGACAGCAAACGCTTCACGCATTGCGCATCGGTGCAGCCGCGCAGGTCGGCAATACCGTATTCGGTGATGACAATGTCTCGCAGATGGCGCGGAATCGTGCAGTTGGCATAGCTCCAGACGATGTTGCTGCGCAGGCCCTCATGGTTGTCATGGGTTGAGCGCAGCATCAAAATGCCGCGCGCGTCGGGCAGCGCATGGCCCATCGCGACAAAGTTGTACTGGCCACCGACGCCAGACACCATTTGGCCCGACTCCATACCGTCGGACGAAGCCGCGCCCAAAAGGGTGACCTTCATGGTGGTGTTCATCAGCCTGGCCTTGACCCGCTGCGCCCGCTTGAGTGCTTCGCTGCCCTTGGAATCGCTGCAAAGTTCATTGATGAAGCCGATGCGGGTCATGTCGATCAAGCCCAGCTGGGCTTCGGGTAAATCGCGCAGGCGTTGATAGAAGTCGCGCGGCCCGAGGAAAAAGCCGCCGTGCATGATGGCCGCGCCGCGCCAGGCTTGGCCCAGAAAATGCTGCTCTATGGTTGCCAAGGCCTCAGCATCACCCAGGTTATTGCGGGCGGCTTGTTCGCCCAAGAAGAGCTGCCCCTCGCGGAGCTGTACGCCGGGCTTGAAGATGCCCTGCGCGACAAGATAGTCCAGCTCTGTGGCGCTTAGCACGGCGGCAATGCGCCCGCGCTGGCGCAGTTCGTGCAGCACTTGGACCTCGGGTTTCGCTTGCAATCGGCCTTGCAGGGCCAAGGCTTGCAGGTCCATATCATTGAAGACCCGGCGGCGGATCAGGCCGGCGTCGATCAAGCGCATAAAGCCGTTGACGAACATCTCGGAGCAGCCATACAAGCCTTGTTGAAACGGGCCGGTTTCGCGCCCGCTCAGGTCGCCGTGGCAGAGTTCGCCCAGAATCTTTGCATAGACCTCGCCTTGCCGGTCGCGCACGATCAGCCCTTGCGCGATCGCGTCGCCGAGCGAGCCGATGCCAATTTGCAAGGTGCCGCCGTCAGCCACCAAGCTCGCTGCGTGCAGGCCGATCGCATAGTCAGCCCAGGTGATCGCCGCATTGGGCGGCGCAAAAATCGTGTGACTGCAGCCGGGGCCGTCCAGGACCAGATCGAACAGGTCGGCTGGCGCCACCGCACTGCCGGGCATGAAGGGCAATTCATGGTTGACCATCGCGACGGTCAGCAATGGCCGGCCCTGCGCTTGCATGCGTTCGATCAGATCAAAGCTCAGATCAGGGTTGCAGGACAGTGAGAACTCTGGACGGCCGTCGGCGCCGGGCCGGCTTGCCACCGCCTGGGCCAGCAGATTGACGCCATGCGACATCATGTCGCGCACAGCGAAGCTGTAATTGGTGCAAACAAAAGCCTGTTGGGCTTGATCGTTGCCTAAATAGTCGCCGGTTTTCATGAAAAACTCATGCACCTCGATATGGGATGGCAGCGTGCCCGCCCGCAAGGCCTTGACATAGTCAAAGTCCGGATAGTCCGCAAACACCCGCTCGACCAGCGGCTCCAGAAAATGCGCTTCCAGCGAGGACTTGCCTTGGGGCTTTTCCAGTGACAAAGCCGTAAACAATTTCAATCGACGCTGCGGCTGCGCGGCCATGCGCCGGTACAGCGCATTGACGAGCGGGTTGGGCTTTCCGATGCCGAGCGGAATCGCCATCACGATGTCGCCCTGCACGCGCTGCAGGATCTCGTCGACCGTGGCTTCCAGACTAGAAAGGCAGATGCTGCCCGAGCGGCTAGGGCTTGCGCTGTTGTGCATTTTTGTCTCCGTTATCGCTCACTGTGTGAGCTGTTTTGCCAAACTATTTTTTCAAATTCTCAGTCTGACGGCCCCAAGGAAATTTGACAAAAGACAAGCTTGTGACGAGTTCGTGACGGAGTTCATTCGATAACGGTTCAGGGTTAATACTGATGCTTTGCATGTGGTGAAATACGCCGAGTGAATTTTGGGTTACTAATCGCACATGTTTACTGAATTGAAGCCTCCCTCTTGGCTGGCAGAGCTGAATCGATGGATTCATAAACTGGGGCCGCGCTACTCACTGCTGGTCTTTTGCAGCATCGTTTCGCTCATGGCTGTGGGCTTGTGCCAATTGCTGATTTCTCTGCTTGGCTTTGGCGATCGCACGCAAGTGGGCATAGGCATTGGACTGTGTGCTTTGCTGATCAGTGGCGTGCTGGGTCCCATGTTCTTGAGCCTGATCGCCTTTTCCAATCATTCGCTGGAGCAATTGAAGCGCTATTCCAGCATGGACAGCTTGACCGGGGTGGTCAATCGGCGCTCCTTTCTCAACCTGATCGAGCGCGAGTGGGCCTTGGCGAGGCGTTACGAGACGACCTGCGCTTTGGTTTTGCTGGATGTGGATCATTTCAAGCGGGTCAATGACAGCTTCGGGCATCGCTGCGGTGACATGCTCTTGCGCCAGATTGCCGATGCCAGCGGCGAAACTCTGCGCCAAGGTGATGTGCTGTCAAGATTTGGCGGCGGGGAATTCATTCTCTTTTTGCCCCACACCGACCCCTTGGGCGCTTTGGATGTGGCAGAGCGGATTCGCGAGCGCGTCGAGCGCCTGGACTTTTGCTGGAACGGGCATTGCATTCCGGTCAGTGTCAGCTTGGGCGTTGCGGCCCTGCAGGCCGAGCATGGCGTGCTGGATCAATTTGTCAATGCGGCCGAACTGGCCTTGCAATCCGCCAAAGCTTCGGGGCGCAATTGCGTGCGGGTCGGTGAGAATGTTTCGATCGGCCGCCCGGGTGGGCCCGGCCGGGCCCAGGCACTGAGCTGAGCGCGGACTGAGCACCGACTGGGCTCCTGGTCAGTCGCTTCGCTGCAGCAATTTCATCGCGCCTGCATAACCCGTCATCTCAAGATAGCCATGGCCCAGCGGCCGGCCATCGGCTGAGCGCAGTTCGGCCGGGCCCTCCCAGTAACGCATGCCGGTGCTGAGGCGGGCATCCACTTCTTGGTCTTCCAGCAAAGCGCGCAAGACATGCGTGCCGACTGGCGTTTCGATCTGCCATTCGACCGGGTATTTGGCCGTGCTCTGCGGGCTGCGCCACTGGCGCAGCGGCGTCATCTTGACTTGTTCAGGCGAGAAATCTTGGGCTTCGGCGCCCGGCCGGCGCCAACTGCCGCCGGCCCAGAGCTGCGAGCCATCGGCGCGGCGCAGCCTGAAGACGGTCAGCGCGCTTCCGTCGGCCATATTGATGCCGGCCCAGTCCCAGCCGACAGCTCTTGCTTCTGCTTTGGCCGCATTGCCCCCACCCAGCAAGTTGTCGCTCCATTCGTGATCGAGCCAGGAGCGGCCGCTCAGCGCATAGCGTTTGTCTCCCAGTTGAAGCTGGCCCTCGGTCAGCAACTGCACCTGGCTGTAGTAATGGCTGAATTGCGTGGGCTCAGGGCCTTTGCGGGACAGGCCTTGGCGGCCTTGCAGCAGCGGCTCCTGCGTGGTTTTCAATTGCAGATCGAGCGCGAAGTCGGGGCGCTTGTTTGCATTTGAGCCGCCAGACATGCCACCCTTTTTGCTGGCGAAGCCGGCCCGGTAGCCTGAGGCATCTTGCCGGCGCAAAAACCAATCGCGCAGCCGCACATCGCAATCGAGCTCGCTGGCAATAGCAAGCCCTAAGCCGCTGCGAGCCAGGCGCTGGTCGTGATGGAGCTTGCCGGCAGCTAGGTCAGTGACCGCTATATGGCCGAGCAGTAGTTGACGCGCCGCGAATCGGCTGGGGTGCTCGGGCGGTGCGGGGCCCTTGATGCGAAAGAAGGTCAGCTGATAGCCAAAGCGAGGCGACGCTTGCTTGGCCTCACTCAGCAGGCCGGTCAGGTACCACCATTCCAGGCTGTGCGCCGGGTGGGCCGCACAATCACGCGGGAACTGCAGGCCTTCAGCGAGCGCGAGTTGCGGCATCGCGCCCAGCCCCAGCCCCAGCGCCTGCAGGAAGCTGCGACGAGGCTGCAAGCCAAGGCGGCGTGCAGACATCACCAATCCTCCTTGACCGCTTGCACCATCTCGGCGCCGGTGGCGCGCCAGGCTGCCAGCAGGGCGCTCAACAGCCCGGCCAAGAACACACCGGCCAGCAGCGCCAAGAGGCGCGGCCAAGGCAAGCTCATATCCATGCTCCAGTGAAAACTCTGCGGATTGACGACCCAGACCAGCACCGCGCTCAA
>CAUPEV010000134.1:0-13867 GCA_963510335.1 uncultured Roseateles sp.
GCACATTGGCCCGGACATCGCATCAGTAACCGTTCTACCGAGTTGGGTATACAGGTCGCCAAGGGTCTATCGAGCCTGCATACAATATACTCCCCGCCAAGGTCTGAATCTCTATCCCCCCCTAAGAATGAAGTTGCTGGCCCGCGTGAAGTAGACGCGTTGGCCCTTGCTCGCCATACGCGTCGCTTGGGCGCGGCTGAAGCGCCGCCATGGCTGCACCTTGAAGTGGCCACGCGGATGGCCGAACGTTTGCCCATCATCAAGCTGCAGCCGCAACGAGTGCTGCAATGGTCAGCGTTTCTTGGCGCATCGGGCCAGTTGCTAGGCGCCAGCTACCCGCAGGCTGAGCAGGTCTGTGTGGAGCCAAGTGCTGACTTGCAGGCCCGCAGCGAGGCGGTGCACAAGCGGGTCTGGTGGCGTGCCTTGCGCGGCGACAGCAAGGTCGCGGTTGTGGCGCCACAAGCCGTTGAGGGCGGCAAGGCGGAATTGGTTTGGGCCAATATGTGTTTGCAAGCCAGTGTTGACTTGCCTGCCACCTTGGTAGCCTGGCATGGGGCCTTGGCGGTAGATGGTTTTGTGATGTTTTCTTGCCTTGGTCCGGATAGTTTCGTGGAGCTGCGCCCGATTTTTGAGCGCAAGGCTTGGGGCATGACGGCGCCGGAATGGTGGGATATGCACGATATCGGCGATGTAATGGTTGCTGCGGGCTTCGCTGATCCGGTGATGGATCAAGAACGGATTACCCTGACTTGGGCGACCGGCCTGGACCTGCTGCGGGATCTGCGTGCGCTAGGCGGCAACTTGGCGCCAACACGTTTTTCGGGCTGCCGCGGGCGAGCTTGGCGAACAAAATTGCTGGCGGAATTGGAAAGTCTGCGGGCCGAAGATGGCCGGCTGAAACTGAGTCTGGAAGTGATCTACGGCCATGCCTTCAAGGCGAAACCAAGGGTGCGTGTGAGCGCTGAAACCAGCGTTTCGCTCGACGAAATGAGGGCGATGGTGCGGAGATCGGGCGGCTGACGTGCCGCAAAGACCACAAAGCAGTGATGGCGGTAAGCTAAACTATTTAATTAGTCAACATTTGACCCCGTAGTCTAGGGTCAGGACTTGCCTGCAGGCTTGAGCTAGCTCAAGAATCCTGCGGCTTCCCAGAATTGAATTAGAAACAAGAGTGACGACCATGAAAATGATGAACGCACGAGTGCATCAGGCCGCGCGCCGTTTGGGGCTATTGGCGCAATTGGCACTTGCGGCCGGTGCAACGCTGGCGACGCAAGTGGCTTTGGCGGTGAATGACCTGCCAGGCGGCCCGGCCGTCAATCAGCTCAACTTGCACCCGCCGGTGACCAAGATTGCGACCGACCAGATGTGGCTGCATAACTTCATGATGGTCATCTGTTTGCTGATCTTCGTCGCCGTGTTCGGCGTGATGTTTTATTCCATCTTCAAGCACCGCAAGTCCAAGGGCGCTGTGGCTGCAAACTTCCACGAAAGCGTGGCGGTCGAAATCGCGTGGACCGTGGTGCCGTTCGTGATCGTGATCTTGATGGCGCTGCCAGCTACCAAAGTCGTGGTCGCGATGAAAGACACCACCAATGCCGATGTAACCATTAAGGCGACCGGCTATCAGTGGGAATGGGGTTATGACTACCTGAAGGGCGAGGGCGAAGGCATCGGCTTCATCTCCGCACTGGATGCAGGTCAACGCGAGATGTCCGACTCCGGCAAGCCTACTGGCGACGACTATCTGTTCCGTGTTGATCACCCACTGGTGGTGCCGGTCAATAAGAAGATCCGCATCATCACGACCGCCAACGATGTGATTCATGCCTGGATGGTGCCGGCATTTGGCGTCAAGCAAGATGCGATTCCTGGTTTTGTGCGTGACACCTGGTTCAAGGCCGAGAAAGAAGGCGATTTTTACGGTCAATGCGCCGAGTTGTGCGGCAAAGAACATGCCTATATGCCCATCCATGTGAAGGTGGTTTCGGCTGAGGCCTACACGCAGTGGGTAACCGAGCAGAAGAAGATCCTGGCCGCCAAAGCCGACGATCCAAGCAAGGTCTGGGAGTTGCCCGCCCTGTTGGCGCGCGGTGAAAAGGTCTACAACACCAATTGTGCCGCCTGTCACAAGGCCGATGGCAAGGGCGCCGGCCCGATCAAGCCGCTTGACGGCGCGGCCGTGGTGCTCAGCGACGAGAAGCTCAAGCAGATCATGGTGCTGTTGAATGGTCAGAATCAAAACACCATGCCTTCTTGGAAGCAGCTCAGCGACACCGAGTTGGCCGCCGTGATCACCTACACCAAGAACAGCTGGTCCAACAAGACTGGGCAGTTGGTGCAGCCCGCCGAAGTCCTGGCAGCGCGCAAGTAAGCGCCTGAACGTCAATCAAGCATCGAATAAGGAAACAACATGAGTGCAGTGCTTGACCATCACGGTCACGACGTTCATGACCACCACGATCACCACGCCCCCACGGGCTGGCGTCGTTGGGTGTTCGCCACCAACCACAAAGACATCGGTACGCTATACCTGCTGTTCTCGTTCACCATGTTGATGGTGGGCGGCATCTTGGCCCTGTGTATTCGCGCCGAGTTGTTCCAGCCGGGGCTGCAGTTCTTCAACCCCGAGTTGTTCAATCAATTCACCACCATGCACGGCCTGATCATGGTGTTCGGCGCCATCATGCCGGCTTTCGTCGGTTTTGCTAACTGGATGATTCCACTGCAAATCGGCGCCGGCGACATGGCTTTTGCGCGCATGAATAACTTCAGCTTCTGGCTGTTGATCCCCGCCGGCTTGTTGCTGGTGGGTTCCTTCTTCATGCCCGGCGGCGCGCCGGCGGCCGGCTGGACGCTGTATGCCCCACTGACGCTGCAAATGGGCCCTTCGATGGACGCCGGCATTTTCGCCATGCACATCATGGGCGCCTCGTCCATCATGGGTTCGATCAATATTGTTGTGACGATTTTGAATATGCGCGCGCCCGGCAGGACGCTGCTGAAGAGGCCTATGTTCTGCTGGACCTGGTTGATCACCGCCTACTTGCTGATCGCAGTGATGCCGGTCTTGGCAGGTGCGATCACGATGACGCTGACCGATCGCCACTTCGGCACCTCCTTCTTCAACCCCGCCGGCGGCGGTGACCCGGTGATGTATCAGCACATCTTCTGGTTCTTCGGTCACCCCGAGGTGTACATCATGATCTTGCCGGCCTTCGGTATCGTCAGCCAGATCGTGCCGGCATTTGCCCGTAAGCGCCTGTTTGGCTACGCCTCGATGGTCTATGCTACCGCTTCGATCGCGATCCTGTCCTTCATCGTTTGGGCTCACCATATGTTTGCCACCGGCATGCCGGTGACGGGTCAGCTCTTCTTCATGTACGCGACCATGCTGATTGCGGTGCCGACCGGTGTGAAGATCTTCAACTGGCTGGCCACGATGTGGCGCGGTTCGATGACGTTTGAGTCGCCGATGCTGTGGGCGGTGGGCTTTATCTTTGTGTTCACCATGGGTGGCTTCACCGGCCTGATCCTCGCGATGGCGCCTATCGACATCCAGGTGCAAGACACTTATTACGTGGTGGCCCACTTCCACTATGTGCTGGTGGCTGGATCACTGTTCGGCATGTTTGCCGGCTATTACTACTGGGGTCCAAAGTGGACCGGTGTGATGTATCCCGAATGGAAGGGCAAGTTCCACTTCTGGGGCTCTTTGATCACCTTCAACATCACTTTCTTCCCTATGCATTTCCTGGGTCTGGCCGGTATGCCGCGTCGTTATGCGGACTACGCCTTGCAGTTCGCGGATTTCAACGCGATCGCATCGGTCGGCGCTTTCGGCTTCGGTCTGATGCAGGTCTGGTTCTTCTTGTTCGTGGTCGTTCCCATGATGCGCGGCAAGGGTGAAAAGGCTCCCCAGCAGCCATGGGAAGGTGCTGAAGGCCTGGAGTGGGAAGTACCATCGCCGGCACCATTCCATACCTTCGAAGTGCCGCCAAAGCTGAATGCTGCGGCCACCAAGATCATTGGCTGAAGACCATGCCCGCTACCCCTGAACAGCAAAAGAGCAATCGGCGCCTCGCGCTGATTCTGCTCAGCGTTGCAATCGTGTTTGGTGTCGGTTTCGTCAGCAAAATCATGCTGTTCGGATTTTGAGTTGTCGATCGTGAAGACCGACACCTGGACATTTGCGGCCGCCTTGCGCAGAGACAATCTGCACTTGGTGGGCAAGCTCGTCGTGGTGACGGCCCTGATGTTTGGCTTCGGTTACGCGCTGGTGCCGATGTACCGTGCGATTTGCACGGCACTCGGCATCAATGTGCTATCGCTGTCCGGCGGGCAACATGCGCTGCGGGCCGAGGATGTCAAGAACTCCCAGATTGATTACAGCCGCAGCATCGTGATCGAATTCGATGCCAACTCGCGCGGCCCCTGGGAGTTCAGCCCGGCGACCAAGCATTTGACCGTGCATCCGGGTGAATTGACGACGGTGATGTACGAGTTTCGGAATGTGCAGACGAGGGCGATGGTGGCTCAGGCGATCCCGAGTTATGCGCCTAAGCAAGCGACGGCGCATTTCAATAAATTGGAATGCTTTTGCTTCAATGAGTACACCTTGCTGCCGGGCGAGTCCAAACGGTGGCCGGTGGTGTTTGTGATCGACCCGAAGCTGCCCAAAGATGTCAAGACCATCACCTTGTCGTACACCTTTTTTGAGGTAGCCGGCAAGAGTGCCAAGAAGACTGCGGCGATGCAGGTTCCTGTACCGTCGTTGAGGGGTTCGGCTTCATGAAGGCCGGCGAAGATTTGAAACAGGCTGTGGCGCGACCGGTGTCGTTTGTGCAAACGATGAAGGCCGTGGCTTGGTCGTTTTTCGGCGTGCGGCGTGGCGCCGATTATGAAAAAGATGTAGCTCAGTTGAATCCGGTGCATGTGATCATCGCCGGCATCATCGGGGCTGTTTTATTCGTGTTGGTGTTGGTGATGCTGGTCCAATGGGTGATTGGCAGCGGTATCGCGAGCGCCTAGGTTCGATCAAGCGTTATCAGGACTGAAATCAGGACTGAATTTAGTTCGAGGAGAAGAGTTATGTCGGCAGCGACCACCACGGGCAAGACCCCTTATTACTTTGTGCCGGGCCCGTCGAGGCATCCGGTGATGGGCGCAATTGGCCTGTTCTTTGTGGCCCTTGGTGCGGGCCAATGGATCAATGACCATCAGTGGGGCGCGTACTCGGTCGGCTTTGGCTTGTTGTTTTTTGCATATGTGCTGACCAAATGGTTTGGGGATGCAATTCGCGAAAGCGAAAGCGGCCAGTACAGCGACCGAATTGACCTCTCCTACCGCTGGAGCATGGGCTGGTTCATCTTTTCCGAGGTGATGTTCTTCGCCGCGTTCTTTGGCGCCTTGTACTGGGCCCGCGTGCATTCGGTGCCTATGCTGGGTAGCTTGGAGAATTCCCTGCTTTGGCCCGACTTCAAAGCTTTGTGGCCGAGTGTGGCGGCCGGCGCCACTGGCTCACCGGCCGGTACCGTTGAGCCTTTCAGCACCATGGGACCTTGGCCGCTGCCAACCATCAATACGGCACTGCTGCTGACATCCGGCGTGACGCTGACGATTGCTCACCATGCCTTGATTGCCGGCAACCGCGCCAAGACGATCGGATTCATGTGGATCACGGTGCTGCTTGGCGTGACGTTCTTGTTCGTGCAGGGCTACGAGTATGCGCACGCCTACTCTGATCTGAACCTGAAGCTAAGCTCTGGCGTCTTTGGCTCGACCTTCTTCATGTTGACCGGCTTTCACGGTTTCCATGTTTTCGTTGGTATGTTGATGCTGCTTTTCATCACGCTGCGTTTGCAAAAGGGCCACTTCACCAAAGACAGGCATTTCGGTTTCGAAGGTGCCGCTTGGTACTGGCACTTCGTCGACGTCGTCTGGCTTGGCCTCTACGTCATCGTTTACTGGATGTAAGTGCTCAGGAGCCCGCGCGGGCTTTGAGAAAAAAAGCGCCGCAGTTCGCGGCGCTTTTTTCAATTGGGTGGGGCGCTGATGCTTCTAGCGTTGCAAAGGCAGTCCGGTGGGTTCAATCCAGCCCATCAAATAGGCAAACAAAATGAACAAAAACAAGGCCACCGACAAGCCCACCCGCAGCGCCAATGCGCGGGCCATGTTCGGCCCACGTTTGCTTTTGTCCGCGCCGCTGCTGTTTTTGAGCATGAATAAGCCGGCAGCGCCAAGCGCGCCGAGAATGCCAATAAAGGCGAGCAGGAATACTGTTTTCATGGGCGGAGATTATCCGCTTCGCAAGCGGTCATGATTTTCAAAGCGCGTCCGCGAATACGCTCATTTGTATTGCTGCTTGTCACGCTGGTGGCGGTCGGATTGACTGCACGCCTGGGATTTTGGCAGTTGGACAGGGCCGGGCAGAAAGAGGCGCTGCAAGCCGCGGTGTTGGCAAACGGCGCAAAGCCGCCCCTGCACACGGCGGACTTGCTCGTGTCGGCAGCTTCGCCAACGTCTGCGGTTTCGGGCAAGGCGCTAGAAGCACAAGTCCACCGCCGTGTTGTGCTGCAAGGCTCTTGGCTGCCTGATTGGACGGTCTTTTTGGACAATCGATCGATGAGTGGGAGGACGGGCTTTTTCGTCGTCACGCCCTTGCAGCTTGAGGGTAGCAATCAGGTGGTGCTCGTGCAGCGGGGATGGTCGCCGCGTGACGCGGTCGATCGAAGTCGATTGCAAAACGTGGTCACGCCTACGGGGCTGGTGTCGGTCTACGGTCGAATAATTGCCGCGCCGTCGAAGGTCTATGAGTTTGCCGGCGCGGCGCAGGGCTTGATCCGGCAAAATCTCGACCTTCAGGCCTTCGCGCTTGAAATCGAGAAGGCGATTCTGCCCATCACGGTGCTGCAGCTTGATGAAGAGCCGAGCCAAGCTCCGCCATTGGCCGATGGGCTCTTGCGCGCTTGGCAGCCTGCTGATTCGGGTCTGCACAAGCATTACGGTTATGCGTTTCAATGGTTTTTGCTGTCCGCTTTAATTCTGGGTCTCTATGTCTGGTTCCAAACAATCCGCCTCCGCAAACAAGCCAAGTCGTCTTGACTTGGGTGAGGAACCCCTTGGTATGACGGTGCATGGCCTGCCCGACCCCCAGGACATGGTCAAACAGCGCACACGCGGCGGGCGTCTTCGCATGTTGCTGGTGGTCGCGGCCTGTGCGGCGCCGGTCTTGGCTTCTTATTTCACGTTCTACGTGATTCAGCCCAGGGGCCAAGCCTATGGCGACCTGATCGCGCCGACGGTCGATCTTCCCGCCCAGCTGAGTTTGCGTGATTTGTCCGGCAATGTGGTCAGCTCTGAAAGTTTGAAGGGTCAGTGGCTATTGGCTTTGGTGCAAACGAGTGACTGCGACGCTGCTTGCGAGAAGCAACTCTTTATGCAGCGCCAATTGCGCGAGATGCTCGGCAAGGAGCGCGACAAGGTCGACAAGGTCTTGCTGCTTGCCGATGAAGCCGCGCTGCGGCCGGAGTTGCAGCAGGTCTTGGCCCAACGGGTGCCGGTGACTGTTTTGCGGGCACCTCGCGCAGAGTTGGAGGCTTGGCTGAAGCCGGCTGCCGGCGCGGCCCTGCGCGATCATTTGTTCGTGATAGACCCGATGGGTCGATGGATGCTCAGGTCGCCGGTCACGCCGGATCCGTCAAAGGTCAAAGCTGATCTGAATCGCCTGCTCAAAGCCAATGCGGGTTGGGACAAGGCCGGACGCTGAACTGATGACTGCTGCGGCTTTTGATTTCACCCCACTGTGGCAACTGGCGGGTCTGGGCGCCTTGTTGGCCGCCGGCCCTTTGCTGTACTTGCGCATGCGTACGGCAGCGGCCGCACCGCAGGCGAGGCTGCGTGCTTTGACGCTGCTGACCTTGTTCCTGACCTTTGACTTGGTGCTCTTCGGCGCATTCACGCGGTTGACCGACTCTGGCCTGGGCTGCCCCGATTGGCCCGGCTGTTACGGCAGCGCTTCACCGCTAGGCGCCAAGGATGAAATTCACGCGGCGCAGACGGCGATGCCGACCGGCCCGGTGACGCACGGCAAAGCCTGGGTCGAGATGGTTCATCGTTACCTCGCCAGCGGTGTGGGCGTCTTGATCCTGGCCCTGTGTGTGATGAGTTGGCGGCAATTCTTGGCTGCTAGGCATCGTGTCGGTCTGGTTTCACCTTGGTGGGCCACCTTGACTTTGGTTTGGGTCTGTATGCAAGGTGCGTTCGGCGCCTTGACCGTGACGATGAAGCTATTCCCGGCGATCGTCACGCTGCATCTGCTCGGCGGCATGGGTTTGGTGATGTTGCTGGCCTGGCAAGCGCAGGCCTACCAACCCAAACCCCTCGCGCTTGCTCGAGGTTTCCAATGGGCGGCGAGCGGTCTGCTGCTGCTCAGCTTGCTTCAGGTCGCCCTGGGGGCTTGGGTCAGCACCAATTACGCGGTGTTGGCTTGCTCGGAGTTTCCGCGCTGCTTGGACGGTCAATGGCTGCCGGCGATGGATTTTGATCATGGCTTTACCCTGTGGCGCGAGCTTGGGGTCGGTGCCGACGGCGCTTGGCTGCCCTTCGCCGCTTTGACGGCCATCCATTGGACCCATCGACTTGGCGCTTTGCTGGTGTTTACAGCCTTGTTGCTGTTCGTTTGGCGGCTTTCACGCAGCGGTCAGCGCGAGGCCGTCTTGTGGGCGCGACGTTTGTTGGTCGTGGCGGCCTGGCAGTTGCTCAGCGGCGTGTCCAATGTGCTGTTCGATTGGCCTTTGCTGGCCGCCTTGGCCCACACGGGAGGCGCGGCGGCCTTGCTTGTCTTGCTGACAACTTTATTGGCTCGACTGAACCAAGCAAGGGCAGGATCAACAAGTTTTCCCTTGCATCATTAATTTCACCGTACTCTTCGTCCCTATGGCTTCATCCCACCCTGTCAATGCCGCAGCGCCGCTCAGCTCAACTTGGCAGCAGTACTACCAACTGACCAAGCCGCGTGTGGTTCAGCTGATTGTTTTCTGCGCGGTCATCGGTATGGCGCTGGCGATTCCGGGCCTGCCTTCGGCCGCTGAATGGGGCGTGATCCTGGCCGCCACCATTGGCATCTGGCTGGTGGCAGGAGCTGCGGCTGCCTTCAATTGCTTGGTCGAACAGCAAATTGACTCCAAGATGAAGCGTACGGCTTGGCGCGCCACTGCCAGGGGTGAGCTGAGTCGGATTCAGGCGCTGAGCTTCTCGGCTGTTTTGTGTGGGCTTGGCATGGCCATACTGTGGTTCTGGGTCAACCCGCTGACCATGTGGCTGACATTTGCCACTTTCATTGGTTATGCGGTGATCTATACCGTGATCCTCAAGCCAATGACACCGCAAAACAGTGTCATTGGCGGCGCTTCCGGTGCGATGCCACCCGTCTTAGGCTGGGCTGCCTTGCGCGGCGACGTGGGTTCCGAGGCGCTGCTCTTGTGTTTGATCATTTTTCTTTGGACGCCTCCTCATTTCTGGGCTTTGGCGCTGTACCGAACCGAGGAGTACCGCAAAGCCGGGCTGCCCATGCTGCCGGTCACCCATGGCGCGCAGTACACGAGGCTGCAAATCTTTTTGTACACCTGGATCTTGTTGGCGGCGACTCTGCTGCCGTTTCTGACCGGCATGAGTGGCTGGGTTTATCTGCTCAGCGCGGTGATTTTGGGCTTGGGCTTTTGCCTCTACGCCTGGAAACTCTGGCGCGAGTATTCAGACGAGCTGGCGCGCGCGACCTTTAGATTTTCAATCTGGCATCTGTCGCTTTTGTTTGCCGCGCTGCTGCTCGATCACTACCTGCTTCCTTGGACGACTTGAATCATGAAGAAATTTGCTGGCCTAGGCCGGACTCTTGGGGCGCTTACTTTGGTAGTTTTTGGGCTGACGGCTTGTGACCAGCTTGGCTTGGGTGTCCCCGCCAAACCTGCGTTTCAAGGTGTTGATCTGACCGGCGCGCAATACGCCCGCAGCCTCAATCTGACTGATCAGGATGGCCGTAGCCGCAGCTTGGCTGAATTCAAAGGCAAGATTCCGGTGGTGTTCTTCGGCTACACCCAATGCCCGGATGTATGTCCAACCACCTTGGCTGAATTGGCTGCTGTCAAACGTTCTTTGGGCGCCGACGGCGAGCGCGTGCAAGGTATTTTTGTCACCGTTGACCCGGAGCGTGATACCGCAGCCTTGCTGAAGGCCTATGTGGCCAGTTTTGACCCCAGCTTTGTCGCCTTGCGTGGCAGCGAGGAGCAGACCAAGGCTGCGGCCAAGGAGTTCAAGGTCTACTTTGCCAAGGTGGCCGGCAAGACGCCTGAGAGCTACACCATGGACCATACCGCCGCCAGTTTCATCTTCGATACGCAGGGTCGGGTGCGGGTGTTTTCTCGCTATGGATCGGGCGCAACGGCCTTGGCCAATGACATCAAGCTGCTGTTGGCAGAGAAGAGCTAGGCCACATCAGAAGTCGAAAAGCCCCAGCGCGTGAGCCTGGGGCTTTTTTCTGGGCCAACTTTCGGCTGATCAGGCCGGCGTCAAAGCCTTGCGCATCTTCTTCATCGCGGCCACTTCAATCTGGCGAATCCGCTCCGCGCTGACACCGTACTCGGCCGCCAGCTCATGCAAGGTCATGCCGCCGCTATTGTCGTCATTGACGTTCAGCCAGCGCTCCTGCACGATGCGGCGGCTGCGGGCATCCAGCGCCTCCAAGGCCTGGTTGATGCCGTCGCTGGCCAGCGTGTTGCGCGCCTGCGTTTCCAGCACGCGAGTTGGCTCCTGGCTCTCGTCGGCCAGATAGGCGATCGGCGCATAGCTTTCGCCGTCGTCTTCGGTCTGCGGCTCCAGCGCCACATCACCGCCCGACATGCGCGTTTCCATCTCCAGCACTTCTTCGCGCTTCACATTCAGCGTCGCCGCGACTTGATCCAACTGCGCTTCGCTCAAGCTGTTGCGGTGGCTCATATCGTCGGCCTGGTCTTCCTTCATGCTGTGCTTCATAGAGCGCAGATTGAAGAACAGCTTGCGCTGCGCCTTGGTCGTGGCGACCTTGACCATGCGCCAGTTGCGCAGCACATATTCGTGGATTTCAGCCTTGATCCAGTGCATCGCATAGCTGACCAGGCGCACGCCTTGGTCAGGGTCATAGCGTTTGACCGCCTTCATCAGGCCGACATTGCCTTCTTGGATCAAATCACCTTGCGGCAGGCCATAGCCCATGTACTGGCGCGATATGGAAACCACCAAGCGCAAGTGGGACAGCACCAGTTTTCCGGCCGATTCCAAATCACCAGTTTCACGCAAGCGCCGGGCCGCCGAGCTTTCTTCTTCCGCAGTCAGCAGCGGAAGGCGGTTGATGGCGGAGATGTAAGCATCCAAATTGCCCAAAGAGGGCACCAGCGACCATGGGTCGCGTACCGTCAAAGCAGAGGGTGTAGTAGACATCGTCATCATCTTCTTTCGCAGAGCAAACCTTGTGAGGTCGACAGGCGCAATATTAGCACTCCATTGAGAGGAGTGCCAAAGGTCAGGAGTCTTAGGGGATAGCCTTCACCAATATTGACTTTTGGCGAGTGTGCCTACTAACTTGGTGGGAATATGGCCGGCTTTCAGTCCATCAAACCGAAATCTGGGCTGGCCACCATGGCTTCGATATCGAGGAGGATCAGCATCCGCTCGCCGATTTTTCCCAGTCCGGTGATGAAGCGCGCGTCGAGTGCTGCAGCAACCTCAGGGCGCGCCTTGATCTGGTCAACGTTAAGTTCCAGCACATCCGAGACGGCGTCCACCACGATGCCCACCACGCGTTGGCAAACGTTCAGGACGATGACCACGGTGAAAGCGTTGTATTCGCCGCTTTGTCCAAGGCGCAAGCGCAGGTCGACGATGGGCACAATCACGCCGCGCAGATTGACCACGCCTTTGACGAAATGCGGTGCATTGGCGACTCGGGTCGGCGGCTCATACGAGCGGATCTCCTGCACCCGCAGGATGTCGAGGCCGTATTCTTCGGCGCCGACATGAAAGGTCAGGAATTGCTTGGAGTCAGGGCGAGCCTGCTCCGAGTTAGACATGGCCTGTGAGCCGGAATTCGAGCCGGAGGAAGAAACCAGTGCGTTAGAGCTCATGGATTGGACGGGTTAGCAAAGCTGCGAAATATTGCGGAAGGGCTGAGGGTGCCGACTATTTTGCTCTGATGCGGGCGGCTGAATCATTGGATCAGGCCCTAGGTGATGCCTTTTTCAAACGATGGTCGGAAAAAAGCCCCGCGCAATGCCTGTTTGACCAGGGCTTGCGCGGGGCTTTTGCGGATGACGGGCTTTAGACGTTGAGAATCATTAGCAGGGTCTCGAAGATGTGGACACATGTGAACCGAGAAGAATCAACAACTTAGTTTAAGCAATGTGTCGTCGGGGACGACACCAGTTATGGACACTTCAGGCGGAATTCTGTCCACATGGAAGTGAGCGTCCAAAGGGGGTAGGGCGCATCCCCAGGAGCCACTCGGCCTGCCACCCCCGGCTGCTGTGCGTATTCTGGGTCATATCTGCCACAGTTGTCCGATCCAGTCCAGCAAGCCCACCATTTTTGCTCTTAGTGATCGCAGTAACAGCGCTCTGGACTTACCGCGCCGGTACAGCCTGCGGGGTTGCGTTTAGAACACAACCTCCGTATTCCGATCAATTTAGCCAGCGGTTCCGGTTCAAGGTAGCCGGTCATTCCGATTCAAACTGGTCACCAATTCCGATGTGGCTACGCCGGTCGAAAGCTGTTGGCGGCGATCTGGTTTCAACGGTTTTGAGCGACTCCAACGTGCCCATTGCGGGTATTCACGCCGACTCAGTGAATTTGCA
The DNA here is from genome assembly GCA_963510335.1 of uncultured Roseateles sp. GTDB lineage: Bacteria > Pseudomonadota > Gammaproteobacteria > Burkholderiales > Burkholderiaceae_C > Paucibacter_A. Next base: position 12,882 of record CAUPEV010000134.1, read on the forward strand.
TAGCCGCCAAATTCAGCCATTCGCGAAAGGCTGGTCTGCGGCGAAGCGCCTCATCCCGCGCAGCAATCGTCAAGTCGTAATTTTTCGTGACGGTATGGCCTTCAGCATTGCGTGCCCACGCCACGGCAATCGCAATTGAAGCCCTGCCCACGCCGTCCGGTTCACGCAAGCTCGCGCAGGATGTGCACGGCGCCATCCTGGCTGCCTGCGACGATTTCGCCTGAGCTCGATATGACGATGCACCAAATACTTGTATCGGCCACAAATAGTCGGGTTGGATGCTCGTTTGTCGGGTCCCACAGGCGCACGGTACCGTCAACAGAGCCCGAGGCGATGCGCCCGTCGGGCAGCACGGCCAGCGCGGTGACCCCGCCCGAATGCCCTTTGAAGACCAGCGGCTCGCCCGGGTGCGCCGGGTCCCACAGGCGCACGGTTCGGTTATTGGAGCCCGAGGCGATGCGCCCGCCGGGTAGTACGGCCAGCACCAATACCTCGCTGAAATCCCCTTCGAAGACCATCGGCTTGCCCGGATGCGCCGGGTCCCACAGGCGCACGGTGCCGTCATCAGAGCCCGAGGCGATACGCCCATCAGGCAACACGGCCAGCAAGCGGACCGAGCCCGAATGCCCCTCGAAGACTACTGGCTCGCCCGGGCGCGCCGGGTGCCACAACTGTACGGTTCGGTCATCGGAGCCCGAGGCGATGCGCCCGTCAGGCAGCACCCCTAGTGCGTTGACTGAGTCCGAATGCCCCTCGAAGACCAGCGGCTCGCCCGGGTGCGCCGAGTACCACAAGCGCACGGTGTGGTCATGAGAGCCCGAGGCGATACGTCCGTCAGGCAGTACGGCTAGTGCCCTGACCGAGTCCGAATGCCCCTCAAAGACCAGCGGCTCGCCCGGGAGTGACGGGTCCCACAGTCGCACGGTACCGTCAACAGCGCCCGAAGCGAGGCGCCCGTCGGGCAGAACAGCAAGCGCGTAGACCCC
>CAUPEV010000135.1:0-13853 GCA_963510335.1 uncultured Roseateles sp.
CGTGTCGGACTTCATCTGGTGGGCCAAGAACAATGGCTGCCCTGTGGGGCCTGGCCGGGGCTCGGGCGCGGGCTCGCTGGTCGCCTATGTGCTGAAGATTACCGACCTCGACCCGCTGCAATACAACCTGCTGTTCGAGCGCTTCTTGAACCCTGAGCGGGTCTCGATGCCCGACTTCGACATCGACTTCTGCCAGGGCAACCGCGACCGCGTCATCGACTACGTCAAGGACAAATACGGCCGCCCTGCGGTCAGCCAGATCGCCACCTTCGGCACCATGGCGGCCAAGGCGGCGCTGCGCGACATCGGCCGCGTGCTGGGCATGGGCTATGGCCAAGTCGACTCGATTGCCAAGCTGATCCCCGCACCTCCGGGCAAGACGGTGACGCTGGCCAAGCTGCCGGAGAACTTCGATCCGACTAAGGAGAAGATGATCTACGCGCGCCATGAGGCGCCCGAAATCGATCAGCGCGAGGCGCAGGAAGAAGAAGTGGCCGAGCTCTTGAAGCTGGCCGCCCGCGTCGAAGGCATGGTACGCAATATCGGCATGCATGCCGGGGGCGTGTTGATCGCACCCGGCAAGATCACCGACTTTTGTCCGCAATACCAGCAGCCCGGCTCGAACAGTGCGGTCAGCCAGTACGACAAGGACGACGTCGAGGCGGTGGGTCTGGTCAAGTTCGACTTTTTGGGTCTGGCCACGCTGACGATTCTGGAGTTGGCGAAGGACTTCATCATTGCCCGCTACCCGGCGCAAAAGGACTTCAGTTTCGAGACCATTCCGCTCGATGACCGCAAAACCTACGACTTGTTCTCCAAAGGTTTGACCGAGTCGGTGTTCCAGTTTGAATCCAGCGGCATGCAGCGCATGTTGAAGGATGCCAAGCCTTCGCGCCTGGAAGATCTGATCGCCTTGAATGCGCTGTACCGACCAGGCCCAATGGATCTGATCCCGACCTTTGTGGCGCGCAAGCATGGCAAGGAAGTGGTGGTCTACCCGCATCCCTTGACGGAACCGGTGCTGAGCGAGACCTACGGCATCATGGTCTATCAGGAGCAGGTGATGCAGACCGCGCAGGTCTTGGGCGGTTATTCCCTGGGCGGCGCCGACATGCTACGCCGCGCGATGGGCAAGAAGAAAGCCGAGGAGATGGCCGAGCACCGGGCGATCTTCCGCAAGGGCGCGGCTGTGAACGGTCTGGACGAGGCCCAAGCCGACGAAGTGTTCGACTTGATGGAGAAGTTCGCCGGCTACGGCTTCAACAAGTCGCATGCCGCCGCTTACTCTTTGTTGGCCTATCACACCGGTTGGCTCAAGGTGCATTTCACGGCCGAGTTCTTCGCCGCGAATATGACGATTGAAATGGACGACACCGACAAGCTCAAGGTCTTGTTGAATGACGCCAAGCTGTTCGGCATCGCCTTCGAGCCGCCCAACGTCAACCTCGGTGTGCACCGCTTCGAGCCGATTACCAACAAGCTGATCAATTACGGGCTGGGCGCGATCAAAGGCACCGGCAAGGGTGCGATCGACTCGATCGTGGCGGTCCGAAAAGCCGGTGGCGAGTTCAAGAGCTTTTACGACTTTTGCAAGCGCATCGATCGCAAGGCGGTCAATAAGCGCGTGGTTGACGCGCTGATCAAGGCCGGCGCCTTCGACAAGCTGGAGCCGGACCGCGCGCGCCTGCTGGCCAGCGTGGCGCGCGGCTACACCCATGCCGAGACGCAGGAGGCGAATGCCGATCAAGGCGGGCTGTTCGACTTTGGTGATTCCCACGCATCGAGCACCGCCGAGCCCGATCTGGTCGACGCCGCGCCCTGGAGCATCAAGGAGCGGCTGACGCTGGAGAAGACAGCGATCGGCTACTACCTGAGCGGCCATTTGTTCGACCAAAGTGGCGAAGAAGTGCGCCGCATGGTCAAGCGCCGGGTCGCCAATATCGAGGACGCGGCGCAGAACCGCGAGGTGGTGATGCTGGCCGGCATCGTCAGCGATCTGCGCGTCATCAATGGCAATCGTGGTCGGGTGGCGATCTTCAAGCTAGACGACAAGAGTGATTTCATCGAGGAGGTGGCCAACGAAGAATTGCTGAACTTGCACAAGGATTTGTTGGTCGACGACGAGCTGCTGATTCTGCAAGGCAAGGTGCAGATGGACCGCTTTGCCGGCGGCTTCCGTTTCAATGTGCAAGCGGTCTGGGATTTGGCCGGCGCACGCGCGCGCTTCGGCAAGTATTTTTATGTGCCGGTGCGCAGCAAACTACCGGCGCTGCAAGACATCATCCGGCAATGGCCAGCGCGGCAGACCAACACCGAGCAAGGTCAGGTCTCGCAGGGCTTGAAGATGATGACCCATCATTTCTTGTCGGGCGAGCAAGAGGGCGCCGAGTTCAAGATCGAGTTGGGAGAAGACAGCCGCTTTTGGCCTTGTGATGAAGCCTTGGCCCAACTCAGACTCGCAACATTGGATGCCAAGGCCGGGGCGGTGTCGCAAATCATCTACGACTGAGGATTCGCGCCAGCTTTACTTGCTGTTTCCCCCCTTGATCGAATGCTTGAACGGGAACAAATCGGCGATGATTCAGCGCATTGCCGACCATGCCAAACGACGATAAGCCACTGTCCAGCGATTCGCCAAAGCCCCTCAAGCTTGCGCCGGGGCCTTGCGGACTCATCCTCACCGGAGGCGGTGCGCGTGCGGCCTATCAGGTGGGTGTGCTGGCGGCCGTGGCGCAGTTGCGCCGGGACGCGGGCTTCAGCGGCTCCAGCCCCTTTCCCATCATTGCTGGCACGTCGGCGGGCGCCATCAATGCGGCTACCTTGGCCTGCCATGCAGATGACTTTGACGGTGCCGTGGACGGCTTGGTGCATCTGTGGCAGAACTTGCATGTCGACCAGATTTACAGCGCCGATGCCTTCGGCATCATTCGCACCGGTGCCCGTTGGCTGAGATTGATGAGCTTGGGTTGGGCGGTGGCCCGATGGCGCCGCACGCAGCCACGCAGCCTTTTGGACAACTCGCCGCTGGCCGCGCTCTTGCACCGTTGGATTCAGATGGAGCGCTTGGACGACATGCTGACGGCCGGCCATATGCACGCCTTGGCCATCAGCGGCTCCAGCTACACCTCGGGTCAGCATGTGACCTTTTATCAGACCCACAAAACCATCGCACCTTGGCTGCGCTCTCAGCGGATTGCGGTGCGAGCCAAGTTGACGGTCGAGCACTTGACGGCCTCGTCAGCGATTCCTTTCATCTTCCCGGCTCAGTCGCTCGATCTGGATGGCGAGCCCGAATGGTTTGGCGATGGTTCTATGCGCCAGAGCGCGCCGATCTCGCCCGCTATTCACCTCGGTGCCGAGCGTGTGCTGGTGATCGGCGCTGGCCGCATGCATGAGCCACCGGGCAACCGGCGTGCCGCCCTGGTAACGGGTCATCCCAGCATGGCGCAGATTGCGGGCCACGCCTTGTCGAACATCTTTTTGGACGCGCTGGCGGTGGACGTGGAGCGCTTGCAGCGCATCAACAACACCTTGTCGCTCCTGCCCCAAGCTGCCCGTGACGCAACACCTCTACGGCCGGTTGATGTCTTGGTGATCGCCCCGAGCCGGCGCCTGGATGATCTGGCGGCCGAGCATCAGGGGAGCTTGCCGCCGACGATCAAGGGCTTGTTGCGCAGCGTGGGCGTGGCGGGGGAGGGCAAAGGCGCGAGTGGCTCGGCGCTGACCAGCTATTTGCTGTTCGAGCCTTCGTTTACCGGCGAGTTGATCAATCTCGGCATGAGCGACACCTTGGCCAGGCGCGCCGAAGTGCAGGCCTTTTTTGGTTGGCCGGCCCAGCCTTTGCAATGTGACCCTGCGTCGATGCGGCGGCGCAAGGCCGGCTTTGCCGAGACGCTGCCTGGGCCCATCTAGTCTGGGTAGGCTTGGCCATTGAGGCGCAGACCCTGAGCGGACAGTTTCTTGGCCGTTGCTGGGCCAATGCCGCGCACCCGTTTTTGCAAATCTGGCCAATCGTTGAACGCCGCCTTGGCTCGCTCGGTCAGCAGACGCTCCACCAGGCTCGGGCCCAAACCGGCCAAGGATTCAAGCTCGGCACGGCTGGCCTGATTGAGTTCCAGTAGCTTGGTTTGCGCAGCCAGCCCAAAGCAAACGCTGCTGAGCAGGCATGCGAGAAGGGCGCGCCTTCGCATCTGTGGCTGTAGCTGTGGCTGTTTCCGCAAAGTCATTGCAAGCCTATTGTTTGAGGCGTTGCTGCACTCTTGCCAGCACCTCGTCGGCCGTGAACCAATCGGGATGACGATGCATGATTTCGACACTGGGGCCCCACGGCGCCCAATGTTCAGGTTTGGTCGCCCCGAACACCACAAGTACCGGCGCGCCGATCGAAGCCGCCATATGCGCTGGACCGGTGTCGACGCTCACCACCAATTTGGCACGCGCGAGTATGGCGTTGTAGACACCCAAACCCACGCCGTCCAGTCGCAGCGCGCTTGGATACATTCTTTGCGCACCTTCAACCTCATTCGGCCCTGGGCAGATCAAGACCTGCTGGCCGCTGGCGGACAAGCGCTCTACAAAGGCTTGAAATCCGGGCCAGGTCCGGGTGATTGACTCGATCGTGCCATTGGCAAAGGGGCAGACCAAGACAAAGCCCGGCGCGACGCCGCGCGACTGCAACAAGGCATCGGCTTGGGCGTGTTGAGCCGGGCTCACCTTGAAATCGATGGAAGCCGGAGGTGCCTCCTTGATGCCGAGGAAGGCACAGCTCAGGTCCCAGTAACTCCGCAATGCATGGATGTTCAGATCCATGGGATGGGCGCGTTCCAGCAGCCAGCTGCGCCCATCGCAGGCATAGCCTTCAGCGCGCAGACCCGCCAGCCGCATATCGAGCGCCGCCGAGATGGCACCGGGAAAGACCAGGGCATTCGGGCGCTTGTCAAAGCCAGGGTCGATGCGGCGGGCTTCGGCGCGCAGGGCGCGCAGTTGCTGGACTCGGGCCAGCAGCTTCTTGGGCCGCACATGCACCGGCCAGCCTTCGTTGGCAAACAACTCGGGCGCCCAGCCCTTGCCGACCAGATGAAGTTGGTAGCCATGACGTTCCAGGAGCCGCAAAGCCGGGACGCCGAGCACCGCGTCGCCGACAAAATTGCGCAGGCGCACGATCAAAGGCCGCGGCCCAACTGTCTCTATCATGGCGAATACTCCCGGTTATGCTCTGCGCCGGCATTCTGCCACCGCCATAGCTGCCAGACTTCAAGCCAGTGCTGATCCAGATCTCGAGAAAACCATGACAACTTCTGCCCCTCACTCCATTGCACTCCCCGCCGCGCGCGACATCATTGCGCTGCATACGGCGGCGGTGGAAGCCGGCTTGCCAAGCACTGCGCCGATGGCCGATGACGTGTTGGGCTGGGCGAGGGTCAATCATTTCTATAACGCGAGCTTGTGGGCCGAAGAAGATTTGGCGCGCCGCCAGATGGCGCAGGATGCGGAAATCGTTGCCAATAAGCGCGCCATTGATCGCTTCAATCAGGCACGCAATGACGCCATCGAACGTATCGACGAATGGCTGCTCAGCGCCTTGGGCTTGGTGGATGCCAGCAGCATAGGCAGCCAGGCACCGCGTTCAACCCAACAGCCCGGCGCGCGGCTCAATAGCGAGACCGGCGGCAGCATGGTGGACCGCATGTCCATCATGGCTTTGAAGATCGAGGCGATGCGTTTGCAGACCGAGCGCCAGGATGTCGATGAAGCCCACCGTGCCACTTGCAGCGAACGCCTCGCGCGCTTGCGCCAGCAGCGCGACGATTTGGGCGCTTGCTATGACCAGCTATTGGCCGACTCGCTGGCTGGCCGGGCCTATTTCAAGGTCTACCGGCAGTTCAAGATGTACAACGACCCGCGCCTCAACCCAGCTTTGGTGGGCGAAAGCAAGTCCAAAGTCTGAAGGGCTTTCGAGGGCCTGAAGCGGCGGGCATTGGCGGCTGGCCTACGCCCTACAGCTCTTGTCGCACAGCGGCCTACTCGCCGAGCTGCGCCCGCACCATCGCTGCATAAGCACCGTCGCGAACCAGCAGCTCGGTGTGCGAGCCGCTTTCCAGCACCCGGCCGGCGCCCAGCACATGGATGAGGTCGGCCGAGCGAACCGTGGACAAGCGGTGCGCAATGACGATCAGCGTCTTGCGGCCTTGCCACTGTTCCAAGGCTTGTTGAACCGCGCGCTCGCTTTCGGTGTCGAGTGCCGAGGTCGCCTCATCAAAAACCCAGACCGGCGCGTCCCGGTAGAGCGCGCGCGCGATGGCCAAGCGCTGGCGCTGGCCGCCCGAGAGCTTGCTGCCATTGGCGCCAATGATGGTGTCCAGCCCTTGCGGCAGGCCCAGCGCGAAGTCCCATAGATTGGCGGCACGCAAGGCCTGCTCCAACTTGGCTTCGTCGCGGGGCTGGGCATAGGCGATGTTGTCGGCCACCGAGGCGTCAAACAGCACGATGTCTTGCGACACCACCGCGAACTGCCGGCGCAGATTGCCTTTGCGAAGTTCGCTGACCTCAACCCCGTCGAGCATGACGCTGCCGGAATCGGCCTGGCCAAAGCCCAGCAGCAGATGGACGATGGAGCTTTTTCCGGCACCCGAGGCACCGACCAGGGCGGTGGTTTGGCCGGCTGCGAACTTGAGCGTCAGTCCGTTCAGCGCCGGGCGATCAGCGTCCGGGTAGAGCAAATGAACATCCTGCATCTGGATCTCGCCCTTGCAGTCCTGAAGTTCCTTGCTCCCCTTGTCGGGCTCAACCGGCATGTCCAGCAAGCTCATGCAGCCGCGTGCGATCACCAGCGCGCTGGTGATGGGTGGCATCAGGTCGCTGAGATGGCGCAGGCGCGAGGTCAGCAAGAGCAGGCCGGTGATGAAGGCGGCGAATTCGCCCACGCCGGTATTGGCCTGACGCGCCTGCAGCAAGGCCAGGCAAACGATCAAGGACAAACCCCAGCTCGCGACGAACTGCGACAAGGGCTGCGTCATGGCTGCCGCCGCAGCTGACTTCAGGTTGTTGCGCTGCACCTGCCGGGCCAGTGCATTGAACTGAGCCCGCTCATGGTCGGCCGCATCAAAGCTGCGCACCACCCGCCAAGCGCGGGTCAGATCATCGACCTTGTTGACCAACTGCAGCTGTGCGTCATAGGCAATGCCGCCGAGTCGGCGCACGCGCGTGGCGACCTTGCGCATCACGAAAGCCATCAAGGGCGTTGTGATCATGGACAGCAGCGTCAGCTGCCAGTTCAGCATGATCAGGTAGCCCAGAATCGCGATGGCCGGCAGGCCGTCGCGCAGCACGCTGATGAAGGGGTTGGTCAGCGTGCCCATGATTTGCTGCGGGTCGTTGACCACTTTGGTGACCGCGGTGCCGGGTTGCAAGCTGGTGAAGACGCGTGCATCGGCCTTCAACAAGGCGTCCAGCAGCGCACAGCGAAAGTCCATCACCACCCGGGTAACCGACCAGTTGAGCAGGTATTGCCCCAAGAAGCCTAGTAAGCCACGCAAGGCGAACAGGCCGATCAACACGACCGGCACCCACCACACCGAAAAAGAGCTGCTGGCGAAGCCTTGACCGAACACGGTCTTGATCAGGTGCGGAATCAGTGGCTCGGTGGCCGCCGCTGCGGCGTAGGCCAGCAAGGTCAGCGACAGACCGGTGCGGTAGGGTTTGACAAAGCGCATCAAGCGCTTGGCAACGGGTTTGAGTTCGGAAGAATCAGTCGTCATGGCGAGGGATTGTCGCTGGCATTTTGGGTCTGGGTCCGGTCGCCATTGCAGGTCTGCCTGCGTTGATAATGGCGTGATGTGAATGGCCCACAGCAGATCACTGCAGCGCCCGAGCACCTCTTTACTTTTCATGGATTTTCATCAATGAATTCACTGTTTCTGCGCAACCTTGCCGAGCATCAGCAACTGATGACCGTGTTGCACGACTTGGACCCCGCCATCGCCCAGGCCGGACAGCATTTGGCCAAGGTGCTCAAGCAGGGCGGCAAGATCATGTTTTGCGGCAACGGGGGGTCGGCCGCTGACAGCCAACATCTGGCCGCCGAGTTGACCGGCCGCTTCATCAAAGATCGTAGGCCGCTGGCGGCCATCGCCCTCAACACCGATACCTCGGCCTTGACCTGCATCTCGAATGACTATGCCTTCGAGCAGGTGTTCGCACGCCAGCTGATTGCGCTGGCACGTTCGGGCGACGCCTTGGTGGCGATCTCGACCTCGGGCAACTCCGCCAATATCTTGCGTGCGGTCGAGGCGGCCAAGGCGGCGGGCGTCTACACGCTGGGCTTGTTGGGGCGCGACGGCGGCCAGCTGCGTGGCCTGTGCGACGCGGCCATCGTGGTGCCGCACCAGGTGACGGCGCGCATCCAGGAGGCGCATATCTTGATCGGCCACACCTTGTGTGGGCTGATCGAAGCCGAGCTGGGCTTGGACTGAGAGGGTTGGGCCTGTGACTAAGAATTTACTTCAAGGCCTGCAAAGTTTGCCGACGCGCGAGCTGCTGGCGACCAAGCGCGTGTTGGTGGTCGGTGACGTGATGCTGGATCGTTACTGGCACGGCGCGGTGGAGCGGATCTCGCCTGAGGCGCCGGTGCCGGTGGTGCGGGTGGAGCGCGAGGAGGAGCGCCTGGGCGGTGCGGCCAATGTGGCGCTGGGCGTCAAGATGCTCGGTGCTCGCACGACCTTGCTGACCGTGGTGGGGCGCGATCAACCTGCCGTCAAACTGCGCGAGCTGCTGCACGCGCAAGGCGTGGAAACGGTATTGCGCGACGACCCCAAGCTGCAAACCATCGTCAAGTTGCGCGTGATCGGTCGGGCCCAACAGTTGCTGCGCATCGACTTCGAGAACGAGCCGGATCATGAGCTCTTGGGCGAGATGACCGACGCATTTGAGCAGCAGCTGGCCGACCATGACTTGGTGCTGTTCTCCGACTACGGCAAGGGCGGCCTAGCACATATTCCCCAGATGATCGCGCTGGCCCGGGCGGCCGGCAAGCCGGTCTTGGTCGACCCCAAAGGCAGTGATTTTCAGCGTTATGCGGGGGCCACTGTCATAACGCCGAACCGGGCCGAGCTGGCGCTGGTCAGCGGTCAGTGGCGCAACGAAGCGGACTTGAAAGCCAAGGTTGATGCGCTGAGAGAGGCGATCGGCGTCGAGGCCGTCTTGCTGACGCGCTCGGAGGAGGGGATGACCTTGTTCGCTGCGGACGGTATCAGCCATGAGCCTGCGCAGGCGCGCGAGGTGTTCGATGTGACCGGTGCCGGCGACACGGTGATCGCCACTTTGGCGGTGATGATGGCGGCGGGCTTGAGCATGGCGCAGGCGATGCGCTGGGCGAATCGGGCCGGCGGCATCGTGGTCGGCAAGTTCGGCACGGCGACGGTCAGCTATGAGGAGTTGCAGGCTTGAGCGCGACCTTGAACTGGGCCTTGCAGGACAAGCTGCTGGACGCTGCAGCACTGGATGACATGGCTTTGGCGGCTCGCTTGGCCAGCCTGCCGCGGCCGCTGGTGTTCACCAACGGCGTGTTCGATATCTTGCACCGCGGCCATGTCAGCTATCTGCATGCGGCGCGCCAACTGGGCGGCAGCCTGATTGTTGCGATCAACACCGATGCTTCTGCCCGCGGGCTGGGCAAGGGCCCAGAGCGGCCAATCAACCGCGAGCTGGACCGCGCCTTGGTGCTGGCGGGCTTGGCGGCGGTGGACTGCGTGACTTTCTTTGACGAGCCCACGCCATGTGCTTTGCTGGCCCGCATACGCCCCGACATCTACGTCAAGGGCGGTGACTACGATATGGAGCTGCTTGAGGAAACGCGCTTGGTGCGTTCCTGGGGTGGGCGTTCGGAGGCGCTGTCCTTTGTCGACGGCTACTCCACCACAGCCCTGGTGCGCAGCCTGCGTTCGACTTGATATGCAAAAAGCCGCTTTTCTTGACCGCGACGGCGTGATCAATATCGACCATGCTTATGTAGGCCGCTGGGAAGATTTTGAATTCGTCCCCGGCGCGATAGATGCCATGCGTCAGCTGCATCAGGTCGGCTATGCGCTGGTGGTGGTGACCAATCAGTCCGGTATTGCGCGAGGCAAATACAGCGAGGCTGACTTTCACCGACTCACCGAGCAGATGAGGGATTACTTGCTGACACAGCAGGTGCCGCTGGCAGCGATCGAGTATTGCCCGCATTTGCCGGATGGTCAGGTGGCCGAGTTCCGCATGGACTGCGGCTGCCGCAAACCGGCACCGGGCATGATTTTGCGTGCAGCTCATGAACTGGAGCTGGATCTGGCTGCGTCAGTGCTGTTCGGCGACAAGCCCTCCGATATAGCGGCGGCACAGGCGGCCGGCGTCGGCCGTGCTTTTTTGCTTGCCAAGGATGGCCGGGGCGAACCGGCTACTTTGCCTGCCGATTTGGTGGCCGCGCGCGCCGGCAGCTTAGGCCTCGCGGTGGCGGCTTTGCTGGCTTAGGCCGCGTCCAAGGGGCGGCCGGCGCGTTCCAGCAGCTCGGCGCTGGCCTCGGCCCAGGTCTTGATCTTTGCGGTCTTGATCAAGGCCTCGCGTTCGCGCAGCGCCTGCGCGTCACTGATGTAGTGGGCGATCTTGGCCTGCATCTGGGCCTCATCCATGGGATCGAAGTAGTCTGCATAAATGCCTGCCGCTTCGGGGATGGAAGTGGCATTGGATGCGAGGCAGAACTTGCCATAGGCCATGGCTTCCGCGGCCGGTAAACCGTAGCCTTCAATGGTTGAGGGGAAGACGGTGAACAGGCAGTTCTTGTACAAAGTGTTGAGCAACTGGTCGGACGCACTCTCCAACATGATCAGCTTGCCGGTCAATGATTTGGCGGCTTTGAAATAGTCGTTGAACTCGCCATAGGTCTTGCTGAGCTGACCCAGAAACACCATCTTCACCCCACCATCAGCGCCGCTGTCAACAACCCTGTGCCAAGCCTTCATCAAGCGGAGTTGGTTCTTAGAGGCCGCAATTCTGCCTACACACAGCAGGTAACGGCCGCGTTCTAGATTTTCTGGCAATTCGGTTTCGGCCAGTCCCATGGCATTGATGTTTTGCCCAAAACCGAGTTTTTCGACCGGCTTTTCATGACCGGTGAACTCGTGCATGTATTTGAGAATCTCGCCCCGGTTGTAGTTGGAACTGGTGAAGAAGCGATCGAAGGTCTTGAATGCGTCAATCAGGAAGATCAGGAAACGCTTGGTCGAACCGGGCAGTTTTTCGCTTTCGATCGGAATCACGTCATGCAAAAAGATCTGCGGCACGATGCCGTACTTGTCCTTCAGGCGCTGCATATTGGCGACATAACCCTCGATGGTCCAGTCGCGACCGATGCTGATGATGCTGTCTCCGGGTTTGAAATCAGGGCTGGCGGCGGGGCGCTGAAACAGCCATTGCTGGGTATGAAAGCGCAAATGCCCACCGACAGTGTGCAGAAGATATTTGAATGGGCGCTTGTGATACTTTTGGCGATAGTCCGGCCATGGGAAGAGTCGAGCATTCGGGCATAGCGCGAAAAACTTTCGCTTGTCCATTCGCACCCGGCTGCTCAATACCTCGCCCATATAGCGGACGAACTCGTCGCTGAGCAAGGCGGCGTTGCGGCTCTCTCGACCGTAAAACATGATGCACTTGGCGCCGTGATCCAAGGCGTTGACGGCATAGTTGAGATGGACTCGTTGTATGCCGGTGACGGTGGACTTGCGGCGAACCCAAAGAATAAGGTCGGTGACGTCAATATAAATCATCGCTTGATTTGCTTATCGTCCAATATGAATCAGATCGAGGCCTTGGGCGCACTCAACACCGCAGTCACCTGTTCGGCGGTGATCGCCTTGACCCAGTCGCTGCGCTTGTGTGTCGTGATCACGGTGCTGTTCTTGGCATCTATGGGCGCCCACTCGGGATTCTTCTGGCGCATCAATGCAATCACTGGAATATGCACCGCATTGGCCAAATGCATGACCGCTGTTTCAACCGAAATGATCAAAGCGCATTGGCTCAACATCGCCGGCAATTGAAAGAAGTTTTCGTCGGCGCTGAAGAGTTGCACCCGCTCCAAGCCTTGTGTCGCGAAATAGGCCCGTACCTGAGGCATCTGTTCCGGCACCACATTGACGACGAAACAAGTGTTGGCCCAAGCCGGCAAGTTGCGCATGGCCTGAATCAGCTCAACCACCCGGTTCAAGGGCCAGCAGCGTTTGTTGTTTTTCGCGAAGGGGTTGATGAAGACGGGCCGGTCGCCGGTTTGAGTTTCGCCGGCAAAGCCCCATTGCATCAACTGCTGTCGACTGGCCTGCGTCCACTGCGGCGGAATATCGAGAAAGGGGAAGCGCGCGTCTTCGGCCAAGTCCATGCCGAAGAATGAGTTGAACCAACCGTTGTATATCCCCGTGATGTGCTGGCCGGCCTGCGTTCGCGCATCAGGATTGAGGGCTGCGTCGAGTTTTCGGTAGGCCCAACGTCTGTGCAAGGCCAAGAGGCCGGGTTCCTGCTTCATGCCGGCCACAAAGCCGGTGGGGCAGATCTCGCGTGCCAAGGCGGCATACAGATGCGGACGCAATGTCGCCAGAGAAACGACCAGCGGATATTGCTGCTGCCGAGCTTCCTGAATTGATTGTTGATACAGCTCAGGGCTGTAGGTCTTGTCATAGGTTTTGGCGACAAAAGGGCAGGCCGCCAGCCAGTCATACAAGGCATATTTTTTGAGATGCACCCAATCCGCAGGTTTGCTGCTGCGGCGTAGCTCGTCGACCCAGATATGCACTTCGATATGCGGGAAGCGCTTGGCAAAAGCCTGGAAAAAATTCTGCAAATAGGTGTAGTCACCCAGGGCCAGGTGGGTGATGAACAGAATTTTTTTTGACTTCGCGAGCAGGTCGCTGGGCACGAGTTGGGTTGACATAGGCTTTCAGCGTGTGTTCACTTGTTGGACTTCGGCGCAGGCCTTCAAAACACGGGTCACATCCAACTGGCGCATGCAGTCATAACGGCCATGGCAAGTGGGCTTGCGGTTGCAGGGGGAACAGGCCAGTCGCTCATAAAGCACCTGGGTGCGCGCGTCGGGGCCGCGCAAATAAGGGGTGGTCGAACCAAACAGGGCGACGGTGGGGATGTCCAGCGCGATGGCCATATGGGTCAGGCCGGTGTCGACACCGATCAGCAGGCTGGCGCCCTGGATGGCGGCCACGGTCTCATCGAGTTTGAATTGACCGACCAAGTTGATGATGGCAGGGCTGCTGGCGGCGATACGCTGCGCCGCCGGCAAATCACCGGGGCCGCCGAGCAGTAGTGGCGTGAGGCCTTGGGCAAGCAAAGCTTCGGCGAGGTCGGCCCAATTGCCTTCGATCCAGTGCTTCTGGGGGCGGGTGGTGAAGGCCGCCAAGACCGCATACTTGGGGCCAATATTGGCTTGACTCAAGCGACCGCGAGCCCGTTCTTGGGCCAACTCGCCCACTGCCAGATCCATCCGGTAGCTTCTCCGGTCGGCGCCGAGATAGACCGCCAGATCGCGGTATTCATGAGCAACGATGGGCAATGTGGCGTCAAGCCCTGCGCCTGCTGCGGGCCGCACGCTTTCATGCATCAAGTACTGGCTGGATTCGCGCGGCTTCAGGTTGACCCGTCTGGGTGCGCCTGTGAACCAGGCCATCAGGCCGCTTTTGAGCAGGCCTTGCGGGTCTATGACCAAGTCGAACTGGGCAGCGCGCAAGCCGGCTCGAAAACGCAAGACTTCCCGCAAGGCCTGCAGCTTTTGGCCTTCGCGCCACAGGGTCTTCCAGCGCGCTGTCGGCAACACAATCAGC
>CAUPEV010000136.1:0-13703 GCA_963510335.1 uncultured Roseateles sp.
ACGGTGCCCGCAAACGCCTGGGCAAAGCGCTCGTAGGCCGGGAACTCCATGATGCGAGCCTGCTTGAACTGATAGGGCGAGAATTGCTCGCTGTACAAATCCAAGGACGCTTTCATTGCCGCCAGCATGCGTTGCACATTGCTGTTATGTGCAGGGTGGTGATAGACCTCCAGCGCAACCGCTTGGCCGTCCTTGCCAGTCCAGCTGTCACTGGCCTTTTGGTAGCGGGCCGATTGCATGGAGAAGAAGTTGGCCGTGGGCGCGTCGCTGCGCGTGACGATGGTGCGCCGACCTTGTGCCGTGTTGTCGCTGATGGTGGTGCCGGGCGCGATCGGGGTTTGATCGGCGTCGGTCGTCAGTGTGATTTCGGCATTCACCCAGTCGCTGTCACGGCGCAGATAGTTGTGCGCGTTGGCACTGTTGTCTTCCAACTTGGCTACGCGAACCTCGGGCGGCAAGCCGTGCTTGCGGCGCTTGGCGCGGTCTTGCAGCAGCATGCCTTGCGGTACGCCCAAAAACGGCCCGAACTGCTGATTGCTGATGAAGCTGCCATTGGGCACGATTTGCGTTTGCGGGCGGCCGTTGACAAAGCCCTGTTGGGCCATGCGTACGGCAAAGTTCAAGCCCAGTTTGTCGCCGGCTTGCAGCGGTGTCTTGAGCCGGTAGACACTGTGCGACAAAGCCTTGTAGTCTTGCTCCAGCACGGCGCCATCCAAGGCCAATCGCTGCACCTTCAGCCCCGGCGCCCATTGCACATGCACCTGACTGATGGGCTTGCCGCTGCGGTTCTCCATCTGATAGCTGCCTTCGATATCAGCGCGAGCTTGGTCGGGGTAGAGATCGACCTTGAGTTTGACATCGGTGATGGTCGGCTGCGGCAGCCCGGCAAATCCCCATAAGGTCTTTTCGTAGTCCGCCTGCAGCTGTTCTTGTGCGGGGGCGGTGACGTACTCGTTGAGCACATTGCTGTTGTAGAAGATGTAGGCGCCGCTGCCGACCCAAGCCAGCGTGGCTGCGCCCATCAGCAGGCCCGGTGTGCCGGCCAAGCGCTGGCGCAGCAGTGCCAAGCGCGGTTGCAGCCGCGTCTCCACGCCGCGCCGCCACAGCAGATGCGTGGCCACCACAAGCATGGCGCCGAAGGCCAGCCAATACAGCTGAT
The DNA here is from genome assembly GCA_963510335.1 of uncultured Roseateles sp. Classification (GTDB taxonomy): domain Bacteria; phylum Pseudomonadota; class Gammaproteobacteria; order Burkholderiales; family Burkholderiaceae_C; genus Paucibacter_A. The sequence continues at coordinate 1,160 of CAUPEV010000136.1, forward strand.
GCCAGGCGCGGCCTATCCAGAAGCGCCCCATCTCGTTCATGTCCGACAGCGGCACCTCCGGCATGCCGGCAAAGGTGTAGAGCTTGTGCTCGAGCCCCAAGCTGCCCATCACCATGCCGAGCACCATCAAGACCATCATCACGGCCCAGCCGACGAATTTATGCGGCACCAGGGCCTGCACAAAAATTGCCAGGATGGCCAGCAACAAGGCGGAGATCAGCCCCGGCAAGACGAACCAAAGCAGATAGGACGCGGGCTGAACTTGCGTGAAGCCATGTGCGAGCTGGAAGACGATGCCGGTCAGCATGGCGGTGAGGTAGCAGGCCAGCAGCACGCCCGTGATGGCCAGCACCTTGGGCAATAAATGCGCCCAGTTCGGCGCGGCGCTGGCGTCGATGATCTCGTGCATGCGGCGCTCGCGGTCGCGCCAGACCAACTCGCCCGAGTAGTAGATCGCGATCAACAGCGGAATGATGCCAAAGCTGCCTTCCAAGGCCTCAACGACCGAGCGTGTAACCGGCAAATAGCTCACACCGCGCTCGGATGTGGTCAAGAGCAGCCCGACCAAGGCGTTCAGCACGCCGATTGCCAGCAGCACGAAAAAGGCCGGGCTCTTGAACACAAAGCGCATGTCGAAGCGGGTCAGCGCGCGCAGCTGTAGCCAGGCGGTTGCCCCGCCGTGGCTGGGGGTCGCCAAGCGCTTGGGGCTCGGCATCGCATCGCTCTTGTTGAGCTTCTCGGCCTTGGCGGCACCTTTGGGGTGCGTCTCGAAATGGAACAAACGATAGGCCAGACCGAACAGCGCGGCGGCCACGCCCAACCAGATCAGCCGGTTGTAAAGCAGCATGCCGCTCAAACTCGGCAGCAGGGTGTTGCGGTCGGCCGCCGTCCAGTATTTGGTGACGCGGTTCAAAGCGCCGATGGCGAAGGGGTCGGCCAGGCCGGAGGCCAGGTCCAGCGACGGGTCCTTCAACAGAACCCGTGAGGCACCAAACAGAACGATGAAGGCGACCGCGCCGACATAGCTCCACATCATCGAGCGCGTGATGGTGGCCACGGCAAAGAAGCCGGCGCCCAGCACCAGCAAGGTCGGCACGCTCATCACCAGTTGTGCAAAGACATAGTGGCTGAGTACCAAGGGGCCGACTTGCTCTGCGTCCAGCCAAGGCATCAGCGATCCGAGCAAGACCGCCAAGGGCACGGCGGTGGTGACCAAAAAGGCCACAAACATCGCGCCCAAGAAACGGCCGACCAGATAGTCGAATTTGCCGACCCGGGTCGAGCGCAAGATGGCCGCGAAGCCGAACTCCTCATCGCGAATCACCACATTGGCGACAAAGGCGGTGACGATGAAAATCGCCATCAAGTTCATGGTGGCGACGATCTGCAAAATGGCAAACGGCGAGTTGAGATTGCTGGCGCCCTTGGGGCCGCCGATCTGAATATCGGTCGAGGTGATGGCGCCAAAGCTCATCAAGAAGAAGATCACAAAGCTGATCAGGAACAGCGGCGAGCGCAGTTGGTAGCGCGCCTCGAAGGCGAAAATTTTGCTGAGCATCGGGTTTCCCTCAGACCACCGCAGCCGCACTGGCCTTGCGCGCCTGCACCAGCGTGGCGAAGTAGAGGTCTTCCAGGTCGCCATCGACCGCCTCAAAGCCCGCTTCGGGCGCCGCATCGGCCAGCACATGGATGACGGTCTGGCCGCCGCGCAGGCGGTTTGAGATCACATTCAATTCGACCTGGTAGCGCGGCAGCGAGGCGCTGTCGACGGTACGTCGCCAGACCCGGCCCTGCAGCTCTCGACTCAGTTCCAGCGGCGCCCCGGTCTGCACAATTTTGCCGTTGTTGATGATGGCCATGCGCGGGCATAAATCGGCTACATCCTCGACGATATGGGTGGACAGAATCACGACCACGTTTTCGCCGATCTCGGCCAGAAGATTGTTGAAGCGGTTGCGCTCCTCGGGGTCGAGGCCGGCGGTTGGCTCATCAACGATGACCAGGCTGGGGTTGCCAATCAGCGCCTGCGCAACGCCAAAGCGCTGGCGCATGCCGCCCGAATAGCCGGCCACTGCCTTTTTGCGCACGCCCCAGAGATTGACCTGCGCCAGCAGCGTCTCGACGGTGTCTTTGCGCTCACCCTTGTTGGCGATGCCTTTCAGGACGGCCAGGTGATCGAGCAGCTCGTAGGCCGATACGCGCGGGTAGACGCCGAAATCTTGCGGCAGATAGCCCAAGGTGCCGCGCAGCTGTTCGGGCTGTTTGAGCACGTCGATGGCGCCGAATTGGATGCCGCCGGAACTGGGGGTTTGCAGCGTTGCAATGCAGCGCATCAAGGATGATTTGCCGGCGCCATTGGGGCCCAGCAGGCCGAACATGCCCTTGGGGATTTCGAGATCGACACCGTCCAGCGCCTTGGTGCCGTTGGGGTAGATGTGGGTGAGCTTGGTGAGTTTCAGCATGGGTCAGCGTCCGGTGGATTTGCTTGATGAGCGAACAATGAGAGCAGTTTGCTGGGCGCAGCTTCGCAACGCCAGCCGCTTGCGACACACTGCAAAAAGTTTGGCCCGAGTTGCATCAGCTGCAACACGGGCCAAAAGGATCAGCGCCTCGGGCGGGCTGAGCGCCTGCTACATGCCCTTGAATAAATGCGTGTAGCTGCGGCTGACTTCGAGCTTTTCGCTGAGGCCTTTGACGCCGACCATCTGGCGGCCCCGGAAGTCGCGCGTGATGCCGTCGATGGCGCGGGTATTGACCAAGGTGGAGCGGTGCACCTGCCAGAACAGCGCCGGATCCAACTCGTCCACCAGCTCCTTGATAGGCTTGCGTATCAAGGCCTCGACGCGCGCTGTTTGAACGCGCGTGTACTTCTCGTCGCTGATGAAAAACAGCACGTCTTCGACCGGAATCATCTGGATCGCCTGGCCCACGGTGGCTTGAATCCATTGCAGATACTTCGGCGCCGCGCCGGGGTTGATCTGGGCCGAGAGCTTGTGCAGCAATTGCTGCAGCGGCGCGGCAGCCGCGCTGTCGTCCGGCGTATCAGAGGCGGCCGTGCCTTCGCCCCCATCTCGCATCGCTAGGCGCTTTTTGATACGTTGCACCGTCAGTGCCAAACGCTCGCGTTCAGCGGGTTTGAGCACATAGTCGGCCACGCCTTGCTCAAACGCCTCGACGGCGTATTGGTCATAGGCGGTGATAAAGACGATCTCGGGGACTTGCCAGTCTTCGCCTTCTGGCGTGTCGCTACCGTCGCCCATCTGCGCGATCTGGCGGGCTGCGTCGACGCCGGTCAAGCCCGGCATGCGGATGTCCAGAAAGACCAGATCGGGCCGGTGCTGGCGCACCAGCTCGACGGCCTCCAGGCCATTCTTGGCCTCGGCCACGATCTCCAGATCGGGCCAGACCTCGCTCAGCCGCGCGCGCAGCTGCTCGCGCATCAGGCGCTCGTCATCGGCCAAGACGGCGCGTACGCGCGGGGAGTCGGAATGTTGGGTTGAATTCATCGGGCAATGCTAGCGGGTGTTGGCGGGTGACGGCAGATTTTGGCGGCGCTGTGATCTTGGGCGCTTGTTTCGCAACACCAACCACAACAGCAGCCCCAGGATGATGACAGGCGAGAACAACATCGCACCGAGGCTGAGCAGACCCACGGCGACAAAGCCCAAGATCATCACCGTTAGCAGAATCGGCAAGCCGACGCTGAAGAGCAAGACCAGTGGGATCACCAGGCAGACCACAATGCCGGCGGCCAGCGTGCCGAACACGGCGCCGAACCAGGGTACGGTTTGCAGGCCATCGAAGTCCAGGTCTTCGCCATTGATGCTGATACTGACATCGGGCTGAGCGATGAATTCGTGCCAAAGCGCCCCGCCGGCAAACAAGCCCAGCAAGGCCAGCCCGAGGCTCAGAATCAGCAGCCATTTGAAAGTTGTTTTCATGTGAAGCTCCTTGCTAGTCATCAGAATCATGGCCGCGGCTGCGGTAAGGCACGGTGATCGTCACTTTGGTGCCGCTGGGAAGGTTCTCGCTGACGGTGACGCTGGCCTTGGCGCCATACAGCAGCATCAAGCGCTCGCGGATATTGGCCAGACCCACGCCGGTTCCGCTGGTGGCGGCGCGGCCAAAGCCCAGGCCGGTGTCGGCCACGGTGACCGCCAGCTTGCCATGGTTGACCTCGGCCTTGACCGTCAAGATGCCGCCTTCGGCCTTGGGTTCAAGCCCATGCTTGATCGCGTTCTCAACCAGGCTTTGAATCATCATTGGCGGGAACTCGGCCGACAGCAGGCCCTCGGGCACATTGATTTCGGTCTGCAACCGCTCCTCCATGCGCACCTTGAGGATTTCCAGATAGGGCTTGATGACCGCCAGCTCGCGGCCCAGGTCGCGCACGCCGCTGGCATTGGCCTCGCGCATGGTCGGCATCGAGGCACGCAAGAGCGCGATCAGATTCTTCTGCATCTGCGAGGCGCGCGGCGGGTCGGTTTCGATCAGATGGTCGATCGAGGCCAGGGTGTTGAAGAGGAAATGCGGCTCGACCTGCGCTTGCATCGCGGCCATGCGGGCTTCCACAACTTGGCGCTTGAGCGACTCGGCCTCGGCGGTTTCGGTCGCCTGCGCTGCCTTGACCTCGGCCTGCAAGCGGCCCTTGTAGGTCACCTTGATGAGGGCCGAGCCGAGTGCAAAGAAGAAGGCCAGCTTGACCAGAAAGTCGCCCAGATGCACGGTGGTGGTGTGGCGGCGCGGCTGGCGTTGCGCCTCGCGGGCTGCTCGGCGTGCCTCGGCGGCAGCTTCCTGTGCGCCACTCTTGGCCGCTTCGGCGGCGGCTTGCAGGGCTTGTTCGATGCCACTGCGTGCTTCTTCGATGGCGCGTTTGACTTCAGCCGACTTGGCGTCCTTGGGGAGTTTGATCTCGATCGAGGGCAGGTCGGGGTCAAGTTCGTCGCTCTCACTCGGTTCACCTTCGCCGGCCGATGCGGCGTCGCCGGGGGCGGAGGCGCCGGATTTGGCCTTGCGCGGCTTCACCTTGACGCCGTTCTCGTCGATGGTGATTTCGTAGTGAATCGGTTTGTCGGACTTGAGTAGCGGTTTGGCGGCGCGGCGCGCTTCAGCCGAGGGCTCGGGTGCTGCGGGCGGCTCGGGCTCGGTGGCCGGTTCGGCAATTTCGTCCGGTGTGATGGTGGAACTGATGCGCCAGGTGAAGGGTGGCAGGTCCTGCAGGATGTTGACGCCAATCATCAGCGCAATGGCGTAAACGATAAAGCGCTTCCAGCTGATGCTGACCAGCCAGCCGGCATAGACATGGAAGATCCGCAGCACGGCGGCACTGAACTTTTGCCAGCGCTGGTAAAGCGTGGGCGGGTTCATGGAGGAAGGTTGACCTGCTTGCATGCCTCGCACTGTACTGAAGGCGATGACCTGTAGCGATGCGGCAGCGATACAGCGCAGGCCGGCGTGGCCGAACTGCACCAAAACGCGACAGTCGGCAAGCCCTAAAACGAGAAAACCCGCCGGCCGGTGAGGGCGGGCGGGCTTTCCAAGACGCCAAGGTTCAGCGGCGAGCCAGTGATTGTTGGAGTTCGCTGTGCTCACTCCAAGCTATATCGGTGCATCCGCTGAGCTTCACTCAGCCACATAGGTGATGAAGCAATAACTTATTGCTTGACCGCTTCCACCTGAATGATCAGCTTGACGTTCTTCGGGAAACCCCAGGCCAGACCATAGTCGACGCCCCATTGCGTGCGGTCAATGGTGGCTTCGAAATCGCCGCCGCAAACTTCGCGCTTGAGCATGGGGTTGTCATAGCAATTGAAGTGGGTGGCTTTGAGCATGACCGGGTTGGTCTTGCCCATCAAAGTCAGCTGACCTTGCACTTCGCTGACTTTGTCGCCATCGAAAACGAATTTGTCGCCGACGAACTTGGCGGCCGGAAACTTCTCGGCATTCAGCAATTCGGCGCTGAGCAAATGGGTGTTCATTGGGCCGAAGCCGGTGTTGGCCGACGCGATATCAAAGCTGATCTCAACCCGGCCGGTCTTGGCGGCGCGGTCAAACTGCACCATGCCTTCTTTCTTGTCGAAGCGGCCGCGATTGGTCGAGGTGCCGAAATGGGTGATCTCGTAGGTCACGAAAGTGTGGCTGGGGTCGATGGCGTAGCTTGCTGGGGCGGCTTGGCCCAAGGTGGCGGCTGCGGCCAGGGCGATGGTGAGGAGGGCTTTTTTCATTGCAGGGTGGTCTCGCTGTTGGGAAAAGGAATTAAAGCGCTTGAGAAGTGCGGAAACTTAGTTAAAGTGGGGCGACACCGCTGAAGGCGAGTTTGAATTTCACTTGCACTTCGTTGGCAACCAAGGAGGTATCGGCCCATTCGCCGTCGCCGATCTTGAATTCAAGGCGTTTGAGCACGAAGCCGCCACTGGCGCCTGTCATGCCGCCCGCTTGATTCAGGCTGATGGGCACAACAATGTCGCGACTCTGGCCTTTGATCGTCAGCTTGCCGGCGACCTCGAAGCGGTTGGCGCCGAGTGGCTTGATCGCGCTGCTTTGGAAGCTCGCTTGCGGCAGCCTTTTGCTGTCAAACCAGGGCGCTTTGGCCAACTCAGCCTCCAGCTCAGGCGCGCCCAGGGCGACGCTGCCCAGGTCGATGGTGAAAGCGACTTGGCCGGCTTCGGGCTTCTTGGGGTCAAAGTTCAGCTTGGCATCGAAGCGCTTGAAGCGTCCGTCTACCGGCACGCCCATTTGACGGCTGGTGAAGCTCAATTCGCTTTGCGCCGGCAGCAAGTCGGCCGCGCCGGCTGTAGCGCAGGCGCAGGTCAGGGTGATCAAGAGAAGTCGGGCGAAAGTGTTCATGTCGAAGATGTGTCCTTTGTTTTGAAGGGTGACATGCGGCGGAGCAGGCCGTCACGGTCAATGAAGTGGTGTTTCAGGGCGGCCGCCAGATGCGCCACGATCAGCGCCGCCATGCCATAGGCAAGCAGTTTGTGGATCAACTTGAAACTTTCGGCCAGGGCTTTGTCGACCGGCACGAAATCGGGCAGCGGCAGCACGCCAAACCAGACAATGGGAAAACCCGCCGCCGAGCTATAGGCCCAACCGGCCAAAGGCACGGCAAAGAACAGCAGGTAGAGCAAAGCGTGCGTCAGATGGGCGGCGCGCTTTTGCCAGGCGGGCATGTCCAGGTCGGCGGGCGGGCGCTTGATCAGGCGCCAAAGCAGGCGCAAGGCCGACAACAGCAAGATCGATACGCCAGCCCATTTGTGCCAGTTGTAGAGCTTCAGGCGGCTCGGGGAAAAGGGCAAGTCGCTCATGTAAATGCCCAGCGCGAGTGCGCCGATGATGGCCACGGCCAGCAGCCAGTGCAAGGCGATCGCCAGAGCGCTGTAGCGCGTGGAACCGGTGACTTGATAGCTGGAGTTGGTGTTGTTCATGCTTCGCAGTGTGCGTGCCGGCAGCTCGGTTTAGGTTCAGGCGGCTTGACCCCAATGTTCAGGCTTTTTGAATGAAGCCCGTGGTCGGCGTTCTGCTTAACCGCAAATTCACAGACTTGTCATGGTGCGGTCATCGCCCAAGGCGCAAGATTGCCCCATTGGTTTTCAAAGGTGAATGCGATGGATGTTGTACGCAAGATCGAAGCGCTTTTCGAGCGCAGGGGCGCGTCGATTTACACCGGGCAGCGCATGGAGCGACGCGAGAGTGTGTCTGCTTTGGAGCATGCCCTGCAATGCGCGCAGCTGGCTGAATGGGCCTATGCCGACAACGCTTTGGTAGCGGCGGCCTTGCTGCACGACTTGGGCCAGTTGATCGATGCGCCGGCCGAAGCGAACCTGCATAACGATGAGCATGAGCTGCGTGCGCTGAGCATGTTGGCGGCTGGTGGCTTCGGGCTTGCGGTGCTCGAGCCGATTCGCCTGCACGTACAAGCCAAGCGTTATCTTATTTCCACCGACGAAGGCTATGCGCAAGCCTTGTCAGCGGCCTCGCAGCATTCATTGAGTTTGCAGGGTGGGCGCATGAATGCTGAGGAGCGACTGCTGTTTCTGGCCCAAGGGCAGTCTAGCCGGGCCTTGCAATTGCGCCGTTGGGACGATTTGGCCAAGCAGCCGGGCAAGCGCACGCCGCCACTGGCTTACTACCTGAATCTGCTGGATGATGTCTTGCGTGAGACGCGGCAGCCGGCGCGGGTGGCGCTGGTCTGAAGCTGATTCAAGTGGCTTGCATCCCACTTGAGGGGGATAGCAGGTCGTCACTGTAAATTGGATACTAGGTACTGATCGATACGCCGCCTGGACCTCGGCGTATTGGTTGAAGGGGGAGGACGACGACGCCGACAAGCAAAGCCCGCAAGGCCGCGCTTGTCGGCTTAGTTTTTTGTGCCATTTTTTCAGGCCGCTCCAGGGGGGATACTCAGCCAGGGTTTTCCGTGGAGAGTTTTGATGGTGCGAGAGTCCTTGGCCGAACAGGCCGCCGTGGACGAAGAATTGCTGCTTTTGCTGGCTCGGCAGGGGCGGCGGCTGCCCTATCCGGTCGGCGCTAGCGCGCTGGTGATTGCGGGGATGGCTTGGGGCAGCGTGGCTCATGCCTGGGTGCTGATCTGGATCACCTCGGTTTTCTCGGTCTTGGCCTTTAGACGCTGGGCCTTGGTCCGGCTGGCCACCCATCAGCAGGCCCCGGCATGGAAACGGTTGCGCTGGGCCAGTGGCCTGAGCGCCCTCAACGGCATCGTGTACAGCGGCTCGGTCGTGTTCGTGCCTTTCTTGAGCGACTACGAGCGCATGGTGCAGACCATTCTTTTGCTCGGGCTTTGCGCCGGTTCGGTGGCAACGACGGCCGGCTACTGGCCGGTACTCTTGAGTTTCTTGCTGCCGCTGAGTTTGTCCAATAGCTTGGCCTGGGGCCTGGGCGGCGGCGGGCAGCGGGAGGTGACTTGGCTGGAGCTCGCGCTGGCCGGCTTGATTCTTTGTTTCGCCTGGATTTTGGCCAGCATGGCCCGTGATGCCTACCGCATCTTTGTCGAGTCCGTCTTGATTCGCCATCAGCAGGCCCACAGCAACCAAGCCTTGCGCTTGGCGCTGGACCGGGCCGAATCGGCAATGTCGGCCAAGACCCGCTTTCTGGCTTCGGCCAGCCATGATCTGCGCCAGCCCATGCATACGCTCTCTTTGTTCGGGGCGGCTTTGATGCGCAGGCCACTGGACAACGTCAGCGCCGGCATCGTGCGCAGCATGAATGTGGCGGTGCAATCGCTCGCAACGCAAATGGATGCCTTGCTGGATATATCCAAGCTTGATGCGGGCGTGGTGGAGGTCAAGTCGCAAGTTTTTGGTCTGCAGCCCTGGTTGGGCCGCTTGTGCCAAGAAATGCAAGCCACCGCCCAGGGCAAAGGTCTGGCCTTGGAGTTGACTTGCCCGCCCGAGGCCTATGTCGAGACCGACCCTGCCTTGTTGGAGCGGGTGCTGCGCAACCTGATCGACAACGCCATCAAGTACACCGATGTGGGCCATGTGTCGGTCATGGTTGAGCGTGACGAGGATGTTTGGCGGGTTTGCATTTGCGACACCGGGCGCGGCATCGCCGCCGACGAGCAGGCGCGGATTTTTGAAGAGTTCTACCAGGTTGGCAATCCGGAGCGCGACCGCGCCAAGGGCTTGGGCCTGGGCTTGTCCATCGTCAACCGCTTGGTCGATCTATTGGATCTGCACTTGGGCCTGTTTTCGGTGTTGGGTCAAGGTTGCCGCTTCAGCCTCGGGATTGAAGCGGCCGAGTTCCAGCCTGGCCCAGGCGAGGTCGGAGAAACGCCGCCGCAGCAATTGCCCCATTTGCATGTGCTGGTGCTGGACGACGAGGCGCCGGTGCGCGAAGCGATGTCCGCCTTGTTGCTGAGCCTGGGTTGCGAGGTGACGGCTGTTGGCAGTACGCGTGAAGCCCTGCTGCAAAGTCTGATGCACCGCCCCGATATTGTCTTGAGTGATTTGCGCTTGCGCGGCGCCGACGATGGCATCGCGGCCGTGCGCTCGCTGCGCAATGCTTTGCCGGGTTTGCCCGCCGTGCTGATCAGTGGTGATACCGCGCCTGAGCGTCTGCGTGAGGCGCTCGCTGCCGGCTTGACCTTGCTGCACAAGCCGGTGCTGGAGGAGAAATTGCTGGCGGCGATCAAGGCCGCCTTGGCCGAATCAGCGTAGCCAGCTCACCACTTCATCTCGCCCTTGTTGACCTTGGCGCCGATATCCAAAGCGATGTCCAGGCCGGCCTGCGGGTAGGCCGCCTTCATTGCATCGATCAGCGCGGCGGCGTTTGCTGCCTTGGCGAGTTCGGACTCGAAGCGGCGCAGATACTCCTGCGTGTAGCTGATGTTGCCGGCATCCAAGCTGCTGCTTGCTTGCATATGGCCGGGCACCACGGTTTGGGCGCCCAGGGCCGCCATCTCGGCCAGCTTGGCTCGCCAAGCGGCGCGTTCGGACTCACTTTGCGTATCTGCCGTCCAGGCATGCAGCCCGCCGAAGGTGTTGACGCCACCGACCACGGCCTTGATCGAAGGAATCCACACATAGCTGCGATGAGCAAGGCTGTCGTTCAGGCCACGCACTTCCAGCGTCTGACCTTCCAACGTCAACTGATTGCCGAGCAGCAGCTCGGGCAGCACCGGCTTGCGCGGGCCATTGGCGCCCAGACGCGGGCCCCAAACCTTCAACTTGATCGGCAAGGACGCTTCGATCTTCTTCAGCGTTGGCGCGGCGGCGACGATGCGCGCGTCAGGGAATTCCTGGTGCAGCACTTCCAGGCCGAAGTAGTAATCAGGGTCGGCCGCCGACACATAAATAGTGCTGAGCTTTTTGCCGCTGTCCAGCACGGCGGCCGCCACGCGCAAGGCGTCGGCACGGCTAAAACCTGCGTCCAGCAGAATGGCTTCCTTGGCCCCCATCACCAGCACCGAGTTGACATGAAAGCTCTGCGCGCCGTGGTTGATGACCTTGAGTGTCAGCGCCGCCGGCTGTGGTGAGCTGGCGGGGCTTGGTGTTTGCGCCCGTGCGCCGAACAGGCTGCTGGCCAGCAACAGGCCGAAGCCGAGCTGCTTGAGCAGGCGTGGAAATTGAAACCGTGCGGGGGATGAGGGCTTGTTCATGGCTGATCCATTCGTTTGCGATGGATCAGACTTTATTCGTGCCAAAAAAATTGATAAACAGCGCTTGCTTGATCAGTTTGTTGTGAAATTCGGGCGAATAGCCTGCGCTGGGCAGGGAAAAAACTTCAGCCGCACAGCCCCAGGATGCGCTCCTCAGCCGAGCATTTTTTGACCTTTTTGACCACGCAGTTGCGTAGCTCGCGGGTCGTCGGTGGGTAGTAGATCCAGCCTGGCGCCAACTTGGGCAAGTTCAAACTTACCTCGCGCCATTTCGGATGGCCCTCGGCCTGCAGGCGCGAGAAGTTCTGGCACAGCGACTTGCCCAGGCGCCCGAAGCTGTCGACCGTGTCCTTCAGGTTGTAGTCATACGTGACCAAAAATGCACCGACCGAGATGGTGGTGAAGTCTTCGGTTAACAGGTTGGGGTAGTTGCTGGCCTGCACCGTGGCGGGGGCGTACACGGTCAGGGCCGATTGGGAGGATGGGTGAGTCGGGTCGAACTTGAGCAGCTTAATGAACTTCTGCGCTTCGGGCTTCATGTTTGCGATCAAAGGGGCGGGCTGGCCGGCGGCCACCACCACCACATCGACCGATTTGTCGCCAATCAGCTTCACCAAGGCCTCCTCATTGGACAAGAAGCTGGCTTTTTCCTCTGCCATCGGTCCGCCGAACATCATCCGGTACAGCGTATGGGTGATCAGTGCAGCGCCGCTGCCGACCAAGCCGCCGTTGATCCTTGCATCCTTGATGTCATGCAGATAGTTCAGTTCCGAGTCGGCGCGAACAATGTAATGAATCTCGGTGTTGTAGAGCGGCAGAATTACCCGCAGCGGTTTGATGATGGCGGCTGCTTCCGGGTTGCCGCCGGCCGCTTTGTCCAGGAAGGCCTGGTACACATCGGCCTGCACCACCGCCATTTTTACGCCTGGCTCATAACGCATTAGTTTGACGTTGGCAGCCGAACCCGAGGTGGGCAGCACCTCCAAGGAAAAGCCGGCCTCGGGCGCCACGAATTTGGACAGGTCGCGGCCAATGGCGAAGTAAGTGCCTTTCTCCGAGGCCGTGACGATCTTGTATTCGGGCATTGCCAGCGCAATGCTGCAGGGTGCCAGCAAGGCGATCGCAAGAACGGTGAGCGCGCGTTTCAGCATTGATTTCATCTAAGGCCTCCGAGGATTGGATTCTGGTGTGCACAGACCCAGCGCAGCGACAGCGTCGGTGCAGGTGCCGATATTGGGCTGCTTCAAATCGAGACCTTCTCCCGGGCTGCGCGTGCGCGGTGGGGCGTAGTAGCGCTCGGCCATCGGGCTGGCTGCGGCAGCGGCAGGTGCTATGGAGACGGTGGCAGCTGCCGCTGCTGCAGCGGCAGCAGCTTCGCGCCGCTGCGCAGCGCGGCCGGCGCCGGGAGGGCTCAGTTTGGCCAGTGAA
>CAUPEV010000137.1:0-13604 GCA_963510335.1 uncultured Roseateles sp.
CGTTTGACAGCAAATGGGTTGGCGCCACGGCGGTCTCACCCGGCAGCACCTCTCGCAAAAGGCTGGGCGCACGCACCTCGCGGGTCTGCTGCACCCAGCCCTGCGGCGGCTCGAACAAGGCCGAAACCTCGCGTGGCGCGCGCTCATGCAGCAAAGACCCCACCGCCTCGATCTGCGACGGCGCCATGCCCCAGCGCTGCGCTGCCCCGCCCAGCAAGACATTGGCCAGCGCCACGATGCTCATGCCCTGGTGGTGCGCCATCATGGTGCTGACTGGCGTGAAGCGCGCGCTGCCCGCCTGGCGCGCGGGCGTGTAGTCGAGTGACTCGATGAAGCCGTAGCGGCCCCGCACCGCAGACCCCAAAGACTCCAGCACTGCGAAATTGCGGCAAGCAGCCTGCGGCGCGATCTGCGCGGCCAGCGCGGTGGCGTAGGGCGCAATCACCAGCTCTTCGCTGGGCGTGCGTCGCAGCGCCAGCCGGGGCACACCTTGCGGCGCGTATTGATAGGCCAAGGTGTAGTCGCGCCCGGCATAGGCCGATTCGGAAATGCCCCAGGGCGTCTGATGTTGCTCGGCATAGCGAATCTGCTCTTGCAACGCCGCCAAGCAGGCCTCGCGCAGGACGCTGCCATGGGGTTCGTCCAGCACCAGGCTGGGCATCAAGTATTCGAACATCGAGCCCGACCAAGAACGCAGGCCGGCGGCGGCCGCCACGGCAAAGAACGGACGCCCGAGTGCTCCCCAATGGCGCACCGGCACATCGCCCTTGGCGACCGCAAAAAGGCTGGTCAGCCGCGACTCCGAGGCCAGCAAGTCGTAAAAGCCCGAATCCAGCTGCTGCTCGGCAACGCGGTAGCCAATGTGGAACAAGTGGCGCTTGGGGTGGTAGAGAAACTTGAAGTCGGCCTCACCCGCCAGGCGCTCGAAAGCTTCGGCCAGTGTCAATAGACGCCGGGCGGCAGCGGGCCTATCGGTCGCGCGCAAGTCCAGCGTGGCTGAACGGCGCGTAGCCCGTAGGTCGGCCAGGCACCAACGCAGCTGAAGGCGCAGCGAGGCCTCGCCGCCACAGCGCCCGGCCAGCAAGGGCTTGAGCCGGTCTTGCGCCGCCTGCAGCGCGCCGGCATTCGCCTGAACATCAAACGGTGCTGGCGCCAGAGCTCGACACGCCTGGGCTGCGGCCAATAAATGCCCGCACAGATTGCCGCTGTCCACGGTGGACACATAGCGGGGTAGCAGCGCTGCGCCGCGCTCGGTGTCATACCAATTCAGAAAGTGGCCGCGGTGGCGCTCCAAGCCCTCCATGCTGGCCAGCGTCGCTTCGAGGCGGCTCAGCAAGTCTTGTGTGCCAATCCAGCCGAACTCGCGCGCGCAAGGCACCGCCAGCAGGTACAAGCCGATATTGGTCGGCGAGGTACGGTGCGCCAGCATGTCTTGCGGGTCCAGCTGCAAATTGTCGGCCGGCAAGTAGCGGTCGCCGGGGCCTATGCAGCGCTCGAAAAAACGCCAAGTGTCGCGCGCAATGCCGTGCAGAGAGATTTGCTCCGCAGGCAAGAGCGTTGGCTGCTCACATGCCAGATTAGGTCGGCTGACAAACCAGCTGAGCAGCGGCGCGGTGAACCAAGCCAGGCAGAGCAGGCCCGCCAAGGCGGGATGGGCCGTGCCCGCCATCAACAGGCCCGCCAACATAAGCAGAGCGAGCACGGGGCCGCGCCAATGCTGCAGCAAGGCGGCCGGCAATGCACTCTTGGCGGCGGCTTGCGCAGCTGCGGCGGTGGTCCATTGCAAGAGTAGGCGGCGGCTGATCAGCATGCGATACAGCGCCCGGAAAATGGCGTCCAGCGCCATCAAGGCTTGCTGCAGCAATTGCCCCAGCATCCACAAGCCGCTGAGCAGCGCGCGCAGCAGGTCGGTCGCCGCGCGGACGTAGAAGTGGCGTAGCGCCAGATCGTCCCGGCTTGGGGCGAAGCCAGCCAGCGCGCCCAGCAGCGGCCCGGCCGACAAGGCCGCCCAGACCAAGCCGAGTGCCGTCCAGGGTGCCAGCCCCAAGCCAGCCAGCGACAAGATCAAGAGCAGCAAGCCCGCCGGTGCCACCATGGTGCGGCGCAGATTGTCAAACATCTTCCAGCGGCTGACCGCATGAAAGGGGTAATGCTTGGGGCTCAGCAGAATCGGCAGTAGCTGCCAATCGCCGCGGGTCCAGCGATGCACGCGCGAAGCGGCCACATCAGCATGAAACGGCGCATCCTCGACCACCGTGATATCGCTGACCGCCGCGCAGCGCGCCAGCGCACCTTCCAGCAAGTCATGGCTCAAGACCTGCCCTTCGGGCAGGCGGGCGTGCAGCACGGCATGCAAAGCTTGCACATGCAGCAAGCCCTTGCCACTGAAGCTGCCCTCCTTGAACAAGTCTTGATAGACCTCGGAACTGGCAGCGCTATACGGGTCAATGCCGCATTGACCGGCAAAGAACCAGTGGTAGAGCGTGAAGTCCTTGGGCGCGGGCAAGGGCGTCACCACGCGCGGCTGCAAGATGCCATAGCCTTGGGCCACAAAGCGTCCGCTAGGGTCCAGCTTGGGCTGGTTGTGCGGGTGGGCGGCAACGCCAACCAACTCGCGCAGCCGCCCCGGCGGCAGCTGGGTGTCGCTGTCCAGCGTGACGATGTAGCGCGTGGCGCGCTGCGGCGTCGACAGTTCAGCCAAGTCGATGAAGCTGCAGTCGACCACTGCCTTCTGGGCCTGCTTGGGCGGATCTTGCTGCTCAGGTGGCTCGGCCAGCAGATTGACCAACTGCTCCAGCTTGCCGCGCTTGCGCTCCCAGCCTATCCAGGCCTGCTCGCTCACGCTGAAGCAGCGCCTGCGGTGCAGCAAGATGAAACGCGGCACCAGCAACTCTCCAGCCAGGGCAGGCGCCGACGGGTGGCGCAGATTGAGCTCGGCGAGCTGCGCGCAGGCCAGCTCCAGCAAGGCCGCGTCGCCATCCAGCTCGGGCGTGGGGGCGTCCAGCCAGTCGCTCAGTAGCGCGAACTGCGCTTGAGCTTCCGGGTTGGCCAGATAGTGCAGATGCAGGCGGTGGACCAGCTCGGTCACGGCATTGGCGCTGCTCAACATCGCCGGCACCACCACCATCACCCGGTGCTCGGGCGGGATGCCTTGGGCCAAGGCCAGGCGCGGCAAATGGCTGGGCCGGGCCGACTCACTGACCAAGCGGTTGATCACCGCCACCACCGCTTCCGAAGCCGGCAACAACATCAACAATGCAAGCAGTGTCCAGGCTTGCTGTGCTGGCAACAGCCAAGCCACCAAACCTATGCTGCCGGCGGCCAAAGCCGTTAGATAAACCGGCAAAGCCAAGCGCCGCGCGGCCGCCTGCAGCAGGCCGGCGTGACCAGGGGGCAAACCGAGTGCTTTCAACAAGGCCGGGCGGCCTGCGCCGCAGAGCCAGTGACTGGCGTCCGATTCGCTTTGATCCCGCATCAAGGCGAGCAAGGCCTGCGCCACCGCCACTTCGCTGCGGCCACTGCGCAGCGCCAGTCGCTCAATCGCATGCAAGCTCTGGTCGCGGGTCACCATATGCTCGGCCGCAAACACGGTTGATCCCATCATCACCCGCATCAAGCTGCTGCTGCGCGCAACGATGTCGGGCCAATCGGCGTCGCCAATGGCACGCAAGCTGGTCAGCGCATTGCTGACGCTGAGGTTGTCGGCGGTCTGGTCGGCGGTTTGCTGCAGCTGCGCTGCGGCCAAG
Source organism: uncultured Roseateles sp. (assembly GCA_963510335.1). Classification (GTDB taxonomy): domain Bacteria; phylum Pseudomonadota; class Gammaproteobacteria; order Burkholderiales; family Burkholderiaceae_C; genus Paucibacter_A. Next base: position 3,747 of record CAUPEV010000137.1, read on the forward strand.
TCAGGCAAGGCTTCGCTCAACCAGCGTTCGCGCCCCGCGTCGCTCAGACGCTCGCCGGTCATGCGCTGATCTTGCTGGCGCTGCGCCATCTGGGCCAGAAAAACTCGGCCAACGCCGCGTCGGTTCAGCAGGGCCAGCAGAGTGTCCAGCGTCCCCGCTTTGAAACTATCCAGTCGGTCAAAGCACAGATTGGCCACTTCGCGAGCGGCCTTGTTGGTGGCCACCCGCTCGGCCAGCCGGCGCAGGTTTTCCACCAGCACGACCCGTAAAGTGGTCGGCAAGGCCCAGATCTCGCGCAGGCTGAGCTCACGTGTCTCTTGGTAGGCGGCCAGAAACTGCAGTAATAAATCCTCATCGAAGGCGCCATCGGTATGGGCCACAAAAGCCCAGGCCACACCGTAGACGCGCGGCAAACCGGCCAGCGGTTCGTCCAGCAAGACCGGCAAGGCGCGGAAATAGCTGCGCGGCAGGCCCTCGTGGACCTCCTTGAGCTGGGCTTCGATCAGATGAAAGTTGTCCAGCAGCCATTCGGCCGCTGGGCTGATGTCGTAGCCACTTTTGGCGCGTTCGCCGATATAGCGGTGAGCCTGGCGCAGCACCTGGATATTGTTTCGCAGGCGCGGGAAGAAACTCGCCGCAAACGCACTCGAGCGCTCGGCGCTGTGGGTGGCACCGAGGCTGCGGCCATGCTGGGCAAACCGCTGCTGGCCGAAAATCTCTGACCTGATGGGCGCTTGCAAAACACCCTGCTGCCCGCCCAGGATGTCGCACAGCAGGGCCGAGGCCTCGGGCAGCAAGCGCCGCAAATCACAAGGAAAGGCCTGGTTCCCCCAACTATCCTGACTCCCCCTCAAGGGGGCCGCCGCAGCGAGGCTTCGGCCTTGGGCCCGCTCAGAGCTGGTCATCACTCAAGCAAACAAGACGCTGCCAAGCACCAAGACAAGCAACACCAGCACCAAGCTGGTAACGAATCGCGGTGCCACAAAGCCATGCAAGCTCTCGGCCGCGCAACGCAGGCGAAAAATGTGGCCGCTTGCGGCTCGGCATAGGCCCAGATGCTCGCCCATGGCCTTGAGCTCACCCGGCGAGGTATCGGCACTTTCGCCGAAAGAGGAGGTGCTCCATGTACTGCCGGAGCCGGCGTTGTTCTGCCTCATGACGATTCCCCTTTTGTTCAAGGACGAGCACGCACAGGCTGCTCGTTGTCCGAGATGTAGATTTCCACGCGGCGGTTCAGCGCTCGGTTGCTGGCACTGCTGTTGTCAGCCACCGGAAAACGTTCGCCATATCCAACCGTCGTGATGTTGGTCGTCGACAGGCTGGTGCCTGCGCCAAGCAAGGCCGCCTTGACGGCATCGGCACGGCGCAAGGACAGTGCTTCGTTCAAGGCTGAGCCACCGCTGTTGTCGGTATGGCCTTCAATCAAGACCTGCCGCTTTGGATGCTGCTGCAAAAACTCAGTCAGCTTGCGCAGCGACTGCTGAGCGGCGGGCTTGACTTCGGCACGGTTGAGCTCGAACAGCACGTCACCCAAGGTGACCAGCATGCCGCGCTCGGTTTGCTTTGCCTGCAAGGCGGCCAGTTCGGCCTGCCCGGCCTGCAACTGCGACTGCGCCTGAGCCGTCGCGGCCTGCGCGGTGACGGCAGCGGCCACTGCACGCTCGCTGACTTGTTCGGCCGCCGCAGCATTGCGCTGAGCGATACCGGTCTGATTGCGTGCCCGCGCCAATTCCTGGGTGCGCTGGTCGGCACGTGCGCGCTCGCGCTCGGCTTCGCTGCCGACCACGGCCGCATCATTGCTTTTGGCCAAGGCCACCGCGACGGCCCGGCGCGCTTGACTGTTGGCCACATAGGCCGCGCTGTCCAGCTCAGGCCCGGTGTCGCCCTTGGCCAGCATGGCATTGGCGCGGCCAAGCGAATCGGCCGCCGTCTTCAACTCCAGTGGTGCATGGGTGCGCACCATGGGATCAGCTTCGGCGCTCAAGACGGCTTGCCGTGCATCCATCAGCGTGGCCGGTGGCGTTGGCGGCGTGCTGGCGCAAGCGCCGAGCAGCAAACCGGTCAGCCACAAGCTGCTTGTCTTTGGCGTAAAAGTAAATGATTTCATGGGGCGGGCTTCCTGAGGATGTGGCTTAAACATTTGATTTCTTTCACTTGCGCGACATCTCGTCGCGCAACTGGCGTATGCCCTCACGCACTTCGGCCAAAGCACGGGCTGAGCGCACCGAGCGGGCCTGACTCTCGGCCAATACGGCGTCAGCCTCGGCCTGCTCGGCCAAACGGCGCGCGAGCTCAAAGTCCTTGTTGGCAAAAGCCGCATTGGCCTGGCTGAGCTTGAGGCGAGCCGCTGCCACTTCAACCGGCGCGTCCACAGCCGCCGCGGTATCGGCCCGCTCGACCGCGGCTTTGCTCACCGCCATCTGCGCCGTCGGCGGGTCGCTGGCGCAAGCACCCAGCAGAGCGATTAGGCTGCCCGATAGCAGCGTGAACGCAGCTCGCCGCAATGGTTGACGCTGTGATATTGCAAGGTTTTTCATCGCTTCTCCATAGGTATTCAAATGCTGTAGCCATGATGCTGTTACACACCCGCCGCAACCATCAGCCGAGCCCGCAACTGCTTGTCGGACAGGGACTACAGCGCTCTTTTTGCGACTCAGTCGGCGTGCTTTTTGAGCCAGGCCACGTAGTGCTCGACCCAGCTCTGCATCAAGCCCTTGGCGCCAATGCCAAAGCCGCCATCGGCATCGAACAAGCCTTCCTTGGCCTGAATAAAGGCCTCGGGCACGCCCATCGTTCGAACGTCCAAGCAGGCCAGCACATTGCGCAGATGTTGTTGCGCCAAAGCAGTGCCAATGACACCGATTGAGGCACCTAGCAGCCCGGCCGGCTTGCCTGCCCAGACGCTTTGCCCATAGGGGCGCGAGCCATGGTCGATCGCGTTTTTAAGCACCCCGGGGATGGAGCGGTTGTATTCGGGCGAGACAAACAGCAAGCCCTGCGAGGCCAGCACATCGGCCCGCAAGCGCTGCACCGGTGCGCTGGGCATGTCGTCATCGTCCTGGTTATAGAGCGGCAAATCACCAATCTCTATCGCTTTGAAGCTGATCCAGTCCGGCGCCAATCGCATCACGGCACCGGCCAGCTGCCGGTTGAAGGATTCACGCCGCAGGCTGCCGACGATCAAGGCCACTTGGTAGTTCTGCATGGAAGTCTCCATAAAAAGGAGACTCGAACTTAGGGCCTTGGGTCTGCCGGGTCTGTGCGTTAGGCCACGCTGGGAGCTACTGCCGCTTTTGCTGCCTCAGGCTCAGCTTCAGTTGCTGGATTTCATCCAACAGGTCCAAGACCAGGGCCGTACCATGCGGGCCCAGATCCAGCTCGCGCTGCAAGCGCAGCGCCAAGCGCGCACGTCGCAACGCGGCGCCTTCGAACAGCCATTGCGTCATGTCCTCGTCCATGTGGCCGAAGACCCCCTCGCGCACCAGCTCGACCAGAGTCACGCTCTCGACCTGACAGGCTTGACTCAGCCCGCTCAGCGTGAACTGCAACTCGCGCTCGACCAGCAGCGTTTGCCCCTGCCCCTGCCCTTGCACCTGTCCTTGCTCTTGGCTCATATTCATTGCCATCATGCTGCTCCTCAGGCCTGCACCGAAACGCGTGGATTGAAGCCGCTGAACTGCTCGGCCATGGCGCGATAGGCAGCCTCGGCGGCCTGCGTATCGGCCGGTGGCAGCTGCACTTGCAAGACGGCGTAAAGGTCGCCGGCAGCGCCGGCCTTGAAGGCAGGAAGGCCTCGCCCTTTGAGCCTGAGCTTGCGGCCGCTTTTGGAGGCCGGCGGTACTGTCAGTTCCAACTCGCCGTCAGGCGTTTGCAGCGCCACCACTGCACCCAAGGCGGCCTCCCAGGGCGCAATGGCCAGATCCATGAACACATCCCCGCCCTCGACCCGAAAGCGCGCATCCGGCAAAAACGCAATCTCGAGATAGAGATCCCCGGCAGGCCCAGCGCCGGCACCAACACCAGCACCCGCATGGCCCTGCCCCGCCAGCCGCAGATGCTGGCCGGCCTGTATGCCTTTGGGAATATGGATCTGTATGCGCTTGTTTTGCATGCGCGTGGCGCCATTTCCGTCCAGCGTGGGCACATGCAAGGTGATGGTGCGCTCGGCGCCCCGGTAGGCGTCGAGCAGATCAATGCTGACCGTGGCATGCTGATCCGCGCCAGCGCCTTGCGAAAACTCGTGGGCCGAGCCTCGGCCAGCGCCGCGCCCGGCTTGGCGGCCAAACAAGGCCTCGAAGAAGCTGCTGTGGTCACCATTCGCGCCGCTAGCGCCGTTAGCGCGCTTAGTGCCGTTTGTCGCCCCCGCAAACTCGCCCCCATCAAAGGCAAAGCCGTCGCTCCAGCCCGGCGCCGGCTTGAACGCCGAGCCGCCCTGCGCCTCTTTGTCGATCGCGTCATAGGCGGCACGCCTATCCACATCGCAGAGCGCCTCATGCGCCTCGGCCACCTCTTTGAAGCGGGCCTCCGCGTCAGGTTCTTTGCTGACATCGGGGTGGTACTTGCGCGCCAGCTTGCGATAGGCGCGCTTGATTTGATCGGCCGTGGCGCTGCGCTCAAGCCCTAGCGTGCGGTAGTAGTCCTTGAACTCCATAGCTTGGCGTTTCCGTTGTGAGTGAATGCGTGGCGTTAGCCCTCCTGGCCGCGCTCGCAGCAAAACATTTGGCTCGGTAGCTTCAGAGCCGGTCTGTGTGCCAGCGCACACAAGCGACGCCTATTTGCGCTGGCGTTGCGCCGGCGCAAGTCGAGCACCCGTCATACCCCTAAGTTCATCAGTGCAGTCGTTTCGAACACCGTAGCCGACTACACTTCCGGTTCAACCTTAATAGGCCCCTCCACCGTAAGCTTTTGCCGTTATTGGCCTGATTGGCTTTGATAGCCGACATACGCCGACATACGTCAATATTCGCCGCTTGGAGTTTTTGATGGCCGCCCCTTCAAGCCTTCGCAAGAACCACCTGCTCGACGCCCTGCCCGAGCCGGAATGGCTGCGCCTGCTGCCGCATCTTGAAAGCGTGGACATGCCGCTCGGCATGGTGCTTTATGAGCCGGGCAGCACGCTCAGCCATGTCTATTTCCCTACCAGCGCAATTGTTTCTCTGCTCTATGTGATGCAAAACGGGGCCTCGGCCGAGATCGCCGTGGTCGGCTTTGAAGGCCTGCTGGGCATCTCCTTGTTCATGGGCGGCGACTCCACACCCAGCCGCGCAGTGGTGCAAAGCGCAGGCCATGGCCTGCGCATGAAGGCGCAGACCATCAAGGATGAGTTCAAGCGCTCCGGCCCGGTGATGCACTTGCTGCTGCGCTACACCCAGGCCTTGATCACGCAAATGTCGCAAACCGCGGTCTGCAACCGCCACCACTCGCTCGACCAGCAACTCTGCCGCTGGCTGCTGCTCAGCCTGGATAGGCTGCGCAGCCACGAGCTGGTGATGACGCAGGAGCTGATCGCCAATATGTTGGGCGTGCGCCGCGAGGGCGTGACCGAGAGCGCACTTAAGCTGCAGCAGGCCGGATTGATCCGTTATGCGCGCGGTCATATCTCGGTGCTGGACCGACCCGGCCTGGAGCGCCGCAGCTGCGAATGCTATGCGGTGGTCAAGCAAGAATACGAGCGCTTGCTGCCCACGGCGCAGTCCGTTTGAGTATGGCTTGAGTCTGCCCCGATTTGGCTTGGCCAAGGAAATCCTCGACAGGTCTGTAGGACAGAGTTGACAGCAGCATCAGCCCGCGGCTGATGGTCAGCTGGGCGGTGCAGGGCAAAGATGGAGCCTCCAAAACGCATCGGAGCCTGCCATGAAAACAAGCCCCAGCCTGAGCCGGATCTGCGATCCGCGTCAAAACCAGTTGCTGGCCGAGTTGCCCGACGAAGATCTGGCGCGCTGGATCCAGGACCTAGAGCCGGTGACGCTGAGCCTGGGCCAAGTGCTGTGCGAATCCGGACGGACGGCCGCTCATGTGTACTTTCCCACCACGGCCATCGTCTCGCTGCTGTATCTGACCCAAGACGGCGAATCGACCGAGATCGCCGTGGTTGGCCGCGACGGCGTGGTCGGCATCTCGCTCTTCATGGGCGGCAACGGCACACCCAGCCGATCTGTCGTGCAAAGCGCAGGTCTTGGCTTGCGTCTGCCGGCGAATCGGGTCAAACAAGAGATGGGACATGCAGGCGCCATCCAAGCCATGCTGCTGCGCTACACCCAAATCCTGATGGCACAAGTGGCGCAGACCGCCGCCTGCAATCGCTACCACTCGATCGACCAGCTGCTGTGTCGCCGCTTGCTGATGGGCTTGGACCGGCTGCCTTCCGATGCGCTGATGATGACGCAGGAGCTCTTGGCCAATTTGCTCGGCGTGCGGCGCGAAGGCGTCACCGCCGCAGCCCTCAAGCTCAGTCAAGCCGGGCTGATCAGCTACAGCCGTGGCCGCATCGCGGTGCTGGACCGCGCCAAACTTGAGCAGCGCATCGGCAGCCCAGCGCAGCCCGTCAAGCAGCATGGGCGGGCTTTCATGTCTGCGGCTGCGTGAATATGCGTGCATATACTAGGCAAAGCATGCCGGTATTGGCTGCCGATATAGCGGCCAGTTTGCCGGTCGAACGCGCCCTGGACTGCCTCGCTGCCTTCTACGCCAACGAAGCGGATTGGCAGTTGGCTGCGCGGGCCCTGCAGATCAAGCAACTGTTGCAGCCCGCGCAGCTGACTCAGCTGCGCCCGAGCGACGCCGCGCCGGCAATTTTCTCGAAGCTTTCCAAACAATGGCAATGCAGGGCTAAGCCGGCTGCGCTGGATCTGAATTGGGCCGATGAACGCTGGCTCTTGGTGGGGCTAGGCGCACTGTGCGGTGGCGTTGTCGCGATGGGTCTGTTTATCTTCGATGTCAGCGCCGGCTATTTGCAAGAATATGACCTGCACTTGCCTTTGATGCTTGTGGCTGTGCTCGGCGGTGGCTTGTTTGGCAGCGGGCTAGCGTCGCTCAGGCGGAGCAAAGCGCCACAGCGGCGCTTCGAAGCCCAGGTGCTGCGAGCACTCGAGCTTGGACTGTGGGCCTTGGTGCTGCGTGACGTACCGCATGAACGCCAAGCCCAGGTCGCGAACTTGGTGTGCAGCCGCAGCGTGCGGTGGTGTGCCGTGGCCATGCCCGATCATCGGTTCTAAATCATGCGCCATCGAAGACCGCGCCGCGCTCGGCTTGCCAATCCATACAGGCAGGCGTAAGCGCACGCACAAGCACTGATTCGGGAGAGGCCTCTTGACCACATCCGACAACCAGCTGATTGAGATGCTGCCCACTGCGGCCAAAGAGCGCCTGCTGGCCATTGGCGAGCCGGTCCAGCTGCGCTTGTCAGAACTGCTTGGCGAGCCTGACCAGGCCAGCACACATGTCTATTTCCCTATCGGCGCCTTTGTGTCCTTGGTGGCCTTGATCGAGGGCCACACTGGACTGGAGGTCGGCATGGTCGGGCGCGAAGGCATGGTTGGGGCGCATAGGGTGCTCGGCGTGAGCCGTGCGCCGCTGCGCGCATTGGTACAGGGCTCGGGCAGCGCTTGGCGCATCGCGGCGGTCAAGTTCCAAGCCGAGCTGGCGCGTAGCCCCTGCCTGCAAATGACCTTGAACCGCTATATCTATGTCCTGATGGCCCAGATGGCGCGTTCCTCGACCTGCTTGCGCTTCCACTTGATTCTGCCGAGGCTCGCTCGCTGGCTGCTGATGAGCCAGGACCGGGCGCAGGCCGATCACATTCAAGTGACCCATGAGTTTCTCGCCTATATGTTGGGGGTGCGTCGCGTTGGCGTTACACAAGCGGCCGGCCGTTTGCAGCGCCTGGGCTTGATTGCCTACCACCGGGGGCATCTCTCGGTGCTGGACCGAGACGGGCTGGAGGCCGCCGCTTGCGCCTGCTATGCCAAGGACAAGCTGATATACGCCACCAGCATGGTTTGAAACCTGTCGGGATGCAGACTGGCCTCAGCCACCGAATCTGCGCAGCAAAGAGCGGCCGCACATTGCTGTGCGGCCGCTCTTTTTCAGATCAGGGCAAAGTTCAAGGCTTGACGCTGCGGCGACGCACCACGAATGCCATCGCGGCCAAGCCGGCCAGCATCAGCGCATAGGTTGCTGGCTCAGGTACAGCAGCAGCGAAGTTGATTGATCCGCCACCTTGGCTGATCAAGAATCCGCCATTCACCGGCAAGACCTGTGAGGTTGTATTGGTGAAGGCCGTGATCGCCTGGTTGTAGAACGGTGATGGTGACTGGAAGAACCCCGCTTGCCCGGCATCCGCCATGAAAGTCAGATTGGCCGCGGCCGAGGGCGTGAAATGCACACCGTCACCACTCGGGATTGACACCACGCCACCCGAAATCAGGCTGCCAGTTGCCAGCACCACCTCGCCGCTTGCGGTTTCGGTTGGCGTGCTGCCGCTGAAACCGAAGCTGGCGGTGCCGTTATAGCCGTACAAGGTGTAATTGAGCGAGTTAAACGTGCCAAAGGTGATGCCCAGAGCTGGATCACCGCCTGAAACCACGCCCGTGCCTGTGAAGGCAATGTACATGCCATAGGTTTCATTCAGCCCAGTCGGCGTAAAGGTCGAGCCCCCCAACTGCATTGCACTGAACGACAGGAAACCTGTTTCCGTGAAGCTGCCACCCGGGCCTGAAAGCACGGAGGAATAGTCCGAGATCAGGATATTGTCCGCGGTGAATGAAGTGCCAGCCAATCCAGCCGCAGCCGGGTCAAAGGTGAACTGTGACAAAGGCGCAGCCGAAGCGCTGGCGCAGACGGTCGCCAATGCCAAAGCCATGGCGCTGCGCTGCAAGAGCGGCGTGAAAATCGAACGGGAAGTCATTGTCATGGTGATACTCCGTGGTACTGTTGAACACCAAACGGGATGTTCGGTGCCTCGCTCGGTTCATTGCGCCGGCTCCCGGCTTTAAGAAGGGACCAAACAATGGACCGAGCGAGCGAAGGATAGAAAGCTCAAGTCGGCATCTCTGTGCGCTAGCACACCCAAGCGCTGACAAAAGTTTCGCGCCTCCTCAATCCGGCGGAAAAGCCGGTGCTGATGCGCCCGGCGTCGCGGAACCAAGAGCCTGAACCAACGGCAAGTGAGCAAAGGCAGCGTCGGGTTGGGTACGCTTGAGGCGCCCGACAATGCTGGCCTCCTCGGACACCGAGAACATATAGGGATAGAGCGAACGGGCTTGCAGCGTCAGTTCCGGCCGTCCACCATACAGGCCAATTTGCGTTTGGATGTAGTCAAAGTCAACACTCATCAGCACCGCTGCGGCATTCACGCGCGGATTCATACGAGTCAAGCCCAGCACTTTGAAACCCAGCATGCCCTCATAGAAGCGCACATGCCTCGGATTGACTTCGATCAGCAAGCTATCAAAGCCCATCATCCGGTGCGCAAAGATGTAGGCCACATGAAACAGCGAAGCCAACACGCGTTTTGAGCGCACCACGCTATCAACCGCCAACTGTGTGAACTCGCACAACTTGAGACCGCGGTCGCGCAATACAGCGGTTTCAAGGGCAAATGGATCATCTACGCACATGCCGGCGGGCGAGTCAAAACCTATCGTGATGGTGCCAATGGTGACGTCCTCTTCGCTGGCCAGCAAGGTGATGCGCAGCGGCAGCTGCTTATCGCTGACCGACTCGGTGTTGTAGCCGCGCCAGGCATACATGCGATTCACCAAAATGCTGGCCGAGCTGCGCTGGCCGGCCGAGTCGGCACTGCGAATCTTGAACAGACGCTGATTCAACTCGGCTGGCAGCGGCAGCGCGGGCTCGAAC
>CAUPEV010000138.1:0-13557 GCA_963510335.1 uncultured Roseateles sp.
ACGCGTCGTCCAGCAGCAGCAACGGTGCGTCAGTCAGCAACGCGCGGGCAATGGCCACACGCTGACGCTGCCCGCCGGACAGTGCAATGCCCTTCTCTCCGACCGGTGTGTCGTAGCCCTGGGGCATACGCACGATGTCATCGTGGATGGACGCCAGGCGGGCGGCCTGGTCCACTTCGGCACGGCTGGCGTCGGCCTTGGCCAGGGCGATGTTTTCGGCAATCGTGGCGGAGAACAAAAACGGCTCCTGCGGCACCCAGGCCATACCTTGGCGCAGCGCTTGCAAGCTCAGTTCAGGCAATGGGTGCGGGCCGATTCTGATGCTGCCGCTGCTCGGTTCGAACTGGCGCAGCAGCAAGTGCAGCAGCGTAGACTTGCCCGCGCCGGTCGGGCCGACCAGGCCCAGGGTTTGGCCGGGGAGCAGCTTCAAACTCACATCGCTCAGCGCCGTGCGCTCGGCCAGCGCATAGCTGAAGCCAACCTCATCAAGCTGAACCGTAGCGCCTGCGGGCAATGTTGCCGTGCCGCGGTCATTCAAGGTTATGGGCGCCTCCAGGATAGGCGTCAAGCGGTCCCAGGCCGCGCGGCCGCGCTCCAACAAAGACAGTACCCAGCCGGCCGCAAACATGGGCCAAATCAGCTGACCCAAGTACATGGTGAAGGCGGTCAGCTGCCCTATCGTCAGCTCTTGCTTGGCGACAAAATAGCCTCCCAGACCCAGCGCGATGGTCATGGCCGCACTCAGCGTCATGCCGACGGCCGGCTCGAAGGCGGCCTCCCAGCGCTGCGCCTGGTAGCTTGCTTGGCCGGCGCTGTCGGCCAAAGCGCTGAATTGCGCCGCATTGCGCTCGGTCAAACCCAAGGCGCGCAAGGTGCGCACACCCGACAGGCCTTCTTGCACATGTTGATTCAGGCCGGAGAAGCGTCCGAGCGAGCTTTGCCAGGCCTGATGCACCTTCTCGGAGATGCGCCAGAAGGCATAGGCCATGAAGGGAAAGGGAATCAGTGCCGCCAGACCCAAACGCCAGTCAACGCCCAAGGTCATCATGGATAGCACCAGGATCAAGGTCAGTGAGCCGTCAAAAGCTGCCAACAGCGCTTCGCCGGCCGCCATTTCCACGGCGTCGATGTCGTTGGTCGCCAGTGCCATCAAATCGCCGCTGCGCTTGGCTTGAAAGAACACCGGTCCTTGCAGGGTCAGGACATGATAGAGCCTGGTGCGTAACTCCTGCCCTAAGCGGTAGGCGGCCGCAAACAGCGCCAGGCGCCAGCCGACACGCAGCAAATAGATCAACGCGCCGCATCCCACCAAGAGCGCCAGTTGCTGCAGCAAGGCTGGGCCTTGCAAGGTACCTGCAATCAAGCCGTCAACCACATGGCCGACCTGCCGCGGAATCCAGACGGTCAGCAGCGCGATGCTGAACAGCATCAGCGCTGCCGCCGCATAGGAGGCCCAATGCCGGCGCACAAAGCCGGCAATCATTTGTTTCAGAGTCATGGAGTCAACTATTGGGCTGGGCAATACGGGTCGGCGCGGGCCAGCGCAACAGAGAAGAAGCTAGGAGGGCCACAAGCGGCATGGAGCCGAGCCCCGATTCTAGGAGGCTGGCGGACCTGCGGACTTACGGGCAGGCATGGCGGGGAAATCGAGCCGCCGGCAGACTTCTTGCTTGACGGAATCGAGCTTGCTCGAAAGCTGCTTTCGCCAGGTGCGCGCCGAGTTTGCCTCAAAGGCCGTCATTGCTGATTTACTTTTGCACCAAACCCGAGCCAGGGTTCAATGATCCACATGACGATACTCGATCAATCCTAGTGAATACCCTAGAGATAAAAAACAACTGTGCTAGTTTGTTACGAATTTATGTCGGTTGCCAAAAATAATTGGCTTTTGCGCCGGGTAAACCCTTTATTTTGAGAGGGCGCACTTACTTTTAATTAATGCAACCCCGTGAATACGGTGTCCCGGCTTGTCACATTTCAGCGCTAGCATGTCGGCAAGCTGAACATGGCGCGGGCCGGAACCGGTAGTGGCAAACGTTTGCCATTGCCTGTTCGATGCGTGCGGCAGCAATAGGTTTTTGTTTAACTGGTTTCTCTATACCCCCTCCTGGAGTCTGTATGAAATTGAAAACTCTTGTCAGCCTATTGGCTGTCGCATTTGCAGCCCCGGCCGTGATGGCGGCAAGCGATGTTGTCATCAGCCAGGTATATGGCGGCGGCGGCAATAACGGCGCCACGCTAAAAAACGATTTCATCGAGTTATTCAACCGCAGTGCATCGGCTGTGAGCCTCAATGGCTGGAGCGTGCAATATGCGAGCGCAGGTGGCACCAGCTTCCAGGCCACGGCATTGCCCAATGTGACGCTGCAGCCGGGGCAGTACTTCTTGGTGCAGCAAGCCGCCGGCACCGGTGGCACGGTCAATTTGCCTACGCCTGACAAGATCGGCACCTTGGCGATGGGCGGCACCGCCGGCAAGGTGGTATTGGCCAGTATCGCCAGCCCGGTCGCCAGCGCAACGGCAGCAAGCGTGCTGGACTTGGTGGCCTACGGCAGCGGCGCAACGCCGTTTGAAGGCGCCGGTCCAACACCAGCGACTTCAAACACCAATGCAGTGTTTCGTGCGCAGGGCGGCTGCACGGACAGCGATCAAAACCAGAGTGACTTCTCCGCCGCACTTGCTGCGCCGCGCAACACCGCGTCGACGTTCAATGTCTGTGGCGGCGTAACGCCTCCGCTTGACAAGCCCATCGTCCCGGTCTGCCCGGATGCGAACGTCACTGCCGGCAGCGCTGCGCGCTTTAGCGTGACGGCCAGTGACCTTGACAGCGTCGTCAATGCCGCCGCCATCAGCGGCAATTGGCCAGCAGCGTTCACGCTCGGAACCTTTACTGCAGCCACGGTCGACGGCGGCGTCGCCACGCAAGAGATCGAAGTCAGCAGCAGCGTCGCAGGCGGCAGCTACAACTTGAATCTGGCTTGGGCCAATAACGAAGCGCAAAGCGCGAGTTGCACGATCAAGGTCGTGGCAGCCGGCTTCACGCCTATTTATGACATTCAAGGTAGCGGCGCCAGCAGCCCGATGGCAAACGCCACCGTCAGCACCGGCGGCATCGTCACCTACCTGGCCCCTACCGGCTTCTATCTGCAAGACCGCAATGGCGACGGCAACCCGTCCACCTCGGACGGCATTTTTGTCTACACCGCCACGCAGCCTACGGTGTCGGTCGGGCAAGAAGTCAAGTTGAGCGGCCAAGTGGCCGAGTTTGTGTCCGGCAACAGCACCATCACGCAGCTGAAGAGCATCAGTGGCCTGACCACGATCAGCAGCGGTCATGCCATCACGCCAACGGTGATCGATCTGAGCACCTTGGCGACCGGCGCATTGGAGGCTTACGAGGGCATGTTGGTCACCTTGGCCGGCCCGGTGATGGTGCAACAAAACTATTTCCTCGGCCGCTATGGTCAGCTGACGCTGGCCGCTGGCGGGCGCCTGCTCAACCCGACCAATGTGATGCGCCCAGGCCCCGATGCGCTGGACATGGCCAAGCGCAATCTGGCCCGCGCCATCATCCTGGATGACAACAGCTCGGTGCAAAACCCCGCCGTCGTGCCCTTTATGGGCGAGGACCTGACAGTGCGCGCCGGCGACACGATCGAATCCTTGACCGGTGTGATCGACTACGGTCTGGCCACAGCCAGCGCCACCGGTGCTTCGATGTATCGCTTGCAGCCGGTCGGTATGCCTGTGTTCGAGCGCAGCAACCCGCGAAGCTACAGCGCGCCGGTGCTTGGCGGCAATATCAGCATCGCCAGCGCCAATGTGTTGAATTACTTCACCACCTTCATCAACGGTCAGACCGCCAGCGGCGAGACCAACCAGGGCTGCAGCCTGGGCGGTGCCATTTCGGCCGCCAACTGCCGCGGCGCCAATAACGCCACTGAGTTCGGCCGCCAGCGCGCCAAGATCGTCGCTTCGCTGAGCACCATCAACGCCGATGTGGTCGGTTTGATGGAGATTCAGAACAATGGCAATGTGGCGCTGCTGAACCTGGTCGACGGCCTCAACGCCGTGCTGGGTTCGGGCACTTATGCTGCTGCACCATTGCCTGCTGACACCGGTGATGATGCCATCCGCGTGGCCATGATTTACAAGCCAGCCAAGCTGAAACTGGTTGCCGGCGCCACGCTGTCCGATAGTCACCCGGTCAACAATCGCCCAACTTATGCGCAGGGCTTCCAGGCCGCCAACGGCGAGCGCTTCGCCGTGGTCGTCAACCACCTGAAATCCAAGAGCTGCTCTAGCGCTGCGGGCGCCAATGCGGATCAGGGCGATCTGCAGGGTTGCTACAACGCCAACCGCATCTTGCAAGCCAAGCAACTGCGCAGCTTCCTGCCCACAGTGCAAGCGGCTGCCGGCACGCAAGACGTGGTCCTGCTCGGCGACTTCAATGCCTACGCGCAAGAAGACCCCATCGCTGAGCTGACAGCGGGCGGCGCCATTGTCGATCTGGTGGGCAAGTTCGACCCCGAGCATTACTCCTATGTGTTCGACGGTTTTGCCGGCCGCTTGGATCATGGCTTCGGTACTGCGTCCATCGCTCCGAAGATCAGCTACGCGACTTCTTGGCATATCAATGCCGATGAGCCGCTGGTGCTGGACTACAACAACGAGTTCAACCCGCCCGCCTACTACCAGCCGACGGCCTTCAAGTCCTCAGACCATGACCCGATGCTGATGGGCCTGAACCTGTACAAGAAGCTCAAGGGCAGCGCCGGCCGTGACGCGCTTGTGGGCAGCGACGGTGACGACATCATCGAAGGCGGCGCCGGTGCCGACACGCTGACTGGCGGCAAGGGCCGCGACCAGTTCGTCTACACCAGCATGATCGATGCCGGCGACAGCATCACCGACTTCACGCCTGCAGATGACTTGCTCGACCTGGGCCAGTTGATGCGCTCACTTGGCATCAGCAGCGCCGACCCCTTGGCTTCCGGCCATGTGGTGTGCAGCAATGCGGTCGGCGCGGCGGTGATTGGCATCAATGCCTCAGGCGGCTTGGCACGCAGCCGGCCGCTGGTTCAGCTGAAGGGCTTGAGCTGCGACAAGCTGAGCACCGCTAACTACAAGTTCTGAGTGACCCTCTCAACCTCATTTTTAAAGCAGACAAGATCATGAACTTCAATCTCAAAACTCTCGCCTTGGCCGCCACTTTGGCACTGGCATCGCAAGCAGCAACGGCTGCCAGCTTCAACTTCACCGGTGTTGTCGATTTCAGCGCCGCCGCACCGAGCTTGGTCGGTCAAGCCATCAATGTGCAGTTCAGCTACGACGACGCGGCGGCTGCCCTGGCAGGCCCGGACGGAAGCGTTGATCTGCTGAGTTTGGACGTCAGCTTCCTGGGTCAGACCTACCATCTGCCCCAAGCCGTTGACGCCTACGCCCAGTTTGAAGGCGGCTTGCTGATCGGCCCGAATGCCGGTTTTGCCAATGTCGCCGGCGGAGATTTGCAGCTGCAGTCTTTTTGGGGCAGCAGCGGTTTTGCCTACAGCCTCAATGGTGCAGACAGCACAGGCGAACTGAGCATCAGCGCCGTGCCTGAGCCGTCTACCTGGGCCTTGAGCCTGGCCGGCATCCTGGCCGTGGGCGCCGTGGTGCGCCGGCGCGCCGTCAAGGCCTGAGTGTTGTTGTTGGTGGTGGGGGCGGCGGCGGGATCGTCGCCTTCACCAGGCCTTGCCAGAGCGCTGCCCTGATCGCCTCGGCCTCGGCCGCTGGCAGATAAGGAATGTCCAGGGCGCGCGCTAAACCGCTACCGCCTTGGGTGTCGGCCTGCAGGTGTTGCAAGCCGAAGTGGCGATCCAGCCCCGAGCTGTACAGGCGCAAGCTTTGCAGCTTGGGCGCCGACACAATGACCCAGCGCCGGGTGAACACACCGCTGCGGTAAACCATCAGGTCGCCGGACATTGCATAGGCGGCAAAGCGCAGCCAGGCGCGCGCATGCAGCGTCAGCGCCGTCAAAGCGAAGGCGGCGGCGCCCAGCAGCAGGGGCCAAGCCAAGGGTGCTGCGAAGAGCAGATTGCCAGCCATCAGCGCCACCCAAAGCAGCGCCATCCAGCGCGCTTGGCCGAACAGCCGACGCTTAAAGCCGGCATCGGCCAAGGGTCGCCAAGCCAGGCCATGCCAATCCAATTGGGGCAGGCACAGGCGCAATAACTGCTGAGCTTGCTCTGGCGTAGCCAGGGGCGCCAATTCTTTGAAGCTGCCGAACTTCTCTTCTTTGCCTTCGTCATGGCTGACGCCGGCTACCGTCACGCTCAACTGGCAGCGCTTCAAGCGACGTTGCAGCCAAGAGGCGCTCAGCTCCCAGCGCTGCAGCCTGGGCAGGCGCACGGCGGCGCGTGTTCTGGTCGTGAGGCCCGAGGAACTCAATAAGCGCTCGCCTTGCTGCTCAAGTCGGAAGTTATGAAATTTGAGCAGCGCCATGGCCGCTGAAAAGAGCTGCAGGATCACCAAGCCGAGCAGCATCAAGCCAATGGTCAGCGCAGCCAAATGCAGCCAGCGTTGGGTATGCAGATCGTCGCTGAAGGCCTGCGCCAGCGCGGTCATCGGCAGCTCAGACCATCGGTTGGCCATAGCGCGCAGCGTTTGATTTGGCATCACGGCGCCAAACAGGGCCGCCACCATCAGTTTGCCGCGGTTGCTGGTCAAGCCCAGCATCAAGACCTCGCGCAGCGGCATGGTGAACAAGAGTCGTGGGGCGTCGCTGTCCGCCGCTGGCCGGCTGGCGTCGGGCGCGCCGCGCAGCAAGGCCTCCAGCTGCGTTGCAGCCGCCATGCTCAATACCTTCATCACCGCCTCAGGCTTGCCCCCGGCGGCCGACTCCAGGCGCAACTCGGTCACGCCAAACAGCCGGTGCAGGAAAGCGCGGCGCTGCGTCACATTCTGTATGCGCGCCAGCGGAATGTGGCGCAGCGAGCGATCCAGCACACCTTCGCGCACCAGCAACTCGCTTGCCGTCACTTCATAGCGGAATGCGCGCGCGCGCAGCACCGAGCGCAGGGTCAGCGCCAGCAGCGCGGGCAGGGCCCACAAAACCCATTGCGCGTCTTTGTGACCCAGAATCAGCAGCGCCACCAAGGGGCCCAAGAGCTGTTTGAGCAAGCCCGCAATGCCGAATAACCAAGAGGCCCAGTGCAGCGGCTGCAGACCTTGTGGGTGCTGCGGCTCACTCATGCTGGATCGCTTGGCGTGGCATCAAATGCTCCCGCAAGGCATGGGCTTGGTCGAGCGGCAGACCATGAATGCGGGTGTGCTGATCATGGCTGCCGGCCGTGTGCAGGCTCAAGGTCGCCATGCCCCAGCGCCTATCCAGCGGCCCTTGGGCGACGTCCAAATGCTGCAGTCTCGCTGTCGGTACCCACACCTCGCTGCGCCACCAGATGCCGCTGCGCAAGACGATGCCTTCGCCTTCATGCAGCTCGGCGCGGTAGTGCTCGAAGCGCAAGCCTGCAAAGCGCCGGCCCAGGCTGATGCCGAGCAGAGCCAAGGCGGTGACCAGCGCGAACGTGAGCGGCCAAGGCAAGCGCAGCGCAAGCCCTAACGCGGCACAGGCCAGGCCCGGCAGCACGCCGATCAGGCCGTAGCAGCAGCGCCAATAGCGCAGCAAAGCCGGCAAGCGGCCGATCGCGGTGATGGATTGCTGGGGCGGGTTTGACATTGATTTTTCTAAACTGCTCATCTTGGCGCTGGTCAATAGGTGCGACCGCCCTTGAACTGCGCATGCTGGCGCCGCTGCAAGGTGGTGCTGCGGCTCATGGCCTCGAAAGACACGGCCGCATGTGCGTGCATGATGGCCAGGCCCAGCGCATCGGCGGCGTCCTTGCCGGGCTCGCTCGGCAGGTTCAGCAGCCGCTGCACCATCGCCTGCACCTGTTCCTTGGCCGCGTGTCCATGGCCGACCACTGCTTTTTTCATCTGCAGCGCGGTGTACTCGGACACAGCCAAGTCATTCGACACCAGTGCGGTGATAGCGGCGCCGCGCGCTTGGCCCAAGAGCAAGGTGGACTGCGGGTTGACGTTGACGAACACGATCTCGACTGCCGCGCAATGCGGCTGGTAGCGCGCCGTCACCTCGCGCACGCCGTCGAAGATGATTTTCAGGCGCGCCGGCAGATCGCCGGTCGCCACCGCGCTGGTCTTGATGGTGCCGCTGGCCACATAGCTCAGGCGCGGGCCGTCGGCGTCGATGACGCCAAAACCCGTTGTCTGCAGACCGGGGTCAATACCAAGAATTCTCATAGTTCGGAGTGTCGCAGCTTACGTGCAGCATGACGGTCGGTGAGAAACCGTGCCGGCGGCCTTCGGAGTCACTCCTTGCCCTTTGCCGCCAGGCAGCGATTGGCCGCGATAGCTGCAGGGAAGGGGCATTGTGCGCATGGGTGGCGACCGCTGTTTGCCCGAACCAGTCGCACAGCTTTGACGCTGCGAACTGCGATGATCAGGACGACTGGGTGCTCTGTTCCGCTCGTGTCCCCCGGCCTGCGGCCTCCTCCTTTACCTCGCTGCACAGAACACCCAGTTTTCCTGATCCGACAGGATCGGCCGAGACGAAAGAGCCAACGCCATGGCTGTCGGGTGTGCGGCGAAGCGAGGTAAAGGAGGAGGCGTAGCCGGGGGACACGAGCGGAGTCGCGCACCCGATAGCCATGGCCGGAGCAACATCGTTTGAAGGTGAACGGCTGCTCCGAGCACATTGCGGCCGCTTACCCGCCGCAATTGCTTAGAGCGACAACTCGAAATACCAGCGCACCGAATGAAAGAAAACCGGCGCGGCAAAGCAGAGCACGGCAATACGGTCAAGCAGTCCGACGGCGCCGGTGATGGCGCTGAGATTGCCCCAGTTGTGTACGCCTGCGTCGCGCTTCAAGGCCTGCATGATCAGCCCGCCAAAGCTGCCAGCGCCGGCGGCGACAAAGGCCATCAGCATGGCTTGGCTAGCCTTGAACGGCGTGATCCAGAACAAGGCGGCGCCAGCGAGGCCGGCCGCCAGGGCGCCTATCCACCAAGCACGCAGTGAAAAATCGCGGCTGATCTGGCGCGCCAAGGGCCGCCTGCGCAGCCGCCGCGTCGCGGCCAACTGCGCCGACTGGCCGCAAGCGACCACGGCCACCAGGAAGAACAGCAAGAAGGCGCCGCTGCCCAAATAGCCCGGAAACTCGAGTAAGAGCAACGCCGGTGCATGCGACAGTCCATAGACGCAGACCATGATGCCCCAGTGAATCTTGGCGTTACGTTCCAGAAAGCGCGCCGGGTCACCGGCCAAGGCACTGACAACGGGAATCGCCAGAAAACTGTAGACCGGAATCAGCACCGAGAACAAATCAAAGTAGCGTCCACCGGTCAGCGCGTATTGCACGGGCAGGATCACAAAGAACGCCAAGAGCAGGCTGCGATGGTCGCCCCGGCGCGTGTGCAAAAGCGTGATGTACTCGCGCAACGCCAGGAAAGACAAAACGCCGAACAGCAAGGTCGCGCCAATCGGCCCGGCCACCCAGGCCAGCCAAAAGACGGTGGAGCCAAACCAGGCCAGCCGCAACTCATGCGCGAAGCGTTGCCGCTTGGCGCGCGTGTCTTGCGCTTGTGGACTGTCGCCGGTGTCGCGCAAGCCATTCAGAAAACTACCTATGCTGGTCAGCAAAAGCACGCCGAACAGAATGACGAACAGCAGGCCCACTTGCTCGCTGGGCGTCCAGGCGCTCAAGGGGTTAGGGGCGCTGAGCCAGGCCCAGTTCATACCCGTGCTCCGCCGGGCCGCTGTGCCAGCACCGCGGCGCGTGCTCGTTCCAGAAAAGCCCGCTTGTCTTCTTGCGGCTCAAGCTGCATCGGGGCACCAAAAGTGACGGTGCACAGAATCGGCACCGGCACCACTTCGCCTTTGGGCATCACGCGCTGAACATTGTCTATCCAGGTCGGGATCAGCTTGACCTGCGGAAACTGCTCGGCCAGATGAAACAGGCCCGCCTTGAAGACCTGTGGTTCGCCTTTGTTGGAACGGGTGCCTTCGGGAAATATCACCACCGAGTCACCTTGGGCGAGCGCTTCGATCAGCGGCTCAAGCGGGTCTTCGTCCGGTGTGGCGCGGGTGCGCGAGACATATATGGCGTTGAACACCGCGCTGGTAATCCATTTTTTCAGCGGGCTGCTGGTCCAGTAATCGCGCGCCGCGATGGGCCGCGTTTGCGCGCGCAGATCGCCCGGCAGCGCCGCCCAGATCAAGACCCAGTCAAAGTGGCTTTGGTGATTGGCGAAATAAATGCGCTGCTCCGCCATCGGCGGGCAACCCTTCCAGTGACCCTGGGCACCGGTGATCAGGCGGGCGATGCCGGCCAGTGCCAGGCCGGTGAATTGAGCTAAGGACATGGAGCCATCGTAGCGAAGTTTCTGTGGCACTCAAACGGACTTCAAGCAGCACGTACAAATTCGGCCTTAGCTACACGCCATCGCCGGCCTCAGCCTTGTTTTTGGGCCGGGCACGAGCGGGTGCTTTCGGCCCACGTAGACGAGCGCGGCGTTAGGTGCAATCAAGATTGCCGCCACGCCCAAGGCCCAGTGCAGCGCGAAAAGCAGGCCCGCTGGAAAAAAGATCATGAACCAGACCCAAATGGCGAATCCGGTCTGGTGAAAGTATTGCGATCAGCTTTGGCATCTCAATGGTTGTATCACCGATGAGTTTGCTGCGGCCCAAGTGGAGAAGCCATGCGACCTATGGCAGTTCGGGCAGGGTCTTGTCATGAATAGCATGGCGTTTTGCTACGGGTGATCTCTTGGATGAAGGCGCCGAATGGAAGGTGAGCGAGGCTGCAATCCTTAGCGCTTGACAGCGCCAAACGGGTCGCCCGCCTTCCAGGCCGGCATTGCCTGGGCGTTGGCAATCGAGCGTCCCAATGCAAGCGTGTATTGCGCTTGCTCGCGCATGCCTGAGAGGTCCCAATTGGGGTCATAGATGTCGCTGCTTTGGTGATAGCGCTGGCCGTAGGCGCTGCGCTTGGCGGTCTGCGCTGCGGCGTCGCCCAGGTATTGGCTGCCGCTGCTGACCGAAAACGCCGGTACCCCGGCCTTGGCGAAGCTGAAATGGTCGCTGCGGAAGTAGTAGCCGCCCACGTCGACGCGTGGCGGTGCGATCTCCAAGCCCATTTGCGCGGCCACCTGCGCGGCAACTGCGCTTAAGTCGCTGCGTTCGGCGCCATGGGCACCGATGTCGCGGGTGCGGCCGACAAAATTCAGCGTGTCCAGGTTCAGGTTGGCCGCCGTGCGCGCCAGCGGCCACAGCGGCTGCTGCGTATACCAGGCGCTGCCCAGCAGGCCTTGTTCCTCGGCCGCGACCCAGAGAAGCATCTGGCTGCGCCGCGTCGGCTGACGGACGGCGGCCTGTGCCATCGCCAGCAGGGCGGCGGTGCCCGAGGCGTTGTCCACCGCGCCGTTGAAAATCTGGGTGCTGCCGTCGGCCTGCGTGAGCTTGCCGAGGTGGTCCCAGTGGGCGGTGTAGATCACCAACTCATCTTTGAGCTTGGGGTCGCTGCCCGGCACCAGGCCGGCAATATTGAATTGCTCCAAGCGGCGTACTTCGGCGTGCAGCTCACCTTGCAGGCGCAGACCCAGTGCGACGGGTCTGAACTCGCGCGATTCGGCTTGCGCGCGCAGTTCGTCCAGATTCAGGCCTGCGGCTTGAAAAAGCTGCTGGGCCGCCGGCTGGCTGATCCAGCCTTGCAAGGGCAGACCGGGTTGGCTGCCGTCGAGCTGAAACTGCTCGCTCAAGGCGCCTTGACTCACGACGCTCCAGCTGCTGAGCGTCGAGGCTTCGGTGTGCAGCACCAGCACGCCCTTGGCGCCGCGACGCAAGGCTTCCTCATATTTGTAGCCACGGCGGCCGTAGATCGTCATGGCCTTGCCCGCGAAGCGGCCGGGCTCCGCCTCGGTGGGGTAGGGGTCGTTGGCCAGCACGATCAGGATCTTGCCGCGCAGGTCCTGGCCTTTGAAGTCGTCCCAGCGCTCCTCGGGCGCACTGATGCCGTAGCCGGCGAACACCAGATCGTCTGCAATCCGATTCAGAGCCTGACCATTGCCGCTGCCGTAGACCCAGTCGCTGCCGAACTTCAGCGCGGGCATAGGTTCGCCCTTGCTGACACCCTCGATGCGCATGGGGCTTTGCGCGTGTAGCGTTTTTGTGCCCAGCAGGCGCACGGCTTGGCGGTAGCTGCCGCCAGGTCCAGCCGGCTGCAGACCCAGCACCTTGGCCTGCGTTTCCAGATAGGCCACGGTCAAATCAGCACCGCGCTGACCGGTGCCGCGACCTTCGAAAAGGTCAGAGGCCAATAGCGACAGGTTGGCCCGCAGCGACTCCTCGGCCACGAGAGGGGCCGCGTCTGCGGTGTTCTGCGCCCAAGCGGGCACTGCCGAGTAATGGGCCGAAGCCAGGCTGAAAAGAAGGGCGTGTAGGCGCATGATCCGTGCAGGTCTGCCGCTAGGGCGAGGCCCGCATTAGACACCGCGCCTACAGCCCGCTTCTCGCGGGCTATCCCCTAGCAGCGTCGGCGGCCTAGACCAGCCGAACCTCTCGCCCGTTCAAGCGCTTGGCCAAGGCCGTGCTCATTCTTGCCGCCTGGCCGTAGACCGAGAGCTGCGGGTTCGCGCCAATGCTGGTCGGGAAGACCGAACCGTCATGCACGGACAGATTGCTTAGCTGCCAATGCTGGCCGTCGGGTCGCACCACGCCGCGCCCGGCGTCCGCGGCCATGCGGCAGCCACCCATCACATGGGCGCTGCCAACCGTGGTGAGGAAAGGTTTGTAGGGCAGCTTGTTGATGGCGTCCTTGGCCTCGGCCCATGAGCCATAGTCGCGCGCCAGCTCATGCACCGGACGCACGGTCTTGGCGCCGGCGGCGAACTGGATTTCGGTCATGCTCAGGTGGGCGCGCCGGGCGCCGTCGAGCAGGTAGGCATTCAGCGGGTAGTTCAGCTGCGGGCTGCCGTCGCTCTTCAAACTGACCGTGCCGCCGCTTGATTCGGTATGGAAGCCGTCGCGCAGCAGACCAATCATCACGTTGGCATAAGGCATTAGTTTGGCGCGTTCGGCCAGCGTCGGGCCGACGCCGCCCAGATTGGTCATTGCAAAACCGGGGTGCACGGGGGCGACTTCCAGTTTGTAGCCGATCGGCCCGTCGACCGGACCTTGGTGCAGGAAGTGATCCGAGAAGACGCTCAAAGGTGCGCCGGCCCAGCCCTCCACCGGTGCGGGCATTTGCGCGTGATTGGCCACCGTGGGGTGCAAAAAGGTGCGTGTGCCCAGCAGGCCATGAGGGTCAGGGGCGTGCGAGCGCAGCAGCAGCGCGGGCGAGTTGATGGCACCGCCGGCGACGACGAAATGGCGGGCCGTGATGCTCAGCTCAGGGCCATTGGCCGATCCGTCCAGCCCGACCGGCTGGCAAATCAAGGCCTGCACGGTATCGCCTTGCAATGTGAGGCGCTGGGCGCGCGTTTGCACCAGCAGCGTGGCACCCA
>CAUPEV010000139.1:0-13527 GCA_963510335.1 uncultured Roseateles sp.
GCGCGGGTGAACCCCCCCGTTGGGGCAACCCCGCCCCCCCTGGGTATCTGCCCCTTTTTGCGGTTTTCCGCCCCAACCTCGCCAACCCCTCGGCGCCCCCCATGCGGGGGGCCCTTGCCCCCCCGTGGGGGTGCCCCCGCGCGCGGGGCTTGCCCCACGCGTGGGGGCAGCGCCGACCTTGGGGTCGAGCCCGGACACAAACAGGCTGCGGCCTGCTTTTGCCTGGCGAGGGCCACGGGCCTCTGGCCCGTGGCGGCCCAGCGGTCGGCTTGAATTCGGCGCACTTCGGCCGCCAGCGCGGCTTCACCTACCTCGGCTTGCTCTTCTTTGTCGCCATCACGGCGGCGGGTCTGGCGGCCTTGGGGACGTCATGGAGCACAGCCGCGCAGCGTGAACGCGAGCGCGAGCTCGAATTCCGCGGCAATGAGATCGCCCAGGCGATAGCGAGTTACTTGAAGACCTCGCCGGGCTTGGCGCAATACCCTGGCAGCCTTGAGGACTTGTTGGCCGACCGGCGCGGCCCCAAGACGCGCCATCATCTGCGGCGCGCTTATGCCGACCCTTTCACCGGCAAGGCCGATTGGGTCTTGGTGCCTGATCCCGCCAACCCTCAGACCTTCAACGCTGTGCACAGCCGCTCCGAGCAGCCCATGCTGCGCCAGGTGCAGCCCGACGGCACACCGATTGCCAAGGCACAAGACTGGGTGTTTGCCGCCAATGCAGAGGCGGCCGCTGCGCTCAAGCCGGGCGTCGAGGCAGATGGAGCAAGCCCTGCCGTCCCAGGCGTGCCTGCATCGGGGCTGGGCTTCTAGGTCGCTAGCTCTGCAGTTCGCGTGCGGCTCGCGGCTGCCGAGGTGCGCGGCCTCCCGGTCCGGCCTCTTATGCCGGCAATCGAAAGCGCAAGAGCTGTACAGCTTTTGCTGTTGATGTTTTTCCGCTATTCGACACTATTGGTGCTAACCCTTGTCATAAACGGCAAGGTCTAGAAATTACGCCGCCGTCTATAACCGGTGAATTGTCTCGATTCGATGCAAACGGCCTAGGGAAAACACTCTCCCCCCCGGCATGGGGGGCGGGCAAGTCGGGATGGGCATGGCGCAACAAGTACAGAGAATCGGTGCTTCGAACCCTTGAAGTGATATCTGGTCGCTTCAAGTCCGATCAGCTTGGTGACGCATGCGTCTGGAGACCCTTCAGACCCGCTGTGTGTTTCAAACATGAGGCCCAAAAGCCTAAACATTCGAAACGAGGAATTTAGACATGAAGAAATTTGTCAATCTGGCTTTGGCCATCGCTGCGGCGACTGCTTGTTCGGCGGCATCGGCCGAGTTGATCACCTTCGAAAGCGTCGCTCCGGATATTTTTGACGGCGGCCAGAGCTTTGTGGATGGCTTGACCACCATGACCGTGCTGGGCGAGGGCTTTTCGGGTGCGACGGTCGGCGCTGGCGATACCTTCGCTTGCGACATTTTGACTTGCCCCAAGGGCAATGACAGCAGCTATTACCTGGGCCTGAACGATGGTGGCCTGAGTGTCAAGTACACCGCCGGCAACGCGATTCGTTTGCAAGGCCTGGACTTCGGCTTCGTGCTGCCCCTGCCCCAAGCCATCAGTGGCCCGGTCGGCCGTCTGCAGGTAACGGGCGTCCGTATGAACGGCACGCTGGCCAGCATCTCCAAGGAATTCAGTGGCCAGGACGCCAATGGCGACTATCTGTTCACGCATTGGAATATCAGCGGCCAGTTCAGCAAGACCGACTTCAAGTCCATCATGTTCAACGCCTGTATCTATGACATCGACGGCGCTTGCTCCAGCCAGGCCGAGAACCTCGCCCAGTTCGCCATCGACAACATCGCTGTGGCCGTCCCTGAGCCAAGCACTTGGCTGCTGATGGGCCTGGGCCTGGCAGGTGTTGGCGCCATCGCTCGCCGCAAATCCGTTTGAATTGTCACAAGCAATAGGAAACCAAGAATGAGCATCAAAAACACTCTTCGCCCAGCATCACTGGCCGTGTTGGCCCTGCTGAGCAGCATGGCTTTGTCCGCACAGGCTCAAGAAGCCCGTCGCTCCTACATCGTGCAATTGGAAGGCGCGCCTGTTGCGTCCTACACCGGCGGCATCGCCGGACTGCCTGCCACCAAGCCTGCTGCGGGAACGCGCCTGGACGTCAGCGCTGCTGATGTGCAAGCCTATATGGCCCATCTGGCCACGAAGCAAAACAATGTGCTGGTGGCGATCAATCCCGCTAACGTAACTTTCAAATTCGACGTCGTGATGAATGGCTTTTCCGCCATGCTGACCGAAACTGAAGTGCGGGCGCTGAAGAAGAACATCAATGTCGCGCGCATCGACGCCGACGAGATGGCCCAGCCTCACACCAGCTACACCTCGACCTTCCTGGGCTTGGATCAGCCTGGTGGCCTGTGGGATGCTGCCGGCGGCAAGAATGTGGCCGGTGAAGACATGATCATCGCCATGGTGGACAGCGGCGTCTGGCCAGAAAACCTCAGCTTCGCTGACAAGGTCAACTCCGACGGCGTGCCTACCCATGACGCCAGCGGCACCTTGGCCTATGGCCCAGCACCAGCCAAGTGGAAAGGCATTTGCGAAACCACCAAGGGCGGCATCACTGCCAGCAACTGCAATAACAAGCTGCTGGGCATTCGCTCCTTTGTCGCTGCCACCGCACCCATCGCTGCCACCGAATTCCTGTCCGGCCGTGACGGCGGCGGCCACGGCTCACACACCTTGTCCACTGCAGGTGGCAATGCCAATGTGCCGTCGAGCATCAACACGATCAATATGGGCAATATGTCCGGCATTGCGCCGCGCGCCCGTTTGGCTTCGTACAAGACCTGCTTCACCGGCACCACGGCAACCAATGGCGGCTGCGCTTCGTCCAGCAGCATTGCATCGATCAACCAAGCCGTTAAGGATGGCGCTCACGTCATCAATTACTCGATCGGCCCCACAGCCGGTGGCGGCACCTTCAACGACCCAGTTGAAGTGGCATTCCTGAACGCATCGAATGCAGGCGTGTTCGTGGCGGCCTCGGCCGGCAACTCCGGCCCCAACACAAACCCAGCCGCCAACCTTGGCCCTTGGCATGCCACCGTGGCCGCCTCCACCCATGACCGCAGCGTCGGTGCAGTGGCTTCGGTGACGGGCAGCGGCGACTATGTTGGCGCTTCGGTGAACCAGCAATTGGTCAGTGACAAGAACTTGATCCTGTCAACGGTCGCCGCTTTGGCAGGTGCCAACGCGGGCCAGGCTGATCTGTGCTACGGCGCCGCTGATGGTGCGGTGACCCTGGACCCTGCCAAGGTGGCGGGCAAGATCGTGGTTTGCACACGCGGCGTCACGGCCCGTGTGAACAAGAGCTTGGCGGTTGCCCAAGCTGGCGGCATCGGCATGATTCTGGCCGACAACGGCGCCGGCTTGGTGGCCGAGCCGCACTCGGTGCCAACCGTTCACATCAATGCGGTTGATGGCGCGGCTGTGAAGTCTTTTGTGGCCGCCAATCCGAGCGCCAAGGGCTCGGTCGGCATTGCAGCTGTTCGCTTTGGCGACGTGGTCGCTCCGCAAATGGCGGGCTTCTCTTCGCGCGGCCCCAATGTGGCCAACAACACCATCCTGAAGCCTGACTTCACGGCACCGGGCGTGGACATTGTTGCGGCCTACAAGCCAAGCATCAGCGCTGCCGAGGCTGCAGCCCTGGTCGCCGGTGGCAGCACCACCAAGACGGCCGAAGGCATGATCTCGGGTACTTCGATGTCCAGCCCGCATATCGCTGGCCTGGCAGCCTTGGTCAAGCAACAGCGCCCTGACTGGACGCCTGCCATGATCAAGTCGGCCCTGATGACCACCGCCGGCGACACCTATAACGACGGTGTCAACCTGCCACTGCCATGGAGCCCAACCGCCAACGCCAATGGCCGCCTGCCTTGGGCACAAGGCGCCGGTCATGTGCGCCCCAATCTGGCCACGGACCCGGGTCTGGTGTACGACGCTGGCGCAATTGACTACGCCCGCTTCAGCTGCGGCCTGAATTTGGCCATCTACAACGCAGCAACATGTAGCTCGGTTGGCAGCATTCAGGCGCATAACCTGAACCTGCCTTCGGTGACAGTGGCTAGTGTGATGGGTGTGCAGACAGTGACCCGTACGGTCACCAATGTGGACGACAGCAGCGCGACCTACAACGCAGTGGGTACCTTGCCTGGCTTCAATGTGGAAGTGACGCCAGCGAGCTTCACGATCGCTCCGGGTGCCAAGCAGACCTTCTCGGTCAAGCTGACCCGTACTACCGCGCCTATCGACACATGGGCCTATGGCTCCCTGGTCTTGTCGGACGGCACGCACACCGTGCGCAGCCCGCTGACAGCGCGTGGCTCGGCGATGGCAGTGCCCGCCGCGGTTTACAGCGAAGCCCAGTCCGGCAGCAAGGTCTTCACCATCGGTACCGGCTTTGCCGGCGCGATGACGGTCGACAAGGCCGGCATGAAGGCCGCAGTGAAGACCGCCAGCACCGTCAAGCAAGCCACGACCACGGCTTCGGCCAACGTCTTGGCCGACTGCCGTGCAGGCGGTGTGGTGGGCAAGAACACCCATCTGCTGACCGTGCCGGCCGGCAATCTGGTGACTCGCGTCGCTTTGTTCGATGCCGACACCGGCAATGGTCAAGGCCAGTCCGATCTGGATCTGTTGGTGTTCTCCAGCGCTGCCGGGCAGCCGCTGTTGGGCAATAGCGGCGGCAATACATCCAACGAGATGGTCACCTTGAACAGCCTGCCTGCAGGCAACTACAAGGTCTGCGTTGTGGGTTATGGCGTTGAGACCACCGATACAGCCTACAAACTGTCAAGCTGGACGGTCAACGTCGGCGAAGCCGGCAGCGGCGCCCTGAAGGTTCTGGCCCCTGGCAAGGCCGTTGTCGGCGGCACCGCTTCGGTGGGTGCGAGCTGGTCTGGCCTGGCCGCTGGTCAGCGCTTCTTGGGCGCTGCCAGCTTCAAGGTGGACGGCGTGGCTCAAGGCCTGACCTTGCTGGAAGTGAACACCAACGATCCAGTGCCATTGGCCACCGGTTCGCGTCCAACGGTTCAGTCCGCGCAGTAAGTAAAACGAAGCGTGGCAAAGCAGTTCGCTGCTTTGCCCATGCGAAAGGGCCGCAGCACCTCGGTGCTTGCGGCCCTTTTTTCATTTGGCGTGCTGCTCGGTGACCGGCTTGTCAGGCAAACAGCTTCTCGGCGCGTTGATACAAGATCCAGCTTGTCGCAATGTACTTGTTGCCGCGCGCAGGGCGATTGCCGCGATGCGTATGGGTAAAGCCCGCTGGGGCGATCAAGAGGCTGCCGGTGCAGGGCTGTATCTTGCGTTGCTGGTAAAGAAACTCGGTCTCGCCCGCTTCAAAATCATCATTGAGATAGAGGGTCCACAAGACGGCGCGGTGCAAGGCTTCACCCTGATCCAACTTGGGATACTGCTCGCAGTGCCAATAGGGGTAGCCGCCTTGGTCGGCCAGGTACTTTTGAATATTGATCTTGCCGGGGCGAAACACCTTGCCGATCAGCCCGTCAAGCAGGCTGTCGTTCATCTGCGCCACATGCTCGGCATCAAGCAGCACCAAGCCGGCGCCGTTCGGGTCTTGCATCTTCAATTGCAAGGGCGCCAGCGCGATATGGGCATAGCGACGCAAGTAGTTTCTGAACCCTTGTCGTACCGCCTCGTTGAGCGTTTGTTCGACGCTCGCCCAGCCGGTCGAGCGGTCCAACTGGATATCCCAGCTGTCTTTCATGCTGATGTCCACGCCACTGCCGGTCGCACCTCTTTGGGCTTGGCCGCTCGCTTCGAAATGTGCGATGAGTTCCTGGCAAAAGGCTTTGTCCAAAGCCTGTTCGTAGACCTCGATGAAATCCGGGCTCGTCATGAGAAGTCAGGCCCAAGAGGCCGCAAAAAGAGTGAGATTGGCGCTGCCGCAGCGCCGCAGCCAGCCGGTGACTGACCGCGATTGTCAGTCATGCGGGCGCGCGCCAAATGGCGCCGCCAGGCTTAGATCGCGCTGCCGGGCTGCTGCCCGATGCCTGGTGCTTGCAAGACGCAGCGGCCGGCCTGGCAGGTGGCGCCAGGATTGGTCACGAACTGGCAGTTTGAAGCCATATCGCTGACGGCGTTCTCGGCCCTGCGCGCCGCCGCATGCAGCTCGACCAAGCTGCGCAGTTTCTTGCCATCGGTGTTCTTGCTGGACCAGGCCATATAGCTGTCCGGCCCGCCGCATGATTTAGCGCCGATGGCGATGCTGTGGCATTGCTGTGGGCCGTCGCAGGCGGCGTCGCCGACCTCGGCCACGATCTGCCGCCACAGGACTTGGCTGGCGGGTTCGGTCTTTGGGCTTTGTTTGCTCATGGGATCCTCGGCGCAGGCGGCGGTGGCGATCAAGAGTGCGATCAAGCTGCAAGTTCGCAGCAGGCGGCTGGGTTTGTGGGCTGAATTCATGTTGTGATAGTCGCCCAGACCGGCCAAGCTGGCAAGCCCCTTGCGGTGCAGTGCGGTGCGCAATCGTTTCAAGCCGCTCTCAAGCAATCGACAATCTTCATCCGTGCCGCCCCCCAGGCCGGGATGAAGCCACCGACAAAGCCCATGAACAGTGAGAACAGCAGCGTCTGCCAGACGATGGCCGGTGTCAGTTTGAACTGAAAAGCCAGCTCCGAGAAGGTCTGGAAGTTGGTGGTCGAGATATTGACCGTTTGCATCAAAGAGGCTGCTGCCAAACCGATCACACCGCCGACCAGGGCCAAGAGCAGCGACTCCAACATGAAAGCCAAGAGCACCGCGCCGCGCTGGAAGCCCAAGGCGCGCAAGGTGCCGATCTCGCCCACCCGCGAGGCCACCGCCGCAAACATCGTGATCATCGCGCCGACGATGGCGCCGATCGAGAAAATCACCGACAGCGCCGTGCCCAGGATGCTGATGAACTTGGCCAGCGCCTCGCTTTGTTCGGCATAGAACACGGCCTCGCGTTTGAGTTCGACCGTCAGGCGTGGGTCATCCGCGAGCTTGGCTTTGATGGCTTCGAATTGGCTCGCATCGGCGAGCCGAAACACCACGCTGGAAAAAACGCCGCGACGAAAAGCCTGCAGCATTTGCTCGGCGTCGCCCCAGATTTCCGAATCAAAGCCGGTGCGGCCGGCGTCGAACACGCCCACCACGGTCCAGTCGCGGCCGGCGAAGCGCAGCGTCTCGCCCAGGCCCGCGCCCTGAAAGCCAGTCGCAATCGCTTTGCCGGTGACGATCTCAGAAGTGCCGGGCCGGAACATGCGGCCTTCTATCATTTGCACCTGCGGGCGCAGTTGCAGGCCGCGCTCGCTGGTGCCTCGCACCGTCACATTGCTGGGTTTGCCGCTGCCGCGTTTAGGTAAATTGTTCAGCACCACCGGCTCTTTGGTAATCAGCGGCTGGCCGGCGGCGTCGGTGGCGATGCCGGGCAAGCTCTCCAGAATGCTGGCCTGAACGCGGTCTATGCCGCTATTGATTTCGGCGCCGGCGCCTTTGCGCAGCGCAATCACATTGTCGGGCTGACCGGTGGCGACCAGCGTCGCGCGTATGCCCTCGCTCATCATCAGGACGGTGGCAAACACATAGACGACCAAGGCCATGCCGCCGGCCGTCAGCAAGGTCGTGACGCGGCGCACCCATAAATTGCGGGCGATGTAGCTAAGCGGAATTTGTTTCACGCGACGTGTACCAAGTTAGCCCCTCGCCCGACGGGTACATCGGCCGATCCCCCGAGGGGATGCGGGCCGGCTTGGGGCGGCCCGGCGCTCGGCCCCTGCAACTTACGCCACATGGCGTAAGCCCTGAACAATATCAATCCGGCTCATTTTCCAGGCCGGCCAGGCCGCAGCCACCGCGCCGACGATCAAGGCCGCCAGCATCTGCAAGCTCATCGTTAGACCCGACACGTGAAAAGCCGGCAGCAGCGTGCCTATGGCCTTGCCGAAGCCCGCTGCCAGTGGCAGCGTCAGCAGTAGCCCGGCCAGGCCGCCGAGCAGCGCGATCAAGAGGCTCTCACCGAACAAGAGCTTGACGACAAAGCTGGGCGCGAAGCCCAAGGCCTTCAGCGTCGCGTATTCGGCCAGGCGTTCGCGGGCGGTCATGGTCATGGTGTTGGCCATCACCGCCATGATGATGATGACGATGATGTAGCTGACCGCTTCGATGGCCAACAAAATCGCCTCGCTCATCGATACAAAGCTGAGCTGAAAAGCCGATTCCGTCTCGGTCAGCGTCTCGGCCAGCGAGTTCTTGAAGCCGGCGTCGACGCGCTGCGAGACCAGCGCCGCGTTTTGCGGGTCTTTGATGCCGATGATGTAGACGCCCACCGCATCGGCGCGCTTGGGCGCCAGCTTGCGTATCGACTCGTTCAAAAAGGCCCAATGAAACAGCAACTGGCTCTCGTCCGTCTTGGCCTCGGCGCCGTCCCAGATGCCGCGCAGATTGAAGGTCCAGGTGCCCGGATAAATGGTGCCGCGAATGGGGATCTGGTCGCCGATCTTCCAGCCGTATTTGTCGGCCAGCTTGCGCCCGACGATGGCGCCCTGGCGGTCGCGCAGGAATGCCAGCCGCTCTTCGTCCGAGAGGCGGTACTCGGGATAGAGCGCCAAATAACTGACCGGATCGACGGCAAACTGCGGGAAGAAATTGCGCTCGGTCAGGTAGACGCCGCCGAACCAGTTCGACCAAGAAATGCTGCTGACGCCGTCCACGCCCTTGAGCCGCTGCGCATAGTTCATCGGCAGCGGGAAGGTCAAGGAGATCGCGCTGCGCGTCACCAGGCGTGTGCTGCTTGAGCCTTCGACGCCGGCATACCAGGCGCTGATGATGGTGCGCAAGAGCCCAAACGCACAGATCGCGACCACCAGACCGACCATGGTCAGCAGCGTGCGCAGCTTGTGGCGAAAAGCGTTCTTGAGCAGGAGCTTGAAGATGAACATGGCGGATTTTGCTGAGGCTTCAGGCCTGCGCGTTCATATCGGCTTCGCTGACCAAAACGCCTTTTTCCAGATGCACCATGCGGCGCGCCCGGGCGGCAGCTTTGGGGTCATGCGTGACCATCACGATGGTCTTGCCCAGGTCGCGGTTGAGCTGCTGCAGCAGGTCCAGCACTTCGGATCCGGTGACGCGGTCGAGGTCGCCGGTCGGCTCGTCGGCCACGATCAGCGTCGGGTCACTGACCAGCGCGCGGGCAATCGCCACACGCTGCTGCTGGCCGCCCGAGAGTTCGTTCGGGTAATGATCCATTCGATCGGACAGTTTCACCATCTCGAGCGCCGCCAGCGCATGCTCACGGCGCTGTTTGGCCGAGAGCCCGGTCAGCAGCAAAGGCAGCTCGACGTTCTCGAAGGCGGTCAAGACCGGCAGCAGGTTGTAGAACTGGAAAATGAAGCCGACATGGGCGGCGCGCCAATTGGCCAGTTGTGCTTCGCTGAGCGTGGCGATGTCGATGCCGCCGATCTCGATGCGGCCGCTGCTGGGTTGATCAATGCCTGCGATCAGGTTCAGCAAGGTGCTTTTGCCCGAGCCGCTGGGGCCCATCAAGGCAACAAAGTCACCCGCCTCCACATCGAGCTGGATGTCTAGCAAAACCGGAATTTCCTGGCCGCCGCGCTCATAGGACTTGGACAGATCGCGGATGCGAATCAGGGTTTCATGCTCGCTCATGGCTTATTTCGCCGCCAGCGTCACTTGTCCGCCGTCTTTGAGCTTGGCGTTGGGCGCCAGCACGATGCGGTCGCCCGATTTGATTGCTCCGGTCACCTCGACCACATCGCCGAGTTTGCGGCCGACCTTGACTTCCACCGCCTCCAGCAGCTCCTTGTCACCGTCGCGCTTGATGCGCAGCAGCCATTGCTTGCCGTCTTTGTCGAGCAGGGTTTTCGGATTGACCGCCAACACGGGCAACTGCTCGGCCGGCGTCGGTGCTTTGGACAGGAAGCTGACCTTGGCGCTCATCTCGGGCAGGATGCGGGGGTCGAGTTTGTCGAAGCGGATCTTGGTCATCACCGTGGCCTTGGCGCGGTCCACCGTCGGCACAATGCCGGCGACCTGGCCGGTGAAGCGCATTTCGGGCAGCGCGTCCAGCGTGATTTCGACCGGCTGGCCCTTGGTCGCTTTGGCGAGGCTGCCTTCGGACACATCGGCCTCGACCTCCAAGGTCGTCAGGTCGGCCATGGTCACGACCGCACCCTGCGAACCCGAGGCGTTTGAGAAGGGCGTGATCATGTCGCCGACATTGGCGTTCTTGTTCAACACCACGCCGTCAAAAGGCGCGCGGATCTCGGTGTAGTCACGGGCGACGTTCTGTACCGCCAGCAGCGCCTGTGCCTGACCTTGGCTTGCCTGCGCCTGGCCAACGCTGGCTTGCGCGGCGGCCACGCCGGCGCGGGCGGTGTCAAGCCGGCGCTGGTTGGCGTCCAAGGCTTGCGCCGAGACAAAGCCCTGCGCTTGCAGACTCTTGCTGCGCTGCATCTCTGCTTCGGCATTGCTCAGTTCGACGCTGGCCTGTTGCGCTTGTGCCTGCGCCTGGCGCAGCCCGGCCTCGGCTTGCCGAACGCCGGCCAAGGCGGTGCCGATGGATGCTTGCACATCGCTGGCGTCGAGGCGGGCGATCAGGTCGCCCTTCTTGAGCAGGCTGCCCTCGCGCACATTCAACTCGATCAGCCGGCCGCTGCCCTTGGACGCGACCGCCGCACGTCGCTGCGCGACCACGTAGCCGGATGCCGTCAGCTGCAGATACTGCTGCGAGGGGTAGCTTTGCAGCACGGTGCTGGCCTGCACCTCGGGCTTGGAGGGCATCAAAACCATGGCCACCAGCCCCAAGGCCACAGCGCCAGCGATCACCAAAGGCCAGGTCTTGCGCGGTCGCTTGGATTTGGCAGTCGAGGCCTGGCGATCAATCTTCAATTGACCCAAAGGTGAGGAGGAAGCGTCAGCCATGGTGTGCGGTTTGCCTTCAATATGATGAACGGGACGGATCTTGCCATGCTCCAGCGACCTTGGTGGCGAGCTGCGATGAATCAACCGTAGCGAGCGCGAACGGTCGCGAGCGGTCGCCGGCGGGTACGATTCGGCCCTTGTCTTGCGAGCGCAAAGCTAGGCCCATGTTTTTTAGAAGTTCGTTTTTTTTGCTGATATCGCTGTTGGCTCTGCCGGCGCTCGGGCAGCGTGGCGAGTCTGGCTGCCAAGACAAGCTGGTGGCCGAGCAGGTGCTCGTTTACTTGAATGCAATTCGCGCGCAGGCGCGGGTCTGCGGCCAACAGCCGTTTGCAGCAGCCAGCCCGCTGCGCTGGGAAGCCAGCCTAGAGCAGGCCGCGCGAGGCCATGCGGCCGAATTGGCGCAAGGCGAGCAGCTCCATCATGTGGCGGCCAATGGGCGCAGCTTGCGTGAACGCGTGCGGGGGAATGGCTATCTGGCCTATCGGGTTGGCGAGAATCTGGCCGCCGGCCAAGAAAGCGTCGAGGAGGTCTTGCAGACCTGGAGCAGTAGCGCCAAGCATTGCGAGAACATCATGCAGCCCGAGTTTCAAGATGTCGCCTTGGTCTGCGCCAGCGGCCCCGGCAAATATGAACGCTACTGGGTGCTGAATCTGGGGCGCAGCGTTCGCGATTGAAACTGTAGGAGCCTGAGTCCGCCTTGAGCAAGGCGGCTGGCCGAGCCAACGAAGCGTGCAGAGCCATCAATTTAACTGCCGCTCCGGGCACTGACCTGCCTCGCGGCCAGTGCCACCGAAGTGAATTGATTTATGCGAGGCCGAGAGTGCGAACGAACGCCGCATTGCTCGCCAGGAGTTGTGCGCACCCTCCTCAAGTGGTCGGGGTGATCAATTCCTGATCACTTCGGCGTGAATTTGCTTGCGGCTCAATGAACCCGCAGCACCTCAAACTGCTGTCGGATTGCAGCGACCTGTATAGCCACCGCATCACCCTCGCATTTACCCAGCATGGCCCTGGCCAATGGGGCTTCGCTGCTGATGACTTGAACGAGCTGAGCGCCCCTGAGCAACTTCATGCTGCCACCATCCGGGCCGAGAAAGAGCTGTTGCTGCTTGTCGTCGGCATCGACCAGGCAGACCAGTGCGCCGAGCTGAATACCTTTGCTGGCGTCGTAAGGGTGCGGGCGGAAATGGCGCCAATTGACTATGGCCTGGCGGATGGCTTCGGCACGACGAGCCTGGCCGGTGGCCAAGTAGGCGGCTTCGAGACCCAATGTGTCGTACTTGTTTTCGGCGATGTTTTCTTCGTGAGTCGCCGTTTCATGGGCCGCCTGCGCTGCCTGTTCGGCTTG
Organism: uncultured Roseateles sp.; assembly: GCA_963510335.1. GTDB lineage: Bacteria > Pseudomonadota > Gammaproteobacteria > Burkholderiales > Burkholderiaceae_C > Paucibacter_A. The sequence continues at coordinate 12,341 of CAUPEV010000139.1, forward strand.
CAGCAAGTCTTCGGCGAGCCGTTCCAGCACTTGCTGCTGCAGCAAGAATTTATCCATATTGAAATCTAGGCATCTGGAACAAGCGTCGGGGCAAGTCTTGATTATGGAGGGCTCCACCAGCTTTCGACGCTGCTGTTGGCTGCAGCTTGACTTCAGCTCTGGGCACCGTGGTGCGGCTCGCGCCGTTCGGCTCAATGATGGGGACTAGGAGGGAGCTTGAAGCCGCAACATTGCCAGGGAGCCGCCCTTGACCAAAACGGTTGCCGACCTTCCTTTGACCTCAAGCCGCCGCCTCAACGGCCGATAGACAGAGTGGGCTCCAAGGACTTTCATGACCAAGTTTCATCAGGCGCCATCCGAATTTTCCCAATTCGATGCCGTCCCAGCAAAGGGTTGCGGCTCCTGCGGCACGGCCGAACGGCTCGGTTTCCAGTTCGACTACGCCTATCAGCCCATCGTCGACGTGCTGGGTCGCAGTACCTATGCGCACGAAGCATTGGTGCGGGGCCCTGCGGGGGAAGGTGCACTGTCAGTGCTGTCGCAGGTGACCGAACAGAACCGTTACCGCTTCGACCAAGCCTGCCGCGTGAAGGCCATCAAGACCGCGGCGCAGCTCGGGATGAAGGAGAGGCTGTCGATCAACTTCCTGCCGAATGCGGTCTACAGGCCTGAGGTCTGCATCAAGACGACGTTAGAAGCTGCACGCGTGCATAGTTTCCCCATAGATCACATCATTTTCGAGGTGACCGAAGGCGAGCGTGTCGAGGATGGCCCCTGGCTCGCGACAATCCTGCGGGAGTACAAACGCTACGGCTTCCTGACCGCCATTGACGATTTCGGCGCGGGCTATGCCGGCCTCACGCTGCTGGCCGACTTCACGCCAGACTTCATCAAGCTCGACATGGCGCTTGTGCGCGACGTGAACCTGAGCAAGTCACGCCAAGCCATCGCGCGCGGCATGGTGCGTATTTGCCAGGAGATGAAGGTTCAAGTCATTGCCGAGGGCATCGAAACCGCCGCCGAACGCGATTTCTTCTTGGACGAGGGTGTGACGCTGATGCAAGGGTATCTGTTCGCCAAGCCCGTGTTCCGGGAGATCACCTCTGCAGCGACGACGTCCTGGCCGGCGCCGCTGCACCGGTGAAGATGCGCCTGCACTGCACAGGGTCACGACCCCAAACACCGCC
>CAUPEV010000140.1:0-13503 GCA_963510335.1 uncultured Roseateles sp.
CAGCGCATGTTCGGGGATCATCAGATCGAACAACTCTGGCGCCCCTACTTCGCCGCCGCTTGCAATCTGAGCCTTGGCAGCACCCAAGTCTTGGACCAGGGCCTCTTGTGGAAAGCGGTGCTTGCCAGCAACTCGCCGGCCGGCCTGTTCCCGCCGGTCTTGCACGAAGGCGCCTTATTGGTCGATGGGGCGATTTTGGAGAACGTGCCGGTGCAGCCTATGCGAATGCGCTTGGGTACCAAGCTGGAGCGCCGGCGCGGCAACGGCATGATCATCGCCATCGATGTTGATGTCCGGGCCCATCTGCGCGCCGATCCGGGCCTTGCTCGCTTGAGTGCCTGGACCACGCTGAAGTCCAAGCTGTTTGCGCAGTCGCCGGCTTCGCCGGGCATTGCCGACATCCTCTACAGCGCCGGCCATGTCGGCAGTCTGAACCAGCGTTTTCGTACCATCGCGCAGGCCGATCATTATCTCGAGCCGCCGGTCGCTGAGTTTGCCCTCATGGCCTACGGGCGTGGTGCCGATATTGCCGAAATCGGCTACCGCCACGCGATGGAGAAAATTGCTCAATGGGATCTTCACAAGCTGTAGGCAGCAGTCCGGCCCCGCGGCTTGAGCTCTCCCTCAGCCAACGCGAGGTGTGGCTGGATCAGCGCGCTTGGCCAAGCAGCACGCATTTGAATATCGGCGGCGTCGGCTTCTTTCTCGGTCCACTCGACGTGGCGCGACTCCGTCAGGCCTTATGCCTGCTTGTCGAGCGCAATGAGGCCTTGCGCTTGCTTCCCTGCGCGGACGGCACGCAGACCCTGCTGCCCAGCTTCGAGCCTCAGTTGCCACTGATAGATTTAGGGCCGGCCACCGCGCCAAAGGAGGCGGTGCACGCCTGGTGGCAGCGCAGCATCCGCCAACCGTTCGAGCTCGGCAGCGGTCCACTCTGGCGCTTCGCCCTGCTGCGCGCCGGCGACGAGTGGCACGGTCTCACGCTGCAGTTCCACCATTTGGTCATGGACGGTTGGGGCACGACCCAGCTCATCCATGGCTGGAGTGAGATCTATCAAGAGCTTGATGCGCCGCAAGTCCGATTGGACGCGCCCACGCCTAGCTATCAAGAGTTCATTGCCGAGTCGCTGGCCTACCGAAAGTCGCCCGCCTTCGAGCGCGACGCCGACTATTGGAGGAGCCAGATTCACCTGCATGTCGCCCAATACTCGACCGCGCAAATTGAAACTCAACGCCCTTGCGCAAAAACGCATGACTTGCCGGAAGCTGAGGTCTTCAAGCTGCCGCTGGCGAGAGCTCAATACCAGCGCTTGGCGAGTGCTGCCGAGGCCTTGGACAGCAGCATCTTCCGCTGCCTCTTGGCCGCTCTTGCCTTGCATGTGTCGCGACTGCAGGGGCGCAGCTCGGTGCTGATCGGGATTCCCAGCCTGAACCGTTCAGGACGGCGATTCCGTCCAACGCTGGGCATGTTTGCGGGCGTCTTGGCTGTGCGTCTGCAGATTGATCCTGGCGCCAGCGCAGCCGAGCTGCTGAGCCACGTGAATCAGCAAATGCAAGGCGCGCTGCGCCACCCGCGCTACCCTTTGAGTGAACTGCAGCAGTCCATGCAGCTGATGCGCGAAGGTCGCGACAGCCTGCTGGATGTGCTTTTGTCTTTTGAGGTGCAGGACTTCGCGGTGAACTTCGGCGCCGCTCAATTTGTCGATTCACGGCAATTGTTCAGTGGCGTAGCCCGCTTCCCGCTGGCCGTGACGGTGTGTGAGTTTGACGCGCATGCCGACCCGGAAATGATCATCGAGGCCAGCCAGGCCTGCTATGGGCCGGGCGAGCCCGAGCTTTTGGCCAGGCGGCTGTGGCATCTGGCGCTGGCCCTCGCGGAGCAGCCAGAGCGCCCGCTTGAGCAGTTTGAGCTGGTGCCGCCCGAGGAGCGCTGGGCCTTGTTGGAGGGCCTGCACAAAGACCTTGGGCAATTGGACGCTGCGCAAACCTATAGTGATCTGTTCGAACATCAAGCAGCACTCTGGCCGCAGCGCTGCGCCTTGGTTTGGGATGCGGGCAGCATGACTTATGCAGAGCTCGCCCGCCGCGCTGAACTGCTGGCTCGGCGCTTGCGAGCGCTGGGCGCCTCACGCAACAAAGTGGTGGCCATGGCGGTCGAGCGATCCGCCGATATGGTGGTTGCCTTGTTGGCTATTTCGCGTGCTGGCGCTGCCTTCTTGCCGCTCGACCCACAAGCGCCCATCGCGCGCTTGGCCGGCGTCTTGGCCGATAGCGGCGCCGTGGCCTTGCTGGTGGATGAAGCTACCAGACCCGAACTGGTGGAACTGCACAGCCAATGCCTGCACATGACGGTAGGCTCAGACGAGGCCAGTTCAGACCATGCGCAAGCACTCTGGTCCTGGGCCAGGGCCGGTGCTGGCGATTTGGCCTATGTGCTGTTTACTTCGGGCTCCTGCGGCAGGCCCAAGGGTGTGATGGTCGAGCATGGCGCGCTGTCGCGCCGCCTCGCATGGGTCTCGCGCACCTGGGCGATCGATGCCCAAGATCGCTCGGCCCAAGGCACGCAACTTGGCTTTGACCCCTCGCTGATCGAACTCTTGCTGCCGCTGACGCAAGGGGGCAGCATCGCGCTGCCGCCGCCCGGCAGGCTACATCCGCAGCGTCTGGCCGAATTCATTCTCAAACATGGCGCCACCTTCAGCGCCTTTGTGCCGTCCACCCTGCCCGGCTTGCTGGCGGCTTGGCAGGGCAAGCCTGGACTCAAGCTGCGCGTGGCCTGCTGCGGCGGCGAGGTTTTGCCCCCGGAACTGGCGGCCCGCTTCACGCGAGAAACCGGCGCGCAGCTCTACAACGTCTACGGCCCGACCGAGGCCACCATTTTCGCCACCGCCTGGGACTGCACGCTGGATCCGCACAGCGACGCCGGCCACGATTTGCCGATCGGTCGGCCGATTGATGACACTCGCATCTACGTGCTCGGGCCGCAGCGCCAACTGCTGCCCTTCGGCGCCACCGGTGACATCTATATTGGCGGCGCAGCGCTGGCACGCGGCTATCTGGGCCGCCCTGATCTCGACCAGCAGGCCTTCTTCCCAGATCCCTTCTTACCCGATCCGCCCGGCCAACGCATTTACCGCAGTGGTGACAGCGGCTGGCTGGACGGCCTCGGGCGCCTGCACTTCAAGGGTCGCAATGACAGGCAACTGAAATTGCGTGGCTACCGGATCGAGCCCGGCGATATTGAGGCCGCTTGCCGCGCTCTACCCGGCATCGAACAAGCCGTGGTGCAAAAAGTAGAGCTCGGTGGGCAAGCAACGCTGCATGCCTGGCTGGTCGGCAGCCCCCGCGATTCGCAGCAGCTGCAGGCCGAGCTGCGCTTGCGCCTGCCGGACTATATGCGGCCGAGCGGCTTCACTTGGCTGGACGAGCTGCCGCTGACTTTGACCGGCAAGATTGATCTGAGCGCACTCGCGCTGCCGTCCACGCAAGCCGTACGCAGCAATAGCCGCCGCCCACCCGCAACAGCGATGGAGGCCGCCTTGTTGGCGCTGTGGCAACAGGCACTGGGCCCGCGTGCCGCCAGCATCGGCATGGATGACGATTTTTTTGAGCTCGGCGGCGACTCGCTTGCCGCGCTGAGCATCCTGGGCGCCATGGAAGACCAAATTGGCCGCTCGCTGCCTTTGCAGATGATCAGCGAGTACCCAAACATTGCCCGCTTGGCCCGGGCCTTGAGTCTGCCCCAGAGCAGGCCCGGCGTTCTGAGCGCATTGGGCGATGCAAGCGGCGCAGCAAACGGCGCAGCAAGCCGCCCGGCAATCTTTCTGGCTGCCTCTGGCCATGGTGATGTGCTGCGTTTGCAGAATCTGGCCCAGGCACTGCAGGGCGAAGCACGCCTTTACATGCTGCAAGCCCCGCTGACCCCGGCGCCCGCCACGATGCAAGAGATTGCGGCGCTTTACGCCGACTGCATCGAAGCGCAGTGCGCGCAAGAAAACCAGCCGATTTGGCTGGCCGGCTTTTCGGTCGGCGGCGTCACGGCGCTGGAAACCGCACTGGAACTGCAAAAACGCGGTAGCCTGCCCTCGGGCCTGATACTGCTTGACACCATTCACCCGGACGCAGTGTTTGGCGGCACAGCCTCATGGCGCACTTTGGGTTGGTTGGTGCGCAAGCTGCATGTGCAGGAACTGAGCATGAATGGACGCCGACTCAGCGCCATGTTCAGCGACCCCGGCTTGATCAGTCAGGTGCTGGCCTTGCGCGGCTACCAATGCCGTGCATTCACAGGGCCAGTACTGCTGGTCAAATCAAGCGGCCTGGCAAGCTGGAACCGTTTGCTGTTCCACGGCTGGCATAAGCTGATGCCCAATCAGATAGAAATCCAATTGGTCAGCGGTCTGCATGGCTCGATTTTTGAAACCCAACATGTGGGCGAACTGGCCAAGGTCATGCGTCAGTTCTTGACCAAGGCATATCACCGTGACGGCAGCAACACCGAGACCCTGACATGACGCGAGCCCATTGCTCGGAGGTAACCCTGACCCAGCAGCGTCGGCTCAGACGCCGTGCGCTATGGCTGGCGCTGAGCGTTGCTTGCCTGCTCGGCTTGGCGCTGTTTTGGAGTACCGGCAAGCTTGAGTTTGGCGCCTTGCTCGCCGAGCTGCAAAGCTGGGGCGAGGCTCTCGGCCCAGGCTTGTCCATGCTGGCAGCGGCCGTGGGGCTGACGCTGGCCGTGCCACTGTCGGCGCTGAGCTTGCTCTTGATCGCGGCTCTGGGCCCCTGGCAGGGATTCATCTGCAGCATGGGCGCGGCGCTCTTGGCGGCAGCGCTTAGCCACGCCATCGGCCGCGGCCTGGGTCATCAAGCGCTGCAAGCTTTGGCCGGGCCGCGCGTGCGTGAGGTCAGCGAGCAACTCGGCGGGCGCGGTGTCTGGGCCGTGATTGTGCTGCGCCTGCTGCCTCTGGCGCCGTTTGCGGTGGTCAATATGGTCGCGGGCGCCACCCATATTCGACTGCGCGACATGCTGCTGGGCACGGCCATTGGCATGACGCCCAGCACCCTGGCAATGGCCTTCTTCATGGACCGCATCTTGCTCACCTTGCAGCAAGCCGGCCCGACCGACTGGCTTTGGCTGGCTTTGATGGCTTTGCTGCTCATCGCAGCGCTGGCCTATGGCCTGCGCCATTGGCGCCGACTTAAAAGCTGAATGACAATGTCGCCATGCCTTTTCGTCCCCTACCCCTGCCCCCCAATTTGAGCGGCCGTTTGTGGCTCAGCTCAATGCCAGGACGCCTCGAATCCTGGGGCGGCTTTCTCGATGAGGCGCGGCTGCGCGACCTCAATCTGGTGGTCTGCCTGAATCCCTTGGAAGAGGTCGCCGCCTTGTCGCCGACCTATCACAAGGCGATCGCCGAGGGCCGGCTGCCGTTTCGCTGGCAGCATCTGCCAATGCGAGACTTCGGCCTCGGTGCCGACCCTGCCGCGTTCCGGCTTGGCGTCGAGCAGTTGGCGCACAGCCTCTTGCTCGGCGAGCAAGTGCTCTTGCACTGTGCCGCCGGCTTGGGCCGCACCGGCACCGTCGCCGCATGCATTCTGAAGCAAGCCGGCCTCAGCCGCGAGGCTGCGCTCGCGCAGGTACGTGCCGCCGGCTCTAACCCGCAATCTTCGGTGCAAACTGGTTGGATTGACCAGTTTTGAAAGACTCAATAGTTCAGCACGACGCAACAGCATCATTCGAGCTGCTGTTCGCCAATGAGGAGCTGTTGCTCATCAACAAGCCGAGCGGCCTGTTGTCGGTGCCGGGCCGCGGCGCGGACAAACAAGACTGCGTGATTCAGCGCGTGCAGCGGGCCTACCCTGAAGCCTTGATCGTGCATCGTTTGGACATGGCCACCTCGGGACTGTTGCTGCTGGCACGCGGTGCCGCCGTGCAGCGGCGCCTCAGCATGGCCTTCGAAGCCAGGCGCATACACAAGCGCTACCTGGCACTATTGACGGGCGAGCTAGCCGGCCCCGCCGAAGGAGAAATCGACTTGCCTTTGATCACCGACTGGCCGAACCGCCCGCGACAAAAAATTGACCATTCAATCGGCAAAGCCTCTTTGACGCGTTACCGCGTGCTGTCGCGCAGCCGTGGCCAAACTCGTGTGGAGCTAGAGCCCGTGACCGGCCGCACCCATCAATTGCGGGTGCATATGCTGGCGCTCGGCCACCCCATCATCGGCGACACCCTGTATGGCGAGCCTGCTGAGCCGGACTCAGCGCCAGCGCAGGTGTCACGACTGTTCTTGCACGCCTGCTCACTCAAGCTGCCCGATTGGGGCCTGAGCTTTGAATCCCCGCCCGAGTTTTGATATGACGCCCACCGCATCCGCCGCCTTGTATTCGCCTGCTGCCGAGCGCAATCAGCAAGTCATTCTCGATGCCTTGCTGCAGCTATTGCCCCAGCAAGGCATAGGGCTAGAAATCGCCAGCGGTAGCGGCCAGCATCTTGCGCATTTCTCGGCGCAAATGCCAGGCTGGAGCTGGTTGGCTTCGGATCCCACGCAGGAAGCCTTGGCCTCGATCGCCGCTTGGCGCCCACAAGGGCCGCTGCCCTTGCAGCTCGATGTGCTGCAGGCCGACTGGGCCTTGCCGGACAGCCATCAAGCACTCGACGCGCTGTACTGCGCCAATATGTTGCATATCTCCCCCTGGGCGACTTGTGCGGCCTTGATGCGCGGCGCCGAGCGAAGCCTCGCACCCCAAGGGCTCTTGCTGGTCTACGGCCCTTTTTTGCAAAGCGAGGTGGACACCGCGCCCAGCAATCAAGCCTTTGACGCCGACCTGCGGCGGCGCAACCCCGCTTGGGGTTTGCGCCAGCTGGACGATGTCATCGCCGAAGCCCTGGCTTGCAATCTGCAGCTGCGCGAGCGCATCAATATGCCGGCAAACAATTTGCTGCTGGTTTTCTGCCAAGCCAGGCCCACGACCCCATGACAGTTTTAAAAGAAAGACCTCGCATGAATCAGCAAGAGCTCTACATCATCAGCGGCGCCTCACGCGGCATGGGCGAGGCCATTGCCCGCCAGTTGCTCAAGCCCGGCCATCTCGTCATCGGGATTTCTCGCGGCCAGAGTGCCGCCTTGGCCGCCGAAGCCCAAAAGCTAGGTGTCCACCTTGAACAATGGACGCATGACCTGAGCCAGCCCTTGGCCGCCGCCCGGGCGCTGCAGAGCTGGCTGGAAAGGCAACCCAGCGGCAGCTTTCGCCGCGCCACCTTGATCAACAATGCCGGCGTGGTGGCTACGCCGGCACCGGTCGAGAACGCATCGCTGGAGGAGCTTTCCACGGCCATACGCGTTGGTCTGGAAGCAACTCTGCTGCTGAGCAGCGCATTTTTGCGCGCCACAAGCGAGCTGGGATCGCAGCGCCGCATTCTGAATATTTCGTCAGGGCTTGGCCGCCGAGCCATGGCCGGCGCCGCCGCCTACTGTGCGGCCAAAGCCGGTATGGACAACCTCTCACGCGCGATGGCACTGGACGAAGCCGCCAAGGCTGATGGCGCGGCCATCGTCTCGCTGGCGCCCGGCATCATCGACACGGATATGCAAGCCCAATTGCGGGGCGGCGATCCGGCCAAATTCCCTGATCAAGCTGTGTTTGCCAGTTTCAAAAACAGCGGCCAACTCTTAAGCCCTACAGCTGCAGCGGCCAATGTATTGCGCTATCTTGAAAGCCCGAATTTTGGCAGCACAGTCTTGGCCGATGTGCGAGAACTTGACAACAAGTGAGAGCCTTGAAAGCTCCCGGACCATCCCCATATCTACGCGACGGCCAATAGCGGCTCGGAGGAATTTTTGTGAAGCGAATTTTGATTTCTGCAATGGTGGCTGTTCTTGCCTTGGGCGTAGTGTCGTTCGACGCTGAAGCCAAGCGCCTGGGCGGTGGCGGCTCGTCCGGCATGAAGCGCACGGCGCCACCGGCCGACGCCAGCAAGGGCACACCGGCTCAGCAAGCCACCCCCGCGCCTCAGCAAGCGGCGCCTGCAGCGGCGGCTGCTCCAGCAGCGGCTGCCGCGCCCAAGCGCAACTGGATGGGCCCGATTGCCGGCTTGGCTGCCGGCTTGGGTATCGCGGCCTTGGCCAGCCATTTCGGCATGGGCGGCGCATTGGCCAATGTGATGACCATGTTGTTGATCGGCGTGGCGCTGATGTTCGTCATCGGCTTTGTGATGCGCCGGATGCGGGCGGGCAAAGAGCCTGCCGCGCAGAATATGCAGTTCGCTGGCGCAGGAGCGCCTTTTCAGCCTCAACAGCCAGTTGCAGCCCCGGCCAACAATCCGAGTGGATTTGCCGCAGTAGCACCTGCGGCAGCCCTAGCCGCCGCTCCCGCGCCAGCGGCGACTCCAACGCCAATTGCCGCCGATGGCTTTGACACGGCCGGTTTTGAGCAGCTTGCCAAGCGCGTCTTTATCCGCCTGCAAGCGGCCAATGACGCCGGTGACCAAGCCGATCTGCGCCGCTTCACGACGCCTGAAATGTATGGCGTTGTGCAGCAGGAGTTGCTGGACCGCAAGGGCGCGTTGCAGCGCACCGAAGTCTTGCAACTGGATGCCCGCGTGATTGAGCGTGTGCAAGAGCATGGTCAGCAGATCGTCAGTGTGCGGTTTTGGGGTCTGATCCGCGAGCAAAGTGAAGCAGCGGCCGAGAACTTCGATGAAGTCTGGCACTTGGTTCGCCCCGTGGACGAGAGCCAGGAATGGGCCATTGCCGGTATCCAGGCCAGCGCCTGAGTCGTTCCCGCTTGAAAGCAAAAAGGCCCGTGCAAACGGGCCTTTTTTATTGCAGCAAGGACTAAAGGCCTTAGGGCAGGCTACAAAGTGCGCCCACTTCGAGCCACTGCCTCATAAGCCTTCAGCTCGGCCGCGATCGTACGCTGCGAGGGATCTTCGTTAGCGCCGGGGTAGCGCTCCAAAGTCGGGTGCATAAAGTCGAAGGCCCGCTTTTCCAGCACGTTGACCGTACCGTCCTGGTTCGCATCAGCCTCGTCAAATTGATTCGCATCACCCTGGTCGACTTGAGTCGTTGGACTGGTTGCCGAGCTAGCCGAGTCCGCTGCTGTAAGTTCGGCAGAAACTTGAGCGCCGGCTGAAACTGGGACTGCCGCAGAAGAAGCAGATGCCGACGCAGCACCAGACTTGCTGCTAGCGCTCAAGGCTGCTTGTTGAGCAGGAGAAGCTATTTTTTGCTCTTGCTCTTTGGCTTGGGCGCGCCGAGCGCCCTCGCGAGAAATTTCAACCACCGCCGACTCACTTTCATTGGCATCGAAAGCGAAGCTGGCAGGCTTCGGCGCCTCGCGGCGCGTCAAGGTTTCTTCGTGGCTCGGACGGGTCGGAGCCGGAATTTTTTCAGCGGCACCGGTGAGGGCAGTAATCATGGCAAACCTCCACAAGAGAGACTTTGCTGGGCTGCATCTACGCCTCGCTTGCGAGCAAGCTGGACGGATCGACACAGATCATGTGAATTATTTCGACATCTACAACCGAGACTTTAATGCCGCCGCGCGTGCTCGGCTACTTTTGGCCGTAAAAATCGCAATTTCCCTCTTACAAAACACAACAAGGCCGCCCCGAAGCCAGCAGTATTCCGTTTCAACCCACCAAGTTAGCCAGGGTCAGCAAAGCCAGCAAGAGCATCCAAAGCACGACCGAGCGCCAAATCAGCCCGACAACACTCTGCAGATGCCCCAGTTGCGGCAGCTGGCCCGGCGTCGAGCCATCGGCAAAGGTTGAATCCGAATCGACGCCGGCATCAAAGGTTTTGCTGCGATCAGGGGTGATGCCGGGAGCGGCTACGCCACCCAACTGCAAGCCCAAAGCGCCCGCTGCCGAGGCCAAAATAATGCCCTCGTTGGGATGCAGCCAGAGCCCAGCATCGCGGCGCCAGCCGTTCACTGCTTCTTCAAAATTGCCCACAATGGTGAAGCCAACGGCAGTAAAGCGCGCCGGCATGTAATCGATCAAGCCGAAAAGTTTGCGTGACAGCTGCATCAAGCGCAGGTTTGTCGGCGCATCAAGCGTGCGACTCTTGAAGGCCCAGTAACGACTGACGAACTCGGACATGCGGTAAAGCACGGCCCCAGCTGGCCCCAAACCCAATGTCGACAGCACGACAAACCAAAAGAACACGCCAAACACATGGCGATGTGCGGCCAACAAGGAATGTTCGATCGCATGGCGGACCAACTCGGTGCGTGGCAATTCGCTGGCGTCCAGATGGCGCCACTCAGACAGCAAGCGGCGCGCCTCCAAATCATCGCCGCGCTCCAATGCATCACGGATGTCGGTGTAATAGTGACTGAACTGCCTGAAACCCAGCGTCAGATAGAGCACCAGCATGTCGAGCGCCAAGGCCAAAAGCAGACTGAAGTGACTGACGGTCAGGTACACCAGCGCCGTCAGCAATGCCGGTCCGAGAACGGTAATGCACCACACCACGGTTGCATGATGTTCCCGCCCGGCATCAAAGTTGCGCCCGGTCCATCGCACCCAGGCAATCACACCGTGATGGACACTATTGCCATGGCGCAAAGGTTTCAGCTGTTCACACAGCAAAGCAAGCAAGACCGCAAAGAAGTTCATGGGCGGGGATGATAGCGGGAGCGCGGCTTCACGCGCTCAGGAAGCGATAGAAGTTGCGCAGCATCGCCGCCGTGGCGCCCCAAATATAGTATTCATGCCCCTCTGCGCCATCCGCTGTGTTGCGCCAAGGCATCGACAGGAATTGCCGCTGGCCGCCGGCGAACTCAAATTTGTGATGCCGATGATGCGCCGGGGTCATCAGGAATTGCAGCGGCACTTCAAAGGCTTCGGCCACCTCGCCCTCTTCCAGCTTCAATTTGAATCCCGGCCTCACCAGTGCGACGACCGGGGTCACCTGATAAGAGGTCACTGTCGTGTAAACGGGCAATCGGCCCAGCACTTCTACAAAAGACGAAGCCAATCCAATCTCTTCCTCTGCCTCCCGCAAAGCGGTTGCCTCTAGAGTCGCATCCTGCGGCTCCACCCGCCCACCTGGCAAGCTGATTTGGCCTGCGTGGTCGCGCAGATGCTCGGTACGCCGAGTCAGCAATAAGCGCAAACCATCGGCATAGATCACCAAGGGCAAGAGCACAGCGGCTGCAGCAGGCTCGCGGCTGGAAAATACAGCCCCGTCGCCGGACAATTCAGCCTGCCAACTAGGTGGGCTGGCGAAGCGCTTGCGCAAAGAGGCGGGGGTCAGTTGCGCTGGGTCTACGGCCGGCAAATGGTCATCGACGCCACTCAAGGGCACCGCCTGAGGATTCAAGATAGGAAGACGCGACATAGGCAGAGCATAGAGGCTAAAGCAGCTCAGGCTGCTTGTGCAGCGGCAAAGAAAAAGCCGCCCGAAGGCGGCTTTTTCTTTGGGCAGGAGCGGCCAAACAGCACCGCACCTGAACCTCAAAATTCGGCGCAAGCCGAATTTCGATCAACCCAACTTTTCCTTGATTCGAGCCGACTTGCCCGAACGCTCGCGCAAATAGTACAGCTTGGCACGACGCACTGCACCGCGACGCTTGACTTCGATCGAAGCGATCAAAGGGCTGTACAACTGGAAAGTACGCTCGACGCCTTCGCCGTTCGAAATTTTGCGAACGATGAAGCTAGAGTTGATACCGCGGTTGCGCTTGGCAATCACGACGCCTTCGAAGGCCTGCACGCGCTTGCGTGTACCTTCAACGACGTTGACGCTGACAATCACTGTATCGCCTGGGCAATAGTTAGGGAAAGTCTTGTTCAGACGAGCAAGTTCTTCTTGCTCAAGGGTTTGGATCAAGTCCACAGAGTTCTCCTAATGATCATGGCGGCGTTAGATTGAACGGGCCAACATGGCCGCCCATTTACTGATCAGAGTCTGCCAAGCCATAAAACCGACTTAGCTTCAAACTCAAATCGACCCGCCAGAGGATCGAACAGCCTTCGATTATAGCGTATTTTTTTGATTCGCCTATGGCTTGGCCTCGAATGCCGCAATTTGCTTTAGATATCGCTCATCGCTTTTGCTCAGTTTCCCCGCCGCCCTGGCTGCCACGATCAAATCCGGGCGCCGCTGGCTGGTGATTTCAAGCGAGCGCTCACGCCGCCATTGAGCGATGTTGGCATGATGCCCCGACATCAACACCGCCGGCACAGACACGGCCTCCCCACCATCCCCGCCAAGCATCAAAACCTCTGGGCGGCTGTAGTGCGGGCAGTCCAACAGGCCATCAGAAAAACTGTCTTGCTGGTGCGACTGCGCGTCATTCAAAACACCGTCCTGCAAGCGCGCGATTGCATCCAGCAGCGCCATGGCCGGCAATTCGCCACCCGACAAAACGAAGTCACCCAAGCTCAACTCCATCGTCACATGACGATCAAGAAAGCGCTGATCCATGCCCTCGTAGCGGCCACAGAGCAATACAGCACCCTGCCCCTTGGCCAATGCCTGCACAAGGCTTTGCGTGATAGGGCGGCCTGTCGGGCTGAAATGAATCACAGCCGGACCATTGGGTTCCTGCTCGCTGGCTTGCCGCTCGACTTTGATAGCTGCCAAGGCACGCTCAAGCGGCTCAGCCAACATCACCATGCCCGGGCCACCGCCGAAGGGTCTGTCATCGACGCGGCGGTAGTTATCCTCGGCAAAATCGCGCAACTGCCATAGTCGCACGTCGACCAAGCCACTCTCGAAGGCACGCCGGGTAACGCCGTGACTGAGTTGTGGCCCGAAGAGTTCGGGGAATAAGGTAATGACGTCAAAGCGCATGCTGCGCCGACCCGGACTTAGAAGTCCAAGCCCCAATCGACGGTGATCTGGCGCTGCTCAAGATCAACATCGTCAACAAATGCTGCCACAAAAGGCACCAGGCGCTCCTGATCGGGCTTGATCGGCGCCGTCAAACCTGGAGGCAGGATGCGCAACACGCTGTGCGGCCCTGCGTCTATCAAGCCCATCACCTCACCCAGCATCTCGCCTTGGCGATTGATGACAGTCAAGCCAATCAGATCGACCCAGTAGTACTCATCTGGATTGGTGCTCGGAAAAGCCGAGCGGGAGATGAAGATGCGCGCACCGCGCAAGGCTTCGGCAGCGTTGCGATCCGCGACATCCTGGACGCTGGCAACAATGCCCTCGCCATGCTCGCGAATCGAAAGAATTTTTAACAATCGCGGCAGCGGCTTGCTGCGCACCGCGACGGGGCCTTTGCCCTTATTTGCCTCGTTCGCCTCATTCGGCCGCAAGAACCAGCGTCGCGAGGAGAACAAGGCCTGGGCATCGCTGGAATAGGCTTGCACCTTGATCCAACCCTTGACACCCCAGGCATCAAGAATGCACCCGACTTCAATCGCATCCTCTGGCCAAGCCTGCTCCTCGGAGCCGATTGCAGAAGTGTGAAGTGCAGTGGGTGCTCTTGTCATTTGGAGGGCAGCTTAGACTGCAGCCTTCTTGGACTGGGTAACCA
>CAUPEV010000141.1:0-13465 GCA_963510335.1 uncultured Roseateles sp.
CATCATCGGCGTCATCGACGGCATCGCCTTTCAGACCAATATCTTGGCGCTGAATGCAGCGGTTGAGGCCGCCCGTGCCGGCGAGCAAGGGCGCGGTTTTGCGGTCGTCGCCAGCGAGGTTCGTTCGCTGGCACAGCGCAGCGCGGGTGCCGCCAAGGAAATCAAAACCTTGATTGGCGCCAGTGTCGAGAGAGTGGAAATGGGTTCGCGCCTGGTCCAGGACGCCGGCAGCTCAATGACCGAAATCGTCTCCAGCGTGCAGCGTGTGCAAGACATCATTGGCGAAATCACCGCAGCAGCCAGCGAGCAAAGTGATGGCATCGGCCAGGTCAATCAATCCGTGGTGCACCTAGACCAGATGACGCAGCAAAACGCAGCCCTGGTCGAAGAGTCAGCGGCCGCAGCAGAAAGCCTGAAAGATCAGGCACAGCGTTTGATCGAGGCTGTCGCCATCTTCCGCCTGGCTCAGTCCAGCCAAAGAAAAGAACCCGGTGTGGCATCGCGCAAGCCCGCTGCGCCCCCCAGCTCGACCCACAAGCCAAGCGGCTCTGCGTCGCCCAAGTCGGCTGCGGCTGCTGCCTCCAGACATGCGCCGATGCCGAGCAAATCGGCTGCAAAGCCCGCCGCTGCAAAACCCGCCACGGCCAGCGCCAAGCCAGCGTCCGCGCCCCCTGCTAGTCCGCCCGCTTCGTCTGAGAGCGAGTGGGAAAGTTTCTAAGCCCTTCAACTTTGAACGTCTGTCTTTGACTGAGGAGTGTGCCCATGTTTGATTCAATCAAGACCCGACTGATCGCTCTTTGCATAGGCGTGGTGGTCTTGGGGCTGTCCATCGCCACGGCCGCCAACTACGTCGTGGTGCGCAACCATTCGCACAGCCAGGTGCTGCGAGATCTCGATACCTTGGCCGCGAATCAGGCCGCCACCATCAACCAATGGATGCGCTTTCAAAGAGATATCGTCTCTTCGCTGGCCCCAGCGGCCCAACAGGCCGAACCAATACCTTTCTTGATGCAGGCTGCCAAATCAGGCAGCTTGGACGCCTATATCGCTTTTCCGGACAAGCGCATTTTCTTCAACTCCCCGCAGAATTTGCCCCCTGACTACGACCCGACAGGCCGCCCTTGGTTCACCCAAGCAGCAGCCGCCGGCGGCGTCATCTTGACCGAGCCCTATATGGATGCGGCCCGCAATATGCTGGTCGTGACCTTTGCTTTGGCCGCCAAGGAAGGCAGCCAAGTCAAGGCTGTGGTCGCTACCGATGTGTTCTTGAATGACGTATCCAACACCGTCAAAGCCATCAAGCCAACCCCGAGTGGCTTTGCCTTCTTGGTCTCGAACAAAGGCGACATCGTCGCCCACCCTGACACCAAACTAACGCAAAAACCGCTCAGCACCTTGTCGCCTGAATTGGATGACAAGGCGATCAAACTGGCCCGCGAAGCAGGAGGCGCTTGGGTCGACGCGCATGTCGGCGAGCAAGACTATCTGATGCGCGGCATCAGCATTCCCAATACCGATTGGACGCTGGTGGTGGCGGCGGACAAGAGCGAGGCCTTGGCCTCTCTCAAATCGCTGGTGCGCGCCTCGGCCATTGTCTTGCTGCTGGTGATCGCGGTTGCCGGCACTTTGATGGCGGCCATGATCACGAATATGCTGCGCGGCCTCAGCCGCGTTCAGTCTGCCTTGGACGAGATCAGTGCGGGTGGCGGTGACTTGACCCAGCGACTTCCCGAAGGTGGCAACGATGAAATCGCCCGAATCGCTGGCGCCTTCAATCTCTTCGCAAAGAAGATTCAAGACATTCTTCTGGATGTGAGGTCGGCCAGCAATTCCATCACCACGGCCTCGAGCGAGATTGCGCTGGGCGCGCAGGATCTTTCGCAGCGTACCGAACAAACCGCAGCGAATCTGGAAGAAGCAGCCTCGTCAATGGAAACCTTGACCAGCACCGTGCGGCAAACTGCCGACGCCGCGCAGACCGCCAATCAACTCGCCTCCTCTGCGTCTGCAGCGGCAGCCAAGGGCGGCACGGTGGTCAGCCAGGTGGTCACCACCATGGACGAGATCAACACCAGCTCAAAAAAGATCAGCGACATCATTGGTGTCATCGACGGCATCGCCTTCCAGACCAATATCCTGGCCCTGAACGCGGCCGTTGAGGCCGCCAGAGCCGGTGAGCAAGGGCGTGGATTCGCCGTTGTCGCCAGCGAGGTGCGCTCACTGGCGCAGCGCAGTGCCGAAGCGGCCAAAGAGATCAAGGGCCTGATCGGGGCCAGCGTTGACCGGGTCGAGGTCGGTACCCGCTTGGTCGAAGAGGCCGGTAACTCGATGAACGATATTGTCTCCAGCGTTCAGCGCGTGACCGACATCATCGGCGAGATCACGGCCGCCTCTACGGAGCAAAGCGACGGCATCGGTCAGGTCAACGGTGCAGTGGTTCAGCTCGACAAGATGACGCAGCAAAACGCGGCGCTGGTTGAAGAGTCTGCCGCCGCCGCCGAGAGCTTGAAGGATCAGGCGCAGCGCCTGACCGAGGTGGTGTCCGTCTTCAAGTTGAGCAGCAACGAGGGCGGCCATCGTGGGCATGGCCACACGCCTTCGGCAGCCTCGAACACGCATGCATCGAAATCGGCCAGCAACAGCTTCAAATCCAGCATGAGGCCTGCGCCGGCGAAAACGTCGGCCCCTGCGGCGCCTGCTCCGCGCGCGTCTGCTGCACCGCCGGCGCCAAAACCCGCCGCCAAGGCTGCGAACAATCCAGCCCCCGCGCGCGCACCAGCACCAGCCGCCTCCGACGACAGCGACGATTGGCAATCTTTTTAAGCCGAGTTTTTAAGCCGACTCACTGGCCAACGCGGCGCCGAACGAAGCTCCAAACTAGCCACCACACAAAAACGGGCCCTCGCGGCCCGTTTTTTATTGCGTGTCGGCTTCCCGCAAGGTCTGCGTGACCGGCCGCGTGAGCACACCGCGCAGGCTCCACCAACCCGCCGCCAGCGCAAGACAAGCGCCCGCAACCATGGTGATCAACGGCACCCAGAGATTGATGCTCCAGTCAAAGCCGAACACAAAGCGAGCCAGCAAGCCACTCAATACCAAGGCAACCACGCCGGCCAAAAAACCCGCCAGCGAACCAACACCCAGCAACTCCGCCCTTTGCACCTGCCCCAGCAAACCCGAGCTCGCACCCAAAGCCCGCATCAAGGCGAACTCACGCGTGCGCGCATCTCGCGTGCTGTTGACGCTGGCCAGCAAGACCACCAAACCGGTCGCCAAAGAGAACGCGAACAGATACTGCACCGCCTGAATCACTTGGTTGAGAACCGCTTGCACTTGGTTCAGCTGCGCCGACACGTCGACCACGGTCACGTTCGGGAATTCACGCGTGATGCCGCGGTCCAAGGCAGCACCGACTGGGGCTCGAAAGGCCGCAACAAAGGTCCGCGGCAATTCGGGCATCGCAGCGCGCGGAAACATCACAAAGAAGTTCACCCGCATCGAAGCCCAGTCCACCTTGCGTATGCTGTTGATGCGCCCCTGCACCGGCGCGCCGGCCACATCGAAACTCAAGGTATCGCCGAGCTGCAAACCGAGTGACTTGGCCAGCCCCTCCTCGACACTCAGCCCTTCGGCGTCGTCATCAAGCCAGGCTCCACCCACAACCGTATTGCGAGCCGGCAATTCGCGCGAATGGCTCAGATTGAACTCGCGCTCGGCCAAGCGTTGTGCTCGTTCATCGTCGAACTTTTTCGCTTGAACTGGCTTGCCATTGATGCTCAGCAAACGGCCGCGGATCATCGGATAAAAATCAGGTTGAATCACGCCGGCTTGCGCTAAACGGGCCTGAAACGCCTCGGCCTGATCGGGCTGGATATTGATCACGAAACGGTCCGGCCCATTGGCCGGCGTGGCCTGACGCCAACTGTCGATCAGGTCGGTACGCAATAGCACGAGCAAAGCCAAGGCCAACAAACCCACCGCCAGCGAAGACACTTGCACCACCGCAAAACCGGGCCGCGCAGCAACCTGACGCGTCGCCAGCAACAACCAACGTGGCGCTTGCGTGCCATTGACGCTGAGCGGCACGACCCGACGCAGCACGATCACTGCCAGCCAGGTCAGCAAAGCAAACACCAGCACCGCGAGCCCGAAGCCGCCGGCCGCAATTGCACCCAAGACCAAATCGCCAGACAAAGCCATCAAGATCGCGCTGAAGCCCAAGACCCCCGCAACAAGCACCAACACCGAGCCCGCCTTCAAGCTGCCCAAATCTCGCCGTATCACCCGCAAAGCAGGCACCGCCGCCAACTGCAGCACCGGCGGCAGACCGAAACCCAATAGCAAACTCAGGCCCAAACCCAGCCCCAGCGCCACCGGCCACCAGCTCGGACTGGGCAAGCTCACGTCGAGAAGCCCCGCCAGCAGGCTGACAAAACCGTGATGCACCACCCACCCCAGCAAGACCCCCAGCGCACTGCCCACCAAGCCCGCAACACCGAATTCGAGCCCATAAGTCCAGGCGATGCGTCGCTGCGACTGCCCCAAAACGCGCAGCATGGCGCAATCGTCCATATGGCGCGCCGCAAAGTCACGCGCTGCCAGCGCCACCGCGACCGCCGCCAACAGCGCCGCCAACATCGCCACCAAGCTGAGGAATTTCGTAGCCCGGTCAAGCGTCTGACGCATCTCGGGGCGGCCGTTCTCCAGCGAATCGAGCCGCACACCGCGCCAGCCCGAGCGCTCAATCAAAGTCTTGGCGCGCGCCACAAAGCTGGCGACGGCTTTGGCGTCTCCCTCTTTCGATGCAAGCGCCAGCCGGTAGCTGACCCGACTGGCTGCTTGCACCAGGCCGGTGGCGGCCAAGTCGGCCTCGGCCAACATCACACGGGGCGCAAAGTTCAGAAAGCCAGCGCCTCGGTCGGGTTCGGTCGCAATGACGCCGGCAATGCGCAAACTCAGCTCACCGAGCAGCAAGGCATCCCCTTGCTTGAGCGCCAAGGCCGTCAAAACCGGCTCATCCACCCAGACCTCACCCACAGCCGGCGCCTGCACCGAGCGGCCGTCCTGCAAAAGCAATCGGCCGCGCAGCGGATAGGCAGGACCCACCGCCTTAACCGCCACCAAGCGACTTGCTCCGCCCTGCACCTCGCTTGCGCGCGCCATGCTCGGAAAATTCACGCTGATCAATTGCGCGAGCTTCAGCTCCTCCGCCAGGGCCAACAAAGGCTGCGGCGTCGGCTGATCACTGAGCAAGACGGCGTCACCGCCCATCAGTTGTGCCGCGTCGCGGCGCAATCCCCGGTCCAGCCGGTCCGACAAAAAGCTCACTGCGCATAGCGCCGCCACCGCCAGCGCCACGGCCAACATCAACAAACGCAATTCGCCAGCACGCCAATCGCGCCAGAGTTGGCGCCAAGCCATCTGCAGCACGGTCGGTGGAGTCAGGGTTTGAGCGGGCGGTGCATTCAAAGAGGTAGTCATGGCTCGCACTGTAGCGAGAGTCTGCGCACTCATCCGGCTCAACATGCAAAAGCCCTGAACGACGGATTCAATCGGCCGCCACCCTGATCCCGTCTGACTCGGATTCAATGAACAGCCTGATGAGCGCAAAACCGATGAATACAAAACACTTCCCGCCCTTGTTTATCTCCCATGGTTCGCCGATGACAGCCCTGGAGCCGCGCGAGGCAGGTGCCTTCATGCGCCAACTGGGTCAGGTACTGGACGCCGCTTTCCAGCGACCGCGCGCGATCCTGATGGTTTCAGCCCACACCAGCGCGAGGCAAGCCTTTTTGCTGGCCGGCCAGCGCCATCAAGCCATCTACGACTTTGGCGGCTTTGATGAACGGCTGCACACCTTGCGTTACGACGCAATCGGCGCACCCGACTTGGCTGAAGAGGTCCTGAGTCTGGCCCGCCAAGCCGCGATGCCCATGCAGCTCACCACGCAAAGTGGCCTGGATCATGGCGCCTGGACGCCCTTGCGCTATCTGTACCCGGATGCCGATGTGCCCGTCTTGCCGCTGGCATTTGTGGCCAGCCAGAGCCCGACCGAGCAGTTCGCGCTCGGCAAGCTGCTGGCACCTTTGGCACAGTCTGGCGTGCAGATCATTGGCAGCGGCAGCATCACCCACAATCTCGGCCTGGTGTTCGGGCGCGGCCAGCCGCCTGCCATCGACGCACCCGAAATTGAAGCTTCGAGGGTTTTTCGTAACTGGTGGCTTGAGCGCAGTGCGGCCCGCGACTGGAAAGCCCTGCTCGACTACCGTGCCCAAGCCCCTTTCGGCGTAGCCATGCACCCGAGCGACGAACACCTATTGCCCTGGTTCATCGCCGCCGGCGCCGGCGGCGTGGAGGCTGCGCCGCAACGCCTGCACGCCAGCCTGACCTTTGGCTCACTGGGCATGGACGCCTATGCCTTCGGCCCCGATGCGCCCAAGCTCACCCAGGCATTGGCCTAGCGCATGGGCGGCAGCCGCTATACTGCCGCCCATGCGGGTGTAGTTCAATGGTAGAACTCTTGCTTCCCAAGCAAATCACGTGGGTTCGATTCCCATCACCCGCTCCAAACACATGAAACACAAGGGCTCACACCCGATCAAACCCCTAAGTAAATCAACGACTTAGGGGTTTTTTTACGTCATGTCGGCGCATGTCAGGGCTTTACAGCGCAAGCTACATCGGGGAACAATGCGGGGAACAAACCGGGACACCAGAACAAAGCGGGGCAACAGTTCCCCGGTTTCTGTTCCCCGGTTTTCCGCCAAACCCCTGTAGATACCGCCATGTTGACGAATGCTGATTGCCTGAATGCCACCTGCCCGCCCGAGCTAAAACGCAAGCGATTGACAGATGGAACCGGTCTTTACTTGGAAGTTTCGCCCAATGGGGCCAAGCGCTGGTTTTGGAAGTTCTACCCGGACGGCAAAGAATCCCGGTTGGCGCTGGGCAGCTATCCCGATGTGACGCTGAAGGCCGCAAGGCTGGCGCGTGACGATGCTCGCAAGACCCGGCAAAGCGGCGTCAATCCGGTTCAAAAGCGCAAGGCCGACAACATCGCCAAGGCGATCAGCAATGCCACTACGTTCGAGGCGGTGGCGCGAGAGTTCCACGCGCTGAAGGCCGAGAGTTGGAGCGAAGGGCATGCGAGCAAATGGATTCGCATGAACGAGTTGTACCTATTCCCGCAGGTCGGTAGTTTGCCTCTGTCCAGCATCAAAGCCCCTACCCTGCTGGCAGCACTGCGCAAGGTGGAGCTCAAAGGAATTCTCAGCACGGCGCAAGACCTGCAAGCGATGGCGGGCCAAGTGTTCCGCTACGGCGTGCAGGCTGGCCGCTGCGAGCGCAACCCAGTCACCGACCTGCGCGGCGCACTGAAGCCACACATTGCCAAGAACTTCTCGGCCGTCCTCGACCCAGAGGAGGCTGGCGCATTGTTGCGAGCCATTGACGGCTACACCGGCCAACCGGCCACCCTGGCCGCGCTGAAGCTGTCGGCGCTATTCTTTCAGCGACCGGGGAACATTCGGGCGATGGAGTGGGCCTGGCTCGACTTAGACGGGGCGATGCTGTCCATTCCGGCCAAGGATATGAAGAGCTCGATCCACGAGAAGACCAACGGCAAGGCACATCTGGTGCCACTCGCCACCCAGGCCATTGTGGTGCTGAAGGCTATCAAGCCACTGACCGGACACGGGCGCTATGTGTTCCCCGGCGCACGCAGCAGCGACCGCCCCATGAGCGACGGCACGATAAACGCGGCATTGCGCCGGATGGACTACGGTAACGACGAGCATGTGGCACATGGCTTTCGGGCGATGGCCCGCACGATGCTGGCCGAGCGCATTGAAGGCTTCCCCGAAGGCATGGTGGAGGCCCAACTCGGCCACGGCAAGAAAGGCCCACTGGGCAGCGCCTACGACCGTGCCGAGTATCTAGGGCAGCGCCGCCAGATGATGCAAACATGGGCCGACTATCTCGATCAATTGAGGGCTGAAACCAATGGTCGTCAGATAAAAACAACATGACCTGACGAAAAATCAACTAATCATCACCAGGGAATTTAAAAAATCACGAGAAATGTAATGAATGGAATGGAACGAATGGGAATGGCTAGGGATGCCAAGAAATGGCCTTCAAATCTCTAAGCTCAGCTCCAAATATTGCTCGCTAGAATTCATTTCACAGGATGACGCACGAACTTGCCATGACTCTCACAAGGGGTCTGTACAGCTCATGCAAACCCTGAAAGACGAATGGCCCAAGCCTCGGAAGTGGTGGAACACACCCGAACCTCGAGCCATTCTGACCAAGCCGTAGCGAGGCCGTTCAACTTAGCAGCAGAACAGTCCGAGTTTATATCCACAAAAGGAATTCCTTGCCAATCGGCTTGTGTACGCCTTTTTGCGTGATGTTTGCTCATGCGCCGGCTTGGCGACCTCATCACCAAGCAATTTAAGGACGCAATGACTACTTCCAAGATCTCTCTTCCATCCCAAACCGCACGCTGCCACAAAGGCATTCAATCCTTGGACGTCATTCAGCTGGCCGACGCGCTGCTGAAAATGCAGACTGTCATCCAGACCACCGGCCTGTCCGCCGCGACGATCTACCGAAAAGTGGCCGCTGGCGAATTGAAGATCGTGAAAATGGGGGCCCGCTGCACCCGCTTCCATGCAGCTGACGTGCGGGCATTCATTCAGGCTCAGGCAGGCTGCACCAAGGCCCCTCCTCGCACCAGCAAAGCCTAGCCGGAGATCGTCATGGGACCAAACCTTGCCGAATTGGCAGGTGCTTCTGCGTCGAGACCCACCACAACGGATAGCCACGCGCGAATTGCACCGAAGCCAGGCGCCACAGGCGCGTTGGAAGCACTCAACCAAGTTGCAGCAACAACATGCACGGTAAAACTGAAGGAGGCTGAAAGTTGAGCGGCGCCGGATTCCTCAGGCTCAAAAAGCTAAGGGGTTGCGGGATCATCGGAAAAGCGGCACGTCACAACAGGCGCGTCATTCCTTCGGAGGAGGGCACGTCTGGGAGCATCTACCCTGAGCGCTCCCATCTGAATGAAACCCTTCAAGGGCCAGCTACCGCTGATGATGTGGCACTTCTGGCCAAAGAGTTGATGTCAAAGGCCGGCATCACCAAGCTGCGCAAGGACGCCGTTTTGGGAGTTGAATTTGTGTTCAGCCTGCCGGCAAACCACCAACTGGATGAACAGGCTTTTTTCGCCGATTGCGTCGAGTGGGTAGGCGAGTTCTTCGGTGGCGCAATTCTCAGCGCCGACATTCACCGCGACGAGGCGCAGGAACATTGCCACGTGCTGATGCTGCCGCTTTTTGAGAACAGAATGAATGGCTCGGACTGCGTTGGAAACAAACCAAGACTGCTAGAAATTCAAATGCAGTTCCACAAAACTGTGGCCTCACGCTACGGCTTGAATAAGGCTCCTGCCCAACTGAAAGGAATGAACAAGGAGACTGCGGTGAGCGCCGTACTGAATCACCTCAAAGCAACCTCAGACCCTGCCTTACGTAGTGCTGCATGGTCGACCATCCGCGAGGCTATCGAGCGTAATCCGGGACCGATGATGCTCAATCTCGGGATTGAGCTGCCAGCGCCTAAGAAACAGTCCAAATCAATGACTCAGATATTTACATCGAAAGGAAGGAGCACATTGCAAGACAAGAAGATGGTCTGCGATCCCTATAGGGTTTAAAAAGGGTAATTACTGATCCCTATAGGTTTCCAACTCGAGGGAGGAAACAGTGAACCCTATGCTCTGTAGGGTTCACTCAAAAACGGACTTTTCCTGTACCACCGAACTACCCCTCAAATCGCCCCCACTCATTCAAGCGGGCTTGAATCGGTCAATTGAATCGACACCATTCAATCAAGGTATCCATCGCGGTATCCATGGAAGGACGGCATTTCAAATTGTTGGCCTCGCGTTGCTGCGCTGGGCCTGATCTGTGTACCGCCCCAATGGGGGGGAGTCATTTTTTGACCAACCAGCACTGTAGACTGCCGCCGGGCTAAATGCTGGCAAGCCAACATATTGGATCAGCAGCCCGGCCCTTGTCATGGAGGGGCGCCAATGAGCGCATCTCTTCGGACCAGCGCGGCCACCACCAAAAAAGCATAAGGGAACCAATGAAAAACACCATAACAACCATCCTCAGCGCAACTGCCATCATCGCTGCGAGCCTATGCAGCCCGCAAGCTGATGCCGCCGTAGTTTCCTATGACTTCACTGCCAAGATCAATGATCTGTTTGAGTACGACGGCACCACCAAAGTCATCACTCACGTGGCGACCAGCAACTTCCCTGGCTCAACGATCTCATTGGCTGATACGGTATCTGGAAAATTTTTCTACGATACGACATGGGCTTTGCATCCTTACTATCAGCCAGAAAAGCCTGTGTCCGGCACCTACCTGATGTACACCTCCGGTGCTCCGGTCTCGGCGATTTCATTTTCGGTGGGCGGTGCTGCGATCTTCGATGCAAAAGACTCGGCGTCAGTGCAAATCGCCAATAACGCCAGCACCTTCAATGGAAGCGATATCTTCTATTTGGGAAGCAGTACTGCCTACAACGGAGTGATGCACCAGAACGCTAACATTGCACTATTTGACCGTTCTGGATCAGCATTTCAATCCGGCGATTTGCCTACGCAGCTCAACCTTGCGGACTTTTCGTACCGCCAACTCGGGAGCGCATGGCTGCGATACAGCAACGGTGACCAGTTGCAAATGTCAGCGACCCTGACCTCCATTACACCAACGGTTTCGCCGGTCCCTGAGCCAGATGCTGCGGCACTATTTGGCGGCGGCCTTGCGCTGCTTCTTATGCTTTCGTTCCGGCGCAACCGCCGCTAAAAAGGCAGGGAGGCGGGCACAAGATAAAAGTTCCGAGGCGATCCTCGGAACCGTTGCCCACCCTGTGATTAGTCCGGCCGAGCCCCCCGGCTCGCCTGCGCCAACGACGCCGCCTTCTCGCTAACCAGCAGCTCGTACACCACGTCCAGAAACGTCTTCCGCGTCGCCTCATCGCTGAGCAGGCGCGTCGCAAGCATCTGATGTGACGTCATCGCCCCCACGATGGCCTGCACTGCCGCGCCAGGCAGGTTGGCCTTCATGGCCTCCCCCTTCGGATTGTTCTGCACCTGCGCCATCACGGTCGCATCGCCGCGCAGCTTCTCCGAGACGTGCACGGCCAGGGCCACCTGGTCACTGTCGCTGATCTCCTTGCCAAAAGCCTGATTCAGCTTGTCGATCAGTTCCGACAGATAGGCTTTCTCGCGGTCGCGTGCCTCTCGCAAACCGTTGTCGGTGATGGGGTACAACAATGGAGCCTCGTCATCCGGCCCGTCTGCCGGCAAGATCCCCTCTAACGTGCCGTCCCGCTGGATCCTGTAGTGCGTCAGCACCAGGGCGCCCAGATCCACTTCCTCGGTACTCAGACCCTCCAACCGTTTGCCAAGCAGGCGCGCGAACTTGGCAAAGCCCTCCAGCATCGGGTCGCCAAAGTCCACCAGTTGCGCCACATACTCATAGGTCCGCACGAACTTGCCCAGGCCCTCGCGGAAGACGAGCAGCTTGTCTCGCTCGGTGCTCAGCTCCTCACGTTGCGCGTCCGCGTGAGCCATGGCTCTTTCATCCTTGGCCTCGTCCGCCGTGCGCCAGGCCCGCTCCCAATGTCCAATGGCATCGGTCAATGATTTCAACTGCCCATTGAAACGGTCGGTCGGCGCCTGCGTCAAGCTGTACAGCCGCTGGTGCGTGACCTGGCTGTCGACAATGGCCTCGGCGAAACGATGCACCTCATCAGTTTCGTACAGCAGCATCGCATCGAGTTTGGCCTTGATGTCGTAGACGATATTGGCATCCTGGATGCTGGCCACCTGTGCATCACGGTAGAAGGTCAGGAAGGCCTTTTCGATCTCCTTGGGATCGTTGGCGAAGTCGATCACATAGGTCTTGTCCTTGCCAGGAAAGGTGCGATTCAAGCGTGACAAGGTCTGCACCGCCTCCACGCCTGACACCTTCTTGTCCAGATACATCGCCACCAGCTTGGGTTGGTCAAAGCCAGTCTGGAACTTGTTGGCAACGATCATCACCTGATAGTCGTTGGTGTCGAAAGCCTTGCGCATGTCCCGGCCATGCAGCGCCGGGTTCATATTGTTTTCGTTGAACTGGAACTCGGGCGTGTAGCTGGCGTCGTCCACGTCCTTGTTGGCCACCTCGCCCGAGAAGGCCACCATCGGGTGCACATCCTCATAACCAAGCTTCTCGCAGTAGCGCTGCAAGGCCAGGTGGTATTTCACCGCCGCCGCGCGCGAGCCCGTCACCACCATCGCCTTGGCCTGGCCGCCCAGCAGATGCGCCACATTGGCGCGGAAGTGCTCAACGATCAGCTCCACCTTCTGGCCGACATTGGTCGGGTGCAGCGCCAACCACTTGGCCAGTTTGCGCCTGGCCAACTTGGTGTCCACGCGCTTGTCCTGCCCCTCAGCGAACACCGAGCCAATGCGAAGCGCAGTGTTGTAGCTGGTGTAGTTGCGCAGCACATCAAGGATGAACTTCTCCTCAATGGCCTGCTGCATGGTGTAGGAGTGGAACGGTGCCGGCGGGTTGTCCAGACTGACCGGTTGGCTCGGGTCGCGCGGCCGGCCGAACAGCGACAAGGTGCTGTGCTTGGGCGTGGCCGTGAAGGCAAAGTAGCTCGCGTTGCCCGGCCGCTGGCGCGAGCTTTGCCACACCGACAAGCGCTCCGCTGCCGACAGCTTGTCCCACTCCTCTTCGCTCTGCCCCGTCAGCACGTAACGCAGATCGTCGGCCGTGCTGCCGCTGGTGCTGGAATGGGCTTCGTCGATGATGATGGCGAAGCGCCGCTCGCGCAGCGATTGCTCGGTCAGGATCGCCTTCTGCGCATAAGGGAAGGTCTGCAAGGTACAGATGATGATGGGCGTGCCCGCCAGCATGGCCTGCGCCAGTTGCTGGCTCTTCGGCAACGGCGAGGTCTCTCGGTCGATCGCGCGCACCACGCCGGTCTGGTGCTCGATCTGCGCAATCGCTTCCTGCAGTTGATCGTCCAGCACCGTGCGGTCGGTTACCACCAGCACGCTATGGAAGTAAGGTTCGCCGTCTGGCCGGCGGATGCGGATCAGCTCATGCGCCGTCCACGAGATCGTGTTGGTCTTGCCCGAGCCGGCGCTGTGCTGGATCAAGTAAGGCTGGCCCGGCCCCTCGGCGCGCACTGCGTTCACGATGGCGCTCACCCCTTCCCATTGATGAAAGCGCGGAAATATCAAGGCTTCCTTGAACTGCGTTCGGCCATTGGCATCCTGCACTTCCTTGCGCTCCAGCAGCACGAAGCGGTGGAACACTCGCAGCCAGGCATCCTTTTGCAGCACCCGCTCCCACAGGTAAGCCACCGGGTCGCTATCTTGGTTACCAGGTC
>CAUPEV010000142.1:0-13465 GCA_963510335.1 uncultured Roseateles sp.
AGACCATCGGCGCTTTGCGCCTGCCCTATCTCCTGGGGAGACAGGGCTTGGCTACTCAGTCGTCCAAGAGACTCCTGAGCATCCAGGCGGTCTCTTGGCTGGGCCGACAGACCGCTGGCGCTTTGCGCCTGCCCTATCTCCTGGGGAGACAGGGCTTGGCTACTCAGTCGTCCAAGAGACTCCTGAGCATCCAGGCGGTCTGTTCATGAACCGTCAAGCGTTGGGTCAGGAGGTCGGCGGTGGGCTCATCGGAAGCCTCACCGACCACGGCGAATAGCGCCCTCGCGGTGCGTGCCACGCCTTCATGGCCCTCCACCAAGACGCGCACCATCTCCAGGGCCTTGGGCGGCTTGGCTGGTGCGTCGGGCAGCGAACTCAAAGCGGCGAATTGGGCATAGGAGCCGGGCGCCACATGGCCCAGCGAGCGAATGCGCTCGGCGATCGGATCGACCGCATTCCACAGCTCGGTGTACTGCAGCATGAACATCTGATGCAGGGTGTTGAACATGGGCCCGGTCACGTTCCAGTGGAAGTTGTGCGTGGTCAGGTAGAGCGTGTAGGTGTCGGCCAGCAATTTGGACAAACCCAGGCTGATGGCTTCGCGATCTTTGGCACTGATGCCAATATTGATCGCATCAGATTTGACGGCAGACTTTTTGGCCATATGGGGCTCCTCTGGATTGGATGATCAAGGTACTCGTTGACAAGCACCACTATAGGGCAGCTCGAGCTGCGCACCGGGCATGGGGCAAGGCGCGGCTATCGAGCAATTCATCACGCAAGGGCCGACGCTGTCGAGGCGGACCACACAAACCGCTATCCAGGCGCAAAGGCGCCTCCTACACTGCGGCTCATTCAGGGCACACCCGAGCGAAAGCCGGGGTCGCAAAGCTTCCGGTCTACAGCTTTCATCAGCCAAGACAGCGGGGTTGCCAAGCCGAAGCTGGCTATCAGCCAGCACTCTCGATGAGGGGCTTGAGCACTCCACTGTGCTGGCAGCAGACTTGCTGTTCACTCCCCTCAAGCCGACCCCGCCGCGCCCCCTTGTGAACTGTGCTTTTTTCATCAAAGCCGGAGCGCCGCCTCATGTCCAAGCAGCCCACGAACAACACTTCGAATGCCTTCAATGCTTTGCAGGCTAGGCTGCGCAAGGCGCCTTTGTGGGCGCGTACGCTGACCGGGACCGCAGCGCTGGCCTTGGTGGGCGGCGTGACCCTGAGCGTTGTGGCGGAGCCGCAAGGGACGAGCGTGGTGCTTGCTCAAGCGGGCCTTCCGTCCAGGCCCGCAAGCGTGCTGCCAGCAGCAAACCCAAAGGCAGAGCATGTGCCTGCCGTTCAGACCGATGCTTTGCAAGCTGTCGCTGCTGTGCCTGCGCCGGCGGCCAAGCTGCCACTGAACATGGAGATGCCGGCCGACTTCATCCCTGCCAATAGCGAAGGTTCGACCGACAACGCGCCCTTTGGCCGCATCAGGCTGGCGGCCTTGAGCAATGGTCAAGAAGCCATTGATGCGCTCGGCGAGAACCTGCCCGCCGTGGCCGCCTGGTACGGCAAAAGCACCGAAGAGTTGATGGCCTTGCTGCGCAGTGACAACACCGTCCATATCGACACCAGGGGCCGACTTTTGTTCGTCGACACCGG
The DNA here is from genome assembly GCA_963510335.1 of uncultured Roseateles sp. Taxonomy (GTDB): domain Bacteria; phylum Pseudomonadota; class Gammaproteobacteria; order Burkholderiales; family Burkholderiaceae_C; genus Paucibacter_A. The sequence goes on from CAUPEV010000142.1 coordinate 1,641, forward strand.
CGCGGGCAAGGCCGACATCAGCCTCAAAGACGCCCACACCCACCATGTCAGCGACGCGAATATAGGCATCACCGAAGCCGGTGACAAAGCCACCATAGGCGTGCCTTCCACCGGCGGCGCACCGTTCCCGGTAGCCCAGACCTTCACGCTGCATTCGCGCAGCAGTTCCTCGCGCATCATCTATCTGAACTTCAAGGGTGAGGGCAGCCGGCCCGCCTTCGATCTGGACAAGGTGCCGGGCACCTTCAGCGCGGTCGAGCAGGCCATGATCCAGAAAATCTGGTTGCGTGTGGCGGAAGACTATGCCGCTTTCGATGTGGACATCACCACCGAAGCGCCCACCAATATTGTGGGCAAAACCGGCGTGACCATCCTGATTACCCGCGAGACCATCAATGCCGGCGGCTACGCCTACTTGAACTCCTTCGCGGCCTTCAAAGCCAAGCCGGCGCCCGCGTTTTGCTTCCAGAACAATCTGGCCAATGCCGAGAAGCCGATCGCCGAATGCCTCTCGCATGAGCTGGGCCACACCTTGGGTCTGCGTCACCAAAGCAATAGCCAGCAAGCCTATTACGGTGGCTCGGGTGACGGCGATACCGGCTGGGCACCCATCATGGGCGTGAGCTATTACAAAAACCTCACGCAGTGGGCCAAGGGCGAGTTTGCCGGCGCCACCAATAGCGAAGACGCCTATGCGGTGATGAAAAAGCAAGGCCTGCTGCCGCGCATCGATGACCATGGCAATAGCGCCGCCACGGCCCGCTTGATGAGCCGCGTCGACGCCAACGGCCTGGCCAATCTGAGCAGCAGCGGCGTGATCGAAGCGCCGACCGATGTCGATGCCTTCAGCTTTGTGGCCGGTGCGGGGGCGCTGACCTTGACGGCCGCACCGTCCAATTGGAGCGGCAATGTGGACCTGGCACTTGAGCTCAGGGACGCCAGCGGCAAGATTCTGGCCGCTGCGAACACGGTGGACAAGCTGCAGGCCAGCATCTCCGCCAAGCTCGCAGCGGCAGGCACTTACTACCTCTTTGTCAAAGGTGCCGGCAAGGGCAGCCCACAGGTCGGTGGCTATAGCAACTACGGCTCCATCGGGCAGTACAGCATCAGCGGCACTGCCGCCTTGAAGGCCAAGTAGGGCGACCAGCGCGCGCTTGCCGCTGCCGGCAGGACGCGCAGCGAGCGCCCTAGGTCTAAGGTCTAGGCCAGCGGGCGCTTCGATTCAATCCGCAGCCACCCAGCTTTTGCGCTGGCCTGCGGTGCGACCAAAAGTTCGCTGATGTCGCCAAGCGCAGGTGTTTGTGCCGTGGCGCTCAAACCTACCCAGGCATTGCGGCCGCTGCGTTTGGCCACATAGAGCGCTTGATCGGCCAAGCCGACGACTTGCTGCCAGTCCAAACGATCGGGCTGCGTGGCGATGAAGGGCAGGGCCGCGAAACCGACCGAGCAGGTCAGCGCCAAAGGTGCGGCCGCATCGATCTCAAACGGCTGCTGCGCGACGGCAACGCGTATGCGTTCGGCGAAGTCAGGCGCTGCGCTGGCGCTGGTCGCGCGCGCCACCACCAAGAACTCCTCGCCACCCCAGCGCACCAGATAGTCGGAATCACGGCAAGCCTGTTGCAGGCGTGCGCGCATTTGCACCAACACCGCATCGCCGGCGGGGTGGCCCCAATCGTCATTGACGCGCTTGAAGTGATCGATGTCGACCAGCAGAAAAATCAGGTCCGCATCCAGCGGTGCCGCCAGCTCGGGTCGGCGCCGCCAGTCCTCATAGTGCCGCAGGCATTGGCTGATCTCGCCCGCCAGGTTCTGCTCCAGAAAGCGGCGGTTGCGCAGGCCGGTGAGCGGGTCGGTCAAGCTGATGTCCTTGAGTGACTGGTAGGCGCGCTCCAGCTCCTGGTTTTTGTCCATGACTTCGGCCTGCGCCTGGTGCAGGCTGAGCAGCGTGGCCTCCAGACGCCGATAGTTCTGGGCGTTCTCAATGGCGATCGCACCATAGGCAGCGAGGCTGCGAAAAATCAAGCGCTCGCGGTCCGCATAGGCCTGCGCCTGGGTCGATTGAATCGACATCACCCCCAACAATTGCTGGCCGGCGGTCAAAGGGATGAACATGGCGCTGAGCGTGGGCAGCGAGCCAGGGATGGGATTGCGCTTGCCGCCCAGCGGGTCAAGCTCAAGAAACACTTCCTGACGCAGCCTTGCGCAGCGAGCCACATTGGCGATCGGGTGCGACAGCGGCACGGCAAAGCTTGCCAAGCGCTGGCCTGCCTCGGCGCCATAGGCCAGCAGCAATTGCTCGCCGGCCTCATCGGCCAGGTAGATGCTGAAGTGGTCGGCCTTGAGCAGGCCGTGCACATGGTTGTCCAGCGTGGCATAGACCGCCTGTTCCTGCAGGTGGCCGGTGATCTCCTGGCCGATCAGGCTCAGTCGCTCCAGCGTGGCACTGGTCTGGCTCAGCAGCTCGGCGCGGTCGGCCGCGGCGCTCGCCAGTTGGCGCAGATGTTCGCTTTCGGCGGCGGCGCGCTCGGTGTGGAACTTCGCCTCCAGCAAGACCAGGCGCTTGCTGACATCCTGGCCATGCACCTGTTCACTGGCGGCGCGCGCTCGCTGGCCATAAGCATAGGCCTGAGCGGTATCGCCCAGCCTGGCGTATTCGGTCGCGATCGCGTCAAACACACTGGGCGGCACGCTCTCGGTTTGCTGCTCGGTCGGAAATGCCGCCAGCGACTGCAGCAAATAGTGCAGGCTAGGGCTGGCCTCCTGCATATTCGGTGGTGCGGGCAAGGGATGGCGGCTGTGCAGCGTCGCCAAGGTGCCGAGCGCATCCGACAGATGCAGCGGCAAGTCGGCCGTCTGGGCCAGGCGCAGCGCGGCTTCGGCGCTGGCCAAGGCTTCGTCGGCGCGCCCCAACTCGGACAAAGACAGTGCCGCCACCGCCATCGCGTTGAGGCGCAGATCCAGTGGGCGTGGCGTGACCGCGGGCGCTTCAAACTGCAATGCCGCTTGCAATGCAGCGGCCGGCTGCTTCAGATCCCGCTTCAGCTCGGCCATATAGATCAGACCCAGCGCGTAGGTGCGCGAGTTCTGCAGCGGCTCAAGCAAGGGCAGCGCTTCGTTCAAGGCGGCTTGCGCCAGCTCTAAGCGGCCGAGCGCGCATTGCACGCTGCCGACTTGCAGCAAGGCATTGCCCAGCACCATGGGCCAGCCGGTGGGCCGGGCCAGATCCAGGCTGCGCTGCATCCATTCCAACGATTGGGTGTTGTCGTTCAGATTCGAGAACGCAACGCCCAGCAGCGTCATCGACAAAGCGATCTGCCGCACCATGCCGGCGCGCTTGAGGGCGCTCACCGTGTGGCTGCAAACCCGGAACACGGTCGCGAAATCGGATTTCTGCAAAGCCTCGAAGGTCAAGAACTCATTGCACATCACATGCAAGGCGGGGTGAACCGGCCGCGCCAGCAGCTCGCGCACATGCGCCCCCCATTGCGCCGACGCCGCGCTGATGTTCTGGCGCAGCTGGGCATGGGCAATGCAGAGCTGGGCGAACTCCATACGGAAGTCATCACCGCTGCCGACCGCCACTGCGGCCGTCGCATCCAGCTCGGTGCAGCGCTTATGCGGGTCACCCCGGTCGCCGGCAATATGGGCCAAGAGCAGGTGGGCATCGGCCAAGACCAGGATGTCGCGCAGGCTGCGAGCTTCTTTGACGATCCCCTGGGCCTGCGTCTCGGCGAGGTCAAGCTCGGCGAACAGCCAATGGCATTCCGCCAGCAGCAGGCGCAAGCGCAAGCCCAAACTCAGCGATTGCTGCGCGCCTTGTGGCTCAGTGGCGGGGCGGCTCGCCAGCTGGCGCAAAAGCCGCTCGGCCAGCAGGCGTGCGCGGCGGGTATCGCGTTCGCGCAAATGCCAGGCCAAGGCCACTTGCTCGGCTATGTCGGCGCTGGAACCGGCGCTGGCGAGGGTGGCTTCCAGCTTGGCGAATTCGTCATCGATCAGGAACAGCTGCATTGGCGCGAAGCTCAACAAGGTCAAGGCATGGATTATTCGTCACCCAAGCAGGCTGCGATCCACGGAGAACCGGCGTGCTCAGCGTTCAAAAAACAAATCTGTCATGAGATCCAAGAGGCCTCAAAGTGCCGCATCGTCCATCGCCGGCGACCAGCCCAAGCAGGGTTTGCCTCGGCTCGCAAATTTGCGCCGCTGGTTCTATCCTTTGGCGCTGAACTTGGCTTGGCTTCTCCAAACCAAGATGATGCGCAGGAGAACCTATGTCCAAGCTTCATTTCAACGCCGACACGCCCTTGTACACATCCGACGCCAAAGCCTGGCGGATCGAGCAAGCCGAAGCAGCGCTGGCCAACTTGGAGGCGAGTGGCAAGCCCTTGATCTTGTTCGTCCATGGGCGCGGCAAGGAGCCCAGCAAAAGCCTCAAAGGTGGTACTTTTACCAAGGGCTTGGCGGTCCACAAGCTTGAGCTGGGCTATGACGCTCGCGTCTTGATGTTCAACTGGGATGCCGCATTTGAAGGTCTGCATTTTCTGGACCGGGAGCTGCCCCTCAGTCACACCGAAGCAGGCGCCAAGGCCTTTGGCTTGGTACTGGAAGCCCTGATCAAGCATGGCGCAGCCCATCCCAAGGCCCGCAAGATGACGCTGCTGGTGCACAGCATGGGTTCCGTCGTGGTCGAGAAGGCGATTGAAAAAGGCTTCTGGCCGGGTGTCAAAGGCCTGTTTTCCTCGGTGCTGTTCACCCAGCCGGATGCCGATGACGTCGATCATTCGGTCTGGTTGAATCGGCTGGCACAGCGTGAGAAGGTCTATCTGACCTTCAATGCAGATGATCATGTGCTGCAGCGCTCCACCGATGCCCGCCCGCTTGGCCGGCATGCGCTGGGCCTGGGCACCGAACAGCCCTTGGCCCCCTTGGTCAGCTATATTGACCTCAGCCGCATGGGTGCTTTGGGCAAGAAGGATGAGGACCATGAAGTATTTGGCAAGGGCGCGATGAACGGGCAGCTGCATGTCTGCCATTTCTTCGAGCAAGTGCTCAAGGGCCAGCCCGTGCAACTGGACCCGGCGCTGAATGTGGAGGCGGTCGAGCGTGAAGTGATCTATCGCTTGAAGAGCCGCCATGAGCCGAGCAACCCTTCGTTGAGAATTCCGAAACTTCCAGGTGATTGATCTGGACTCGCGACACCGCAGGGTTCGTACTTTTTCGCGTACAAGATGAGCAAGCAGGGCGACGTCAGTGATTTGAACCGAAACAAGACCTTTGGCCCGCGGCTGGTGGATGGCTTGCTGATCGCATCGATTGCGCTGATCGGCGGCATCATCAGTGCACTGGGTTACCAGTCTTTGCGTCAGGCTGAAGCATTGCGCCGCGACGAAATTTTCGGCGCTGCCGTTGAGGCTGTGCTGAGTTCGGTGGAACTGGAGCTGACGCGTGCGGTTGAGGCGGCGCGCAGCGGCAGCCTGATGCTGGAACTGCAAACTCATTTGCAGCGCAGCGATTTCAACCGCTATGCCCAAGGGCTGACGCGGCAACTGCCCAGCGTACGGGTCTTGGAGTGGCAGCCGATTGTGCTTGCCGCCGAGCGTGCCGAGTTCGAAGCCGCCGCCCGTGCCCAGGGTTTGCCGGACTACCGCATCGTGGAGCCGAATGAGCAAAGTGGCGCATGGCAGGCCGCACCTGCGCGCGACAGCTATGTGCCGGTTCTCTACGCCTGGCCCGAGCCGGGTTCCGCACTGGGCTTCAATCTTGGCCCCGATGCGCTGCGAATGGCATCCAAGCTGCAGGCCGCCGCCATCGGGGAGCCGGTTGCGTCAGAGAGTTTCCGTATCTTGCGTGGTGATATCGAGGCCTCAAAAGCCTATGGTTTTGCCATCACGGCGCCGGTGATGAGCGAAGCCAGGCGCGCCGGTAGCGCGGGCGCCACGCCGCCCAAGATCCGCGGCTATCTGGCCGTGGTGATCGAGCTGCCCTTGCTCTTGCAGCATGCCACCGAGCATGCCAATGCCGAACACCTGGACTTGCTGGTCTATGACCGCGCCATGTCGGTGGCCAAGCCGATCTACACCGGCATCGGGCCGGGCAGTGATTTGCAGATGCCGAGCGCAACAGAAACTTGGCCGGCACAGGCCGGCGATCGAGCCAAGACGGTGACGGTGGCTGGCCGCACTTGGCAGGTGGTCTTGCATCCGCAGCCGGCCTTTTTTGCCAGCCTGCCTAGAACGCATGCGGCCTGGGTCTTGGCGGCTGGCCTTTTATGCACCTTGCTGCTGATGGTCGCGGCCAGCCGCCTGCAAAAGAGCCGGCGGACATTGCAAAAAGCGCAACGCTCCTTGATGGATGAGCGCCAACGGCTGCAAAACGTCATCAACGGCACCGGCGCCGGCAGTTGGGAATACAACTTCGAGACTGAAGAGATGCAGGTCAACGAGCGCTGGACCGAGATGGCCGGGCTTGATTGGGCGGCTTTTCGCACCCGCACCGACTACCGCTGGCAAGACGACTGCCACCCTGAAGACAAGGCGAAGATCAAGCAAAGCCTGATGCGGCATCTGCGCGGTGAAAGCGAGAGCTACGAAGCCGAGTATCGGCGCCCGCATGCAGACGGCCACTGGATCTGGGTGTCGGCCCGCGGCAAGGTCTTGCGCCGGGACGCCGATGGCCGGGCTTTGTTGATTGCTGGCACCATGGTCGAAATAGGCGCACGCAAAGAGGCCGAGGCGCGCATTCTGGAGCTCAACAGCACGCTGGAGCAACGCGTCGCGCAGCGCGGTGCCGAATTGGAAGAGGCGATGGGCAAGCTGCGGCACTCGCAGCAAGAGCTGACGCGCAGCGAAGCGCGCGCCACGCTCAACACCTTGGCCGCTGGCGTCTCGCATGAGCTGAGCACGCCAATGAGCAATAGCCTGATCAGCGCCAACACCGTGGCCGAGTTGTCCAAAGAGTTTGCCCAGGCGATGGCGGCGGGGACTTTGCGGCGCAGTGAGCTGACGCAATATGTGCAGCGGGTGCGTGAAGGCAGCGAACTGGCGGCGCGCAATATCGAGCGAGCCCTGGATCTGATGCAGAGCTTTCGCCAAGTCGCCACCGATCAAGCCAGCGAGCAGCGCCGCCGTTTCGACTTGCGCGGCGCGGTGCAAGAGCTGCTGGAGGCGCTGGCGCCGAGCCTGCGATTGCAGCCGCACCGACTGTCACTGCAGATACCTGATGGCATCGTGCTGGACAGCTATCCCGGCCCCTTCGGCCAGGTCTTGACCAATCTGATCAATAACGCCTATTTGCATGCATTCGAGGGCATGAGCCAAGGCGGCGACTTGCTGATCACGGCGCAGGCGGCCGGGTCCAAGCATGTGCGCATCAGCTGCAAAGACAATGGCTGCGGCATGGACGCCGCCACGCTTGAGAAGCTGTTCGTGCCCTTCTTCAGCACCAAGATCGGTAAAGGCGGCAGCGGCTTGGGCATGGCCATCATTGACAACCTGGTCAGCAAGACGCTGGGTGGCTCGCTGCAGATCGAGTCCACCGTGGGCCAAGGCACGACCGTGCACATCACCTTGCCTCTGGTCGCGCCGCAGTACAGGGATTGAGCTCGGACCTATTCGCTGTCGGGTCAGTTGGCCATGCTTCAGGGCATGCCGATCTTCTGCAGCCGCCCGACTTGGAGGGCCATATCGGCGAAGTGCAGACGGTCGGCCTCGGCGTTAGCGCTGCGCGAAGCGGCCTCCAGGCGAGTCTTCAGCGTCGGCAGGTAAGCGTGCAACCAGGGGATGAAGACGGTGTCATCGCCGGTTTCCACGATGGCCTGCGCCGCCGCTGGCGACACCGGCAGCTCGGCCCGCAGCATGTCGGCCATCTTCTTCTCGTCGGCGCCGCCCTTGGCCCAGGCGCTCAGCAGCTCATTGGCGGCGGCGATATAGCCGTGTTGCAGGGCGCGCCGGGTCGGGCTGCTGGTCTTGAAATCGCCCCAGACTGCGGCGCTGAGGTCCTTGCCAAAGTCCAGCGAGGAATAGGCCGCCGGGTTGCTGCGGCGTTGGCTTTCGAGCAAGGCGACGGTGGAGCCCGTCATCAAGTCGCTGACCATCGCTGCCTGCTGGCGGTCAATCGTGCCGTAGCCGCCGTAAACCGCCACCCGCTCCACCACGGCAGGCGCGGCATAGGGCTCCAGCGAGGCGGCCCCCTCGCCCATCAGGTATTGCACCGCTTGCCTTTGCTCGGCCGCCGGCACCAGCTTGGGCTGCAAGCCTTCGTCCTTGCCCATCGCCGGCATGGCGCCGGCCAGCAGGCGGTTGACCGACTTCAGCAAACCGACGTGGCGTGACAGCATCACGCCGTAAGTGGATGCATAAAGCTTTGCGTCACCGCCGGTCGCTGCGTCCAGCTGTTCCAAGGAGCGCAGCAGATTGGCCACGCCCAGCTGGGTCGCCTGCACCCGTTCGGCCCCGGTGTTCTCGGTCAGCACGCGCGGGTCGAGGTGGAAGCGGCTGATCAGTTCGGCCGATTCCTCGCTCGCCCAATACAGGCGGCGGTCGTTGGCGAAAGTCTCTCCAAAGGCGGCCAGCTCGCGCCGCTCGCTCGCCGGGTCGCTGCCAAACTTACCGTAGCCATATTTGATGGCGGCGAGGTCATAAGGGCCGATCACGCTCCACAGTTGGGTGATGCCATCGCCCGGCTGCGCCACCTGGTTGAAGCGGCCATAGGCCATGATGGAGCTGTTGGGGCCATAGCGGTTGGCAAACTCGGGCTTGCGCATCTGCGCCACCGTATGGGCAGTGGAGGCGATCTGGTTGTGCATCAGGCCCAGCGTATGGCCGACCTCGTGGGCGACGATGTAGCTCAGCAAGGCGCCCGACTTTTCGGTGCTCAAAGGCAGTTTGCGCGCCTCGCCGTCTACCGTGCTGAACAGCGCCCAGTAGTATTGGCCAAAGCCTTCGATCACCGCCGGCCAGATCTGGATATGGGCCGACAGGGTTTCGCCCGAGCGCGGGTCGGTGACGCGCGGTCCCATGGCGTTGATGTTTTCTTGAGGCACCCAGCGGATCACGTTGATGGTCACGTCTTCGGCCGACCAGTCGGGGTCTTGCTCGGGTGTGGGCGCATCCAGCACGCGGATGGCATTGCTGAAGCCGGCCGCCTCGAAGGCCGGCAGCCATTTCAGCACGCCGGCCTTGACATAAGGCTTCCAGCGCTCCGGCATGCCGCGACCCAGGTAGTAGGTGATGGGCTTGACGGGGTCGCTGACCGCAGCCGTCGGGTCAACCTTTTCCAGACGGAAGCGCCCGATCAGCGCCTGATTGTCTTGGGCGCTGCCGCGCTCGGACTCGAACTCGGTGTAGTCGTTCTGAAAGAAACCCACGCGCGGGTGGGCGGGGCGGGCCGCCATCGGCTGCTCGGGCAAGAGCACGATCGAATGGCCCAGCACCACCGACACCGGCTGGGGTCCGGCCGCCGGGTCAGCTTTCAGGCCGGCCAGGAAGGTGATGTGCGAACGCACGGTGAGCGCATCGCCGCGCACGCGCACGCCATCGATATAAGACTTGCTCGGATCCACCGCCGCCGGCACGGCGCCGACCTTGGCCAAGACGCCGCGGCCGGTGGCGGCGGCGATGTCGGTCGAGAACGTGGCCGTCACATCAAGTATCAAGCTGCCATCGGGCAGGCTGCCCACGACCGGGAAGCTGGCAATCAGCGCCCCGGTTTCGGAGCTGCTCAGCGCCACGTCGATGGGGCGGATCTTGGGGTCGGCGCTCATTGCACCGGGTACGCCGGGCACACCGGGCGCGCTGGAGGTCTGGTTCCTGGGCAGCATGGGGCCACCTTGCGCGGCGCCGGCGCGGCGCTTTTGCGTCGTGCTCAGGTCGCGCACATGAACGGTGTCGCCGACGCGCTCAAAGCGCGCCAGCAGACTGCTGACCTGCAAGCCCTTGTCGGCGGTCACCGCGCCGGCGGGCACGCGCACCACCTCGGTGTACCAGAGCAGCGGTTTGCCGACAGCCCCTGGCGGCAGCACGACCAAGGTGTGCGCACCCTTGCGATAGGCGCTGAAGCGCCCGGCTGCTCCGATACGCTGCGCGCCCTGCAGCACGGCGGCCGGATCGGCCGGCTGCGAAGCGGCGCTGGCAGGCGGCTGTGCTGCAGCTTGGGCCTGCGCTAGGCTGAGGGTCGGGGCAAAGGCCAGCGCCATGGCGGCGGCAGCGATCAATGTCGAGGCGTGGCCCATCATGGCTTCACTCCTGTGCATGGGTTTGCAGGGCTGCGGCAACAGCGCCGCGTCGCTGGGAGGGGGCGGGCTAGCCCCGAGGGCTTACTCGCTGAAGATCTTGCCCGTAGTGCCGGCGTCGCTGTCGGTCCAGGTGTCCTCGCCTTGCAGGCGGCGGTCGCCTTGAATCCTGAAGCTGATGGTGCCGGTCTTGAAGGCCAGGCCGCCGTCGCTGCGCTTGGCTTTGACTTGCTTGCCGTTGACCCAGACATGCTCTTTGGCATCGATGCGTATGGTGGCGACCGTAGCACCGCTGTCCGACTTGGCGACCCATTGGCCGGCGTAGGGGTTGGCCGTAGTGGGCTTGGCTTGAGGCGCAGTCGCGGCGGCTTCGTTGACGAAGCCGGCTTTGGCGTTCTCGGCCTTGGTCTTGGTGATATCGCAGCCCTGGCCTTCAGAAATCTGCGTGCAGCCGGAACGCTCCAGTTGCTGTGCGTATTTGGCATTGATGGCGAAGGCGCTGGACTGAATAGAGAGCGCCAAGATGGCCAATGCAAAGGGTTTGGTGTTCATTGCAATTCCTCTTTTGAAATAGATTGGGTCTTCAGGGTGTCGGCTCAGGTGACAGGCTCCAATGCAGCAGGCGCTCATCGAGCCAGCCGGCCTGGCGCTGGATGGCGATCCAGGTGTTCAGAAAACTCAGGAAATCGGGGTCGCCCTTGCGCACCGCCAAGGCGGCCATCGTGCTGCCGACCGGCAACTGGAAGGGCAAATACAGCTCAGGGACGGCGCGCGCAATCGCGGCCGGCGTCAGAGTGGCCAGCAGCGCCACCTGGGCTTGGCCCTTGAGCACCGGGCCGAACGGCTCACCCTCCACCTGCAAAAGCTTGGCGCGCGGGAACAGGCGCTTGGCCAAGGCGAGCTCGGGCGTGCCCGCGCCGACCGCGATCGTCACGCCGGGCTGATTCACATCAAGGACGCTGTTCAGCTTCGTGGCGTGGCGCTTGCTGGCCACGATATGCACGCTCTCGGTCGCCGTCGGCTGGGTGAAATTGACCACCAGCGCGCGCGGCGTCGTCACCCACAAACCGCTCGCAATCAGGTCAAAACGCTGATCGATCAAATCCGGGATGATGTCGGCCCAAGTGGTGGGCACAAACTCGACCGCCACACCCATGTCGTCGGCCAAGCGGCGCGCGATGTCAACGCTGTAGCCGCTGAACTCGCCCTTGGCATTGCGCATCACCATCGGTACCACCGGCACCACACCGACACGCAAGACACCGCGCAGGCGCAAGGTGGCGAGTGTGTCCACGGCGGGCGGGCGCATCACCGGCGGCGCCAGCTCCACCACCGCTGGGCGAGGAGCGAGGCCCGTGGGATCAGAGAAGCCAGAAGCTTCGGGCGCCGCTGCTGCGGGCTGACTTTGCGCTTGAGCGTGGGTCTGAACCGACACAAAAAGACTGAGGGCGGCGCACAGCAAGCCCGTCTTGCGGAGTAGGAATTTCAGCATGATGGCCTCGGGTCAGTAGCCGCCGCCGGCCAGATTGAACTGGACGCGGTGCTGGGGGTTGTTGACATCAACGGCGAGAAAACCCTGGCCCTGCCGGCTGATCTTGAA
>CAUPEV010000143.1:0-13418 GCA_963510335.1 uncultured Roseateles sp.
CCCGAACCTGGTCTCGGGCGGCCTGGGCAAGGTGGCCGATGTGGACAGCAGCAATGTCGTGATTGAAGCGCAGCCACAAGACGACAAGGCCGACGTCACCGAAATGGATGGCAACGCCCTTTTTGGCCCAGCCAATCCGCCGGCTTCGGAGGCTGACACGGGCAAGAAGTAGACAAGCAGCCTGAGGCGTTGAAAAGAGGCTACCGCGATTGCGGTGGCCTCTTTTTTTTGCCGACACCCATCTTTCTTGTGGGCGTAAAAAAACCCCGCGGGTCAAACCGACGGGGTTGCGAGCAAGAGGCTGCGCAAACTCAGAGTTTTTGCGCCTGCATGAAGTCATCAAAACCGGCTTCCGCAAAACGGAACCAGAGGTTTTGATCGCGGCGGAAGGCCGAGTAGTCTTCGTAGACCTTCTTCCAATTCGGATTCTTACCCGACAGCTCGCTGTAGATGCCCATCGACTCCTTGAAGGCCGCGTCCATCACATCCTTGGGGAAGCGGAACAGCTTGGTGCCGCCTTGCACCAGTTGGCGCAGCGCCGGTGGATTGCGGGCGTCGTACTTGGCCTGCATATCGTTGTGAGCCACGGCTGCAGCGGCCTCGACAATCGCCTTGTATTCGGCTGTCAATGCCTCGAAAGACTTGGTGTTGATGAAGAAGTCCAGCTGCGGACCACCCTCCCACCAGCCGGGGTAGTAGTAGTTGGGCGCCACTTTATTGAAGCCCAATTTCTGATCATCGTAGGGGCCGACCCACTCGGCCGCATCGATGGTTCCCTTCTCCAGCGCTTGATAGATCTCGCCGCCAGGAATGTTCTGCGGCACACCACCCATGCGCTCCAAGACGCGGCCGGCGAAACCGCCGATACGCATCTTCATGCCCTTGATATCAGCCACGCTCTTGACTTCCTTGCGATACCAGCCGCCCATTTGCGCCCCAGTATTGCCGCCCAGGAAGTTGATGATGTTGTACTGCTTGTAGAACTCACGCATCAGCTTCAAGCCATTGCCTTCGAGCATCCAGGCGGTCATCTGGCGGCTGTTCAGGCCAAAAGGAATGGCGCAGCCAATCGCGAAGGTTTCGTCCTTGCCGTGGAAGTAGTAAGGCGCCGTGTGGGCCATTTCTACCGTGCCTTCTTTGACGGCATCTACGACGCCGAAGGCCGGCATCAACTCGCCGCCGGCGTGGGTCGAAATCTGGAATTTGCCACCTGTCATTTCGCCGACCTTCTTGGCGAAGACATCGGCCGCACCAAAAATGGTGTCTAGGGACTTTGGAAAACTCGAGGCCAGACGCCAACGGATATTGGCCTGGGCATGCACGACAGCGGGTGCGACGCCAGCGGCAAATACGCCTGCCAGACCCGCTTGCCGAACAAAGTTTCTACGCTCCATCTTGTAACTCCTAGTTTTGGGGACTGCACAAATTGCGGCTTGATTCTAGGAGAGCACAAATACAGTGCTGACAGGGGCAAACCCGTGCAAAAGACGCCTCATTTTGGGACGTCGGTGCCAAACTTAGCGCCGACTTACGGAAAGCTGAAAAGCCGCTTAAAGCTGGGCTTAGCTGCCTGCCAACTTCATCTTTGAGATCAGCACCGAGCCAATCGTTTTGCCGCCCATGGTGTAACGGTCGCAGCCGATGCCGATGATGTTCTGAAACATCTCACTCAGATTGCCCGCGATGGTGACCTCATGCACGGGGAAGGCGATCTCGCCGTCTTCCACCCAATAACCGCTGGCGCCACGCGAATAGTCGCCGTTGACATAGTTGACGCCCTGCCCCATCAACTCGGTCACAAACAGGCCGCGACCCAGGCGTTTGAGCATGGTCTTGAGATTGTCGCCGGGCGCCGTCAACCGGCTGCTCATCTGCAAATTGTGCGAGCCGCCGGCATGACCGGTGGTGCGCATCCCCAGCTTACGGGCCGAATAGGTGGAAAGGAAGTAACCCTGCAACACGCCGGCCTCCACCACGCTGCGCGCCTTGGTGGTCACGCCTTCATCGTCAAATGGCGAGCTGCCCTTGCCCTTGAGTTCGTGCGGGTTCTCGTCGATGTCGATATGCGGCGCCAAGACGCTTTTGCCCAAGCTATCCAACAGGAAACTGGCCCGGCGGTAAAGTGCGCCGCCGCTGGTGGCCTGCACGAGCGCACCAAGCAAGCCGGCTGCGACCGTGCTCTCGAACAAGACGGGCACCTCGGCCGTAGCGACCCGGCGTGACTTCAGCCGCGACAAAGCCCGTTCAGCGGCGTAACGGCCGATGCTTTCGGGCGTGGCCAGATCGGCCGCGCTGCGCATCGAGCTGTACCAGGCGTCGCGCTGCATCTGCGCGCCCCGGCCGGCAATCGGCGCGACCGAAATCGAGTGCCGCGAGCTGGCATAGCCGCCGCGAAAGCCGCGGCTATTGCCCATGAAGAAGTGCGACTGCTGGGCCGACACCGCGGCGCCTTCGCTGTTTGCTATGCGCTTGTCGGTGGCGAAGGCCGCGGCCTCACAGCGCAGCGCGATCTCGGCCGCCGCTTGCGCGTCAATCGCCCAGGGGTGAAACAGATCAAGCTCGGGCCGTGCCGATGCGTCGAGCGACAAATCTTCGGCGTCCGGCAAGCCAGCAACCGGGTCTTCGGCCGTGAAGCGGGCAATATCAAAGGCCGCGCGAACGGTGTCTTGCAAGGCCTTGCGCGAGAAATCCGAAGTGCTGGCGTTGCCACGGCGCTGACCCACATAGACCGAGATGCCGAGCGACTTGTCGCGGTTGCGCTCGACGTTTTCGATCTCGCCCATGCGGGTCGAGACCGACAGGCCGCAGCCTTCGGACACCTCGGCGCCGGCGTCAGAGGCACCCAATTGCTTGGCCTCGGCCAGCACATCCTCGATCAACTGCTGGAACTGCTCCACCCGGTAAGCAAAGCCGCTGACGGACTCATGCGTGCCGTGCGATGCGGTAGGAGGCGAGGAAGACTTGGCGAGCTTTGACATGGATGGGAGTGCCGAATTGGGTCAGGTAATTGAGGGCTGAACGAGGAGCAGCCGGCCTTGGTGCTGCGGGCAGACGGGTGGCCTGCCTGCGAATATTGCTAGAACTAAGGGACAATCATACGAGCCGCGCGCGCAAGCTGCGCGCCACACACGCTATCCACTGCGCTGCAAGCTGCCGAAGCTTTTCGGCTCAGCCCAGAAAACCCGCCGAACTTTGCCCAAGAACCGCCATGCGAACACAAGAAGAAAACACGACCGAAGATGACGACTTTGACGGCCCCAGCAAGAGCCAGCTCAAGCGCGAGATGACCGAGTTGCAAAAGCTGGGTAAAGAGCTGATGACGCTGCCCGCCAGCCGTATCGCCCCCTTGAACCTGCCGGAAATCTTGGCCGACGCGCTCAAGGACGCCAAGAAGATCACCGCCCACGAGGGCCTGCGCCGCCAGATGCAATACATCGGCAAGCTGATGCGCCGGGTTGACCCCGAGCCGCTGCGCCAGGCGGTGGCCGACTTCAAGCTCGGCTTCGCCAAAGACAGCCTAGCGCTGCACCAGAGCGAACGCTGGCGCGAGCGCCTGCTGGCCGACGATGCAGCGATGCAAGACTTCATTGAAGAGCATGCCGGCATCGATGTGCAGCAGCTGCGCAGCTTGGTGCGCGCCGCCCGCAAGGACGCCGCGCTTGCGCCCGAGCAGCGTTCGGGTCGGGCTTACCGCGATTTGTTCCAGTTCATCAAAACCGAAGAACTGCGTATCGCGCCCAAGACAGACATGGCCGAAGCCGCCGACGAAGATGGGGATGCCGATGAGTGAGCCCGTAAGGCCCCTAGAGCCCGTCGACCTGGTCCGCATCGGCATCGTCTCCATCAGCGACCGCGCCTCGACCGGCGTTTATGAGGACAAAGGCCTGCCAGCCTTGCAGGCTTGGCTGAGCAGCGCGCTGCACAACCCCATCGAGTTCGAAGCGCGCCTGATCCCCGATGAGCGGCCCGTGATCGCGCAAACGCTGCGCGATCTGGTTGACACAGCCCGGTGCGACCTGGTCTTGACCACCGGCGGCACCGGCCCGGCGCTGCGCGACGTGACGCCCGAAGCAACGCTGGATGTGGCCGACAAGGAAATGCCGGGGTTCGGTGAGCAAATGCGGCAAATCTCGCTGCGCTTTGTGCCCACTGCCATCTTGTCGCGCCAGGTTGCGGTGATCCGTGGCAAGGCCTTGATCATCAATCTACCGGGTCAACCGAAGGCGATTGCCGAAACTTTGGCCGGCTTGAAAGATGCCGAGGGCAAGCAAATCGTCGACGGCATTTTTGCCGCCGTGCCCTATTGCATCGACCTGATCGGCGGGCCTTATTTGGAGACACGCGACGAGATCGTGCGCGGTTTCCGCCCGAAGTCGGCGCAGCGCCCGGCCCGCGCCTAAGCCTATTCGGCTACTTGACCAAACGACTCAAACCGGCGGCATCAAAAGCCTCATCCTGCTGCGCGTCTTGCGGCACGCAGTCACCAACCTTGGAGTTGGTAGCCGCCGACAGCTTGCACACCGCCTGCCAGAGCAAGGCAATTTGATGATCGTGGCCGGCCGCGTTATCGATCAAGCCGCGCATCGCTTGCGCCACCGGGTCGTCACCCAGGCTGACGCCGTAGGCCGAGAAGCGCTCCGGCACTGCCGGCTTGGCCTCGCTTTTGACATCGATCTTGGCCTCGATGATGCGCGCCGGGTTGCCCACGGCGGTCGCACCCGCCGGCACCGGTTTGGTCACCACGGCACCTGAGCCAATGCGCGCTCCTGCGCCGACCGTGAAGCCACCCAGCACGCAGGCATTCGCGCCGACGATGACGCCGGCCTCCAGCGTCGGGTGGCGCTTAGCGCCCTTGACCAGCGCCGTGCCGCCCAGCGTCACGCCCTGGTAAATGGTGCAACCCTCGCCGATTTCGGCCATCTCGCCGATTACGATGCCCATGCCATGGTCGATGAAGACCTTGCGTGAAATCTGCGCGCCGGGGTGGATCTCAATCCCGGTGAAAAAACGCGTCAGATGCGAGATGAAGCGGCCCAGCCACTTGAAGCCATGTTGCCAGCACCAATGCGCGCGCCGGTGCAAGACCAGGGCATGCAAGCCCGGATAGCAAGTGAGCACCTCGAAGGCTGAGCGAGCGGCAGGGTCGCGCTCAAGAATGCAGGCAATGTCTTCGCGCAGGCGTTGGAACATGGGGGAGGCTTGGGTCAAAAAGCTAGATGGGGTCAGCCAGTTTAGCGGCGCGCTTCAATCTTCGCTTTCGGTCCTGGACTTGGACCGGACTGGCTCCACCATCGCCCGCGCGATGCCGCGAAAGATATGCACCTCGTCCAAGCTCAGTTGGACGCGGTTGAACAGCTGAGTGAGTCTAGGCATCAGCTTCCTCGGCACCAGCGGGTCTAAATAGCCGATCGTCTCCAACGAGGCTTGCAGATGGTCCAGCATGCCCTTCACCGCCTGAACATCCGCCAATTTAGGGTCGGGCGTGCGCGCCGTCACCGCAAAACCGCCGAGCGCCTGGCGCCAGTCATAGGCCAGCAGCTGCACCGCCTGGGCCAGATTCAAGGAACCGTAGTCGGGATGGGTCGGGATCGACAGCACCGCGTGGCAGCGGTAGACGTCCTCGTTGCTCATGCCGAAACGCTCGCAGCCGAACACCAGGCCGAGCTTATGAACTTGAGCCTCGGGGGCCGTCAGCTCGGCAAACAGCGAGCGCGGCTCGCGCAGCGGCGGGCCGAAGTCGCGCGGGATCATCGCTGTCGCGCAGGCAAAAGTGACCCCGTCCAGCGCTTCTTCCAGCGTGTCGACGATGCGCGCACTCTCCAGAATGTCGTTGGCGCTGCTGGCCAAGGAGATGGCGGCCTGTTGGGTCAGCACATCGGCATAGCGCGGCCGCACCAGCACCAGCTCCGAGAAACCCATCACCTTCATGGCGCGTGCTGCGGAGCCAACATTGCCGGGGTGGCTGGTTTGAATCAGGACAAATCGTGTCATATCAACGGGCTGCGCTCAGGTCAGGCCGAGCAGGCATTTGGAGAAAATGCCCAGGCTCGGCTAAAATGCGGGATTATCCTTAGTCCGGACCAAATCGCCGGCTGGGGTGCCGCTCTTTTTTTCCGCCAGTCCACCTCACAAAGTCAAGGTTCTACGCATGACGCAGCAGTCTTCCCTCCATCCCATGCTCAATGTCGCCATCAAGGCGGCGCGATCGGCCGGTGCCATCATCAACCGCGCCTCCATGGACCTCGACATCCTGAAGATCAACACGAAGGCACCTAATGACTTCGTGACCGAGGTGGACCAAGCTGCTGAAAACATCATCATCGAAACCCTGCTCGGCGCTTACCCCGACCATGGCATTCTGGCCGAAGAGTCGGGCCGCGAGCATGGCAACAAGACTTCCGAGTTTGTCTGGATCATCGACCCGCTCGACGGCACCACCAATTTCATCCACGGGCTGCCCATGTACTGCGTGTCGATCGCCTTGGCGCATCGCGGCGTGATTCAGCAGGCTGTTGTCTATGACCCGACCCGCAATGATTTGTTCTATGCCACCAAGGGTCGCGGCGCCTTCATGAATGACCGCCGTCTGCGCGTGTCCAAGCGCACCCGCATGAGCGACGCGCTGATCGGCACCGGCTTCCCCTTCCGCCGTGGCGACAACTTCAAGCGCTATATGAAGATGTTCGAAGAAGTGATGGTCGAATGCGCCGGCTTGCGCCGCCCGGGTGCTGCGGCCTTGGACCTTTGCTATGTCGCGGCCGGTTACTACGACGCGTTCTTCGAGACCGGCCTGCAGCCCTGGGATGTGGCGGCCGGCTCCTTGATCATCACCGAGGCCGGTGGTTTGGTTGGCAATTTCACCGGCGAGTCCGACTATCTGCATCAGCGTGAAGTGGTGGCCGGCAGCCCGAAGATTTACGGCCAATTGGTCACCATCCTGGCGCCCTACACACGGGTAATCAAGGCCGAGGAAGAAGTCGAAGCCAGCGCTGAGGCCGGCGACTCCTCGAGCCCCGTGGCTGTACTGGCCGCCGCTGCCGAGCCCAAGAAGCGCGCCTCGGTGCGCATCCGCAAGTCGGATGACGCGCAAGCCGACTAAACTTCGACTCAAGCATGGTCACCTCAAAGCCCTCAGCCGAGGGCTTTTTCAATTGTTGCAGCCAAAGTCGATGAGCCAAGTTCAGGATTTCTCCGCCCATACGCCCGTGATGGCGCAATACCTCCGCATCAAGGCTGAGCACCCTGACGAGTTGGTGTTCTTCCGCATGGGGGACTTCTACGAAGTCTTTTTCGACGATGCCCGCAAGGCCAATGCGCTGCTGGACATCACGCTGACCACGCGCGGCCAGAGCGCCGGCCAGCCTGTTGTGATGGCGGGCATCCCGGTCAATGCCTTGGAGAGTTATCTGGCCAAGCTGATCAAGCTGGGCGAGGCGGTGGCGATTGCCGAGCAGGTCGGCGATGTGGCAACGAGCAAAGGCCCGGTCGAGCGCAAGGTGGTGCGCGTGGTCACGCCGGGCACCGTCACCGACAGCGAGTTGCTGGCCGACAAGCAGGATTCGGTCTTGCTGGCGGTGGTCGCTCAAGGCAAGACCTTCGGCCTGGCTTGGCTGTCAATGACCCAAGGCCAGCTGGGCTTGGCCGAATGCACGGACAAGGAGCTGCCTTCTTGGCTGGCGCGCCTGAGTCCGGCAGAGGTTCTGGTGGACCGCGAAAAGCAGCCGGCCGCCGTCTTGGCCGCTCATGTGCCCATCACCAACCGGCCGAGCTGGCAGTTCGATACCGCCTTGGGCGCGCGCAAGCTCTGCGAGCAACTGGCGGTGGCCAGCCTGGCCGGCTTCAATGCGCAGCAGCTGAACGCAGCCCAAGCGGCTGCCGCTGCGCTGCTCAGTTATGCCGAACACACGCAAGGCCGCGCGCTGGCCCATGTGAAGAGCTTGAGCGTGCAGCGCAGCGGCGACTTGCTGGACCTGCCGCCGGCCACCCAGCGCAATCTGGAGCTCACCGTCACCTTGCGCGGTGAGACGGCGCCGACCTTGCTGTCGCTGCTGGACAGCTGCCGCACCGGCATGGGCAGCCGGGCGCTGCGCCACTGGCTGCTGCACCCCAGACGCGAACGGACCGAGGCACTGGCGCGTCACGGCGCGATTGATGCCTTGTTGCAAAACTCGCCCGAACCCCTGCGTGAGGCGCTGCGTCAGGTCTCTGACGTCGAGCGCATCGCCGCGCGCATCGCCTTGCGTCAGGTGCGCCCACGTGAGTTAACCGGTCTGCGCGCCACCTTGCAGGTCTTGCCCGAGTTGCGCCGCACGATTCCTGCCGGCAGTGCCTTGCTGGACGACTTGGCCACCGGTCTGCTGGCCTCGCCGCATATTGAGGAACTCTTGCGCCGCGCGATTGCGGACGAGCCCTCCGTGCTGGTGCGCGACGGCGGCGTGATTGCCGATGGCTTCGACGCCGAACTGGATGAGCTGCGCGCCATTCAGGGCAACTGCGACGCCTTTTTGATCGATATGGAAACGCGCGAGCGGGCGCGCACCGGCATACCCAATCTGCGTGTGCAGTTCAATCGCGTGCATGGTTTTTTCATTGAGGTCACGCAGGGCCAAGTAGACAAGGTGCCGCTCGACTACCAGCGCAGGCAGACGCTGAAGAACGCCGAGCGCTACATCACGCCGGAGTTGAAGGCCTTCGAGGACAAGGCTTTGTCGGCACAGGAGCGCGCGCTGTCGCGCGAAAAATTACTGTTCGAGCTGGTGCTGGATCAGCTGAACGACGAGCTGCAGCCGCTGACTCGCCTGGGCCGTGCGCTGGCCAGCCTGGACGCACTGGCCGCCCTGGCCGAGCGTGCGGCGACGCTGCGCTGGTGCCGGCCGGAGTTTGTCAACCAGCCGGCGATCGACATCACGGCCGGCCGCCATCCGGTCGTCGAGTCGCGCTTACGGGAAACCGGCGCCGGCGAGTTCATGGCCAATGATTGCCACCTCGACGCCCGCACCCGCATGCTGATGATCACCGGCCCGAATATGGGTGGTAAAAGTACTTTCATGCGCCAGGTTGCCCTGATCAGCCTGCTGGCCGCGATCGGTTCCTTCGTGCCGGCCGACGCCTGCCGGCTCGGGCCCATGGACGCGATCCACACCCGTATCGGCGCGGCCGACGATTTGGCTAACGCGCAATCCACCTTCATGCTGGAGATGACCGAGGGTGCCGCAATTCTGCACAGCGCCACCGAGCAGTCGCTCGTCTTGATGGACGAGATCGGGCGCGGCACCTCGACCTTTGACGGTCTAGCCCTGGCCGGCGCCATCGCAAGCCATCTGCATGACAAAAGCCACTCGTTCACGCTGTTTGCTACCCATTATTTCGAGCTGACCGAGTTCCCGGCCAAGCACCGCGAGGCGATCAACTGCCATGTAGGCGCGGTCGAAAGCGGCGACTCCATCGTCTTTTTGCACGAGATCCAGCCGGGGCCGGCCAGCCGCAGCTACGGTGTGCAAGTGGCTCGTCTGGCCGGCATGCCGGCCAGCTTGGTGCGCCAGGCGCGTGCGACCCTGGAGGCACTGGAGGCCAAGGCTGGCGAAGGCCGTGCGCAAATCGACCTGTTCGCGCCGCCGCCAGCAGCTGCAGCACCCGCAGCAGTCACCGAAGAGACAAGTGCATTGCGGCAGGCCATGGATGATGTCGACCCCGACACCTTGAGCCCGCGAGAAGCGCTGGCCCTGGTTTATCAATTGAAGAGCCTGAGTCGAAAAGAGTGATCCTGAGTTCATGAGCAAGACCATCGTCTTCTCGCATGCCAACGGCTTCGGCGCCGGCTGCTATCGCCTTTTGTTCGAGGCCTGGCGCAGCGCTGGCTGGAACGTCCATGCCTTGCCCATCATCGGCCATGACCCGGCCTATCCGGTCACCGACAACTGGCCGCATCTGCGCCAGCAACTGATTGATTTCATCGAACGCGACGTGAGGCCGCAGATGGAAAGTCCCGGCCCCGTCGTGCTGATCGGCCACTCGCTGGGCGGCTTGCTGAGTTTGCTGGTCAGCAGTCGGCGACCCGACTTGGTTGAAAGCCTGATCTTGCTCGACGCGCCGCTGGTGGCCGGCTGGCGCGCGCACAGCCTGCAATTGGCCAAAGCAACCCGCTTGATTTCGCGCGTCTCGCCGGGCCGTATTTCAAGGCAGCGCAGGCATGAATGGCCGAGCAAACAATCGGTGCTGGTGCACTTTGCCGCCAAAGACAAGTTCGCTCGCTGGGATCCTCGGGTCCTGCTGGATTATGTGGAAAGCGGCTTCGAAGATGGCGGCGACGGCAAAACAAGGCTGCGCTTCAGCCGCGAGCAAGAAACCCACCTCTACAACCCCCTGCCCCACCAGCTGGGCCGCCTGATACAGCGCTATCCACCGCAATGCCCGGTCGGCTTTGTGGCGGGCGCCGAGTCCGAGGAATTGCGTATGGCCGGCTCTGCCGCCTCCAAGGCGCTGGCAAAAAAACATTTTGCCTGGATGCAAGGTTCGCACCTGTTCCCCTTTGAGCAGCCGGACGCCACCGCCGCCCTGGTATTGCAAATGCTGAACGCAATGCAGACTGATCGCAAGAGTAGCGATTGCACCCCTCTATAATCGCGTTTTACCACCACAGCGTTTTTGAAAGACGCTGCACGACATGACCAAATACGTCTACGTCACGGGCGGTGTGGTGTCCTCACTCGGCAAGGGCATCGCATCGGCTTCACTGGCTGCCATCCTCGAATCTCGCGGCCTCAAGGTCACCCTGATCAAGCTCGATCCCTACATCAACGTGGATCCGGGCACGATGTCCCCGTTCCAACATGGTGAGGTGTTTGTCACCGAAGACGGTGCCGAAACCGATCTGGACTTGGGTCACTACGAGCGCTTCATCACCACCCGCATGAAGAAGGCCAACAACTTCACCACCGGGCAGATTTATATGTCGGTGCTGGAGAAGGAACGCCGCGGCGACTATCTCGGCAAGACGGTGCAGGTGATTCCGCACATCACCAACGAAATTCAAGACTTCGTGCGCCGCGGTGCCGGCGTCGGAACGGCCGATGCGGTTGATGTGGCGATTGTCGAAATCGGTGGCACCGTCGGCGATATCGAGTCGCTGCCCTTCCTTGAGGCCGCACGCCAGATGAGTTTGAAGGCCGGCCCGAATCAGGTCGCTTTTGTGCACCTGTCCTATGTGCCCTGGATCGCCGCCGCCGGCGAGCTCAAGACCAAGCCGACGCAACACACGGTGCAGAAGATGCGTGAAATCGGTATCCAGCCCGACGCGCTGCTGTGTCGGGCTGATCGCCGCATCCCGGACGACGAGCGCGAGAAGATTTCGCTCTTCACCAATGTGCCCGAATACGGCGTGATCTCGATGTGGGACGTGGACACCATCTACAAGGTGCCGCGCATGTTGCACGAGCAGGGTCTGGATCAGCTGATCTGCACCAAGCTGCAGCTCAACACCAAGTCGGCCGACTTGCGCCGTTGGGACACCCTGGTGCACGAGGTGCTCAACCCGGCCAAGGACATCACAATCGCAATGTGCGGCAAGTACACCGATCTCAGCGACTCCTACAAGTCGCTGAACGAGGCGCTGCGCCATGCCGGCATCCACAACCATGCACGCGTGAACATTGAGTACGTGGATTCGGAGTTGCTGACCCCCGCCAATATTGACCAACTGGAGCAGTTTGATGCCATTTTGGTGCCCGGCGGCTTCGGCAAGCGCGGCGTGGAGGGCAAGATTCTGGCGGCCCAATATGCCCGCGAGCACAAGCGCCCATACCTGGGTATCTGTCTGGGTATGCAGGTCGCCACGATCGAGTACGCGCGCCATATGGCAGGCCTCACCGGTGCGAACTCGACCGAGTTCGACCCCGAGACCCCGCATCCGGTGATCGCCCTGATCGACGAATGGCAAGACGCCGACGGCAGCATTCAAAAGCGTGACGAGAAGTCCAATCTGGGCGGCACCATGCGCTTGGGCGCACAAAGCTCAGACGTGGCGCCGGGCACCTTGGCTTTTGATATCTACGGCCCAGTGGTCAGCGAACGTCATCGCCATCGCTACGAGGCGAATGAACATTATCTCGACAAGCTGCGTGAGGCGGGTCTGGTCATTTCGGCCATCACCCAGCGCGAGAAGCTGACCGAGATGGTCGAGTTGCCGCGCGCGGTTCACCCTTGGTATGTGGGCGTGCAGTTCCACCCTGAGTTCAAGTCAACGCCTTGGGACGGCCACCCGCTGTTCACAGCCTTTATCAAGGCGGCCTTGGACCAAAAGCAAGCTTAAAGGAATCTAGCCCATGAAGCTCTGCGGTTTTGAGGTCGGCATTGACCGCCCCTTCTTCCTGATTGCCGGCACCTGCTCGATCGAGGGGCTGGAAATGTCTATCGAAGTGGCTGGCCGGCTCAAAGAAGCCTGCTCGGCCCTGGGCATTCCACTCATCTACAAGGGCTCCTTCGACAAGGCCAATCGTTCGTCGGGCTCAACCAAGCGCGGTGTCGGCATGGACGCCGGACTGAAGATCCTGGATGAGGTGCGCAAGCAACTGCATCTGCCCATCCTCACCGATGTGCATGATGAGTCACAGGTGAATGAGGTGGCCAGCGTCGTCGATGTGCTGCAAACGCCGGCCTTCCTGTGCCGCCAAACGGACTTCATCCGGGCGGTCGCCAAGTCAGGCAAGCCGGTCAACATCAAGAAGGGCCAGTTCCTGGCACCTTGGGACATGAAGAACGTCATCGACAAAGCCCGCGACGCTGCTCGCGAGGCCGGCCTGTCCGAAGACAGCTTCCTGGCCTGCGAGCGCGGCGTTAGCTTTGGCTACAACAACTTGCTTGCGGACATGTGCAGCTTGGCCGAAATGCGCAAAACCGGCGCACCGGTTGTATTCGACGTCACCCACTCGGTGCAAAAGCCCGGCGGCCAAGGCACCAGCAGTGGCGGCGCTCGCGAGATGGTCCCTGTGCTGGCCCGCGCCGGCGTTGGCGCAGGCGTGGCCGGGCTCTTTATGGAAACCCATCCGTGCCCGAATGAGGCTTGGTCCGACGGCCCCAATGCCGTACCGCTCAAGCATATGCGCGCCCTGTTGGAACAGTTGGTCGCGATCGACCGCGTCGTCAAATCGCAGCCTTTGCTTGAGGATGACTTCAGCGCTTGAGTTGAAGTCATTGCGTGAAACTAGCCTCAACCCTTGATTGCCGGGGCGTAATCTTGTTCAGCGCAGGTAACTGCCTGCTGGCATGATTCGCCCGAACCTATTTTTTTGAAACTTTCGGAGACTTTGAATGAGTGCCATTGTTGACATCGTCGGGCGTGAAATCTTGGACAGCCG
The DNA here is from genome assembly GCA_963510335.1 of uncultured Roseateles sp. GTDB lineage: Bacteria > Pseudomonadota > Gammaproteobacteria > Burkholderiales > Burkholderiaceae_C > Paucibacter_A. The sequence continues at coordinate 13,353 of CAUPEV010000143.1, forward strand.
CGGCAACCCTACCGTCGAATGCGATGTGTTGCTGGAGTCGGGCGTGATGGGACGCGCCGCTGTGCC
>CAUPEV010000144.1:0-13412 GCA_963510335.1 uncultured Roseateles sp.
CTTCGAGTTCCTGCGCCCGCTGCAAAGCTCGTTAGCACTTGAGCAAGTGCATGCTTTGGTGCGCAAGACTTGCCCGCCGATGCCGACCGACCATTACATGGCGCCCGACATTGCCCATGCGTTCGAGCTGGTCGGCAGCGGCGCGCTGAGCCCCTTGGTGCAGGATGTCGGAGGACTGGAAGTGTTGGGCTAAGGCCCGCAAGTAGGCAGGGCGCTCAATAGCGCCCTGTCGCTCCCGCCACGCGCAGATACACATAGGCTGCCCAGGCGACCAGCGCGCGCCGCACCATGCCGCGCACGCCGCCGCCGAGAAAATGTCGATCAACCTGCCTGGAGACCGCTGCTGCTGCGTCGAACTGCGCGGCCACAGCCCGCGCGAATTCGGCGTCACGCACGATCACATTGGCTTCCAGATTGAGCAGCAACGAGAGCGGGTCGATATTGGAGCTGCCAACCGTGGCCCAATGTTCGTCCACCACACAAATCTTGGCATGCAAATAGGCGGGCATGTACTCATAGATGCTGACGCCATGACCGAGCAATTCAGCGTACAGCGCTTGCGCGGCCATGCCGGCGATGCGGTAGTCGAGCTTGCCCTGCAGGATCAGGCGCACCTGCACGCCACGCCGTGCTGCCTCACGCAAGGCCTTGCGAAAGGCGTGGCCGGGATAAAAATAAGGCGTCATCAAGTCCACCCGAGTCCGCGCAGAACGGATCGCAGCGACGTACGCATGCTCGATGGTGCGGCGCCGGCGCAAGTTATCGCGCAGGACGAAGGCGATGTAAACCGGGTTGTTGCCCGGGGGCAGATCATGCTCGGCGCGGCCGCCACGGTGGCCGAATTTGCCGCTCGGTCTGGAGCTGCGCACCCCCCGCCAGATTCGCTTCAGCCTTGCACGTGGCTCGCTGCTGCGCGCCAAGGCGAGCAATTCTTGCCCAAAGTCGGCGCCAAGATAGGCGCGCGTCCACACCGCACGCGCCGCCTGCGCCACCGCCTGCACCTGCGGCCCGCGTAAAGCAACGGCAAAGTCGAGCCGGGGTTGATCGGTGGCGCCATGGTTGAGGTCTACCCAGTCGCTGATCACGTTGATGCCACCGACAAAGGCATGGTCCGCATCGACCACGCAGAGCTTTTGATGCAGGCGGCGCAACTGCCCAGGCTGCAGCCAGCTGTACCAACGATCAATAGGGCGGAACACCGCCATCGCTACTCCCGAAGCTTCAAACTGCTGGTTCAGCCAGGGCAGGCTGGCGCGCGAGCCAAAACCGTCAACCACCACTCGCACGCGCAGGCCGCGCCGCGCAGCCGCCACCAGCTCGGCTGCCAGATCCGCACCGGCCGCGTCAAAATGGAAAATATAGGTCGCCAGCCAGATCTCATGCCTGGCGTTGGCGATAGCCGCCAGCTGAGCGGGAAATAACTCGTCACCGCCACGCAGCAGGCGCAACTCGTTGCCACCGACAAACTCTGGCTGAGGGCTACGACCCCAAACTTGCGCAGAATCGAGATCAGGCGCCTTGTCCATCAGCCCTCTGACAGTTCCAACTCCGCCAGCAAAGGCAGGTGATCGGACATGCGCGCCCAAGCCGGCCCCTTGGGCACCTGCATTGAGACACAGAGCAGCCCGCGCATATAGATGCGGTCCAGCGAAAAGAAAGGCAGGCGCGAAGGAAAGGTCGCATGGCGCGATTGCCCCAGCGGCGAACGGGCTCGCTTCAAACCAAATTCAAGCATTGGCCCGTCGAGTCGCTCGCCCCAGTCATTGAAATCGCCGGCAATCACGAGCAGCCCATCAGGGGGAATATGCTTGCCAATGAACTCGGCCAAGCGCTCAATCTGGCGCACACGACCGCTGTGAAACAGGCCCAGATGGGCAACCACGGTGTGAATCTCCAGGCCTTGCCACTGCACCGGCACATGCAGTAGGCCGCGCTGCTCGAAACGGTGATCCGAGACATCGTGGTGGCCAACGTCACCCAGAGGAAAGCGCGACAGCAGCGCATTGCCATGTTCGCCATGCTTGGTCACGGCATTGGTGCGGTAGGCAACCTCGTAGCCTTCGGGCGCCAAGAATTCGGCCTGCCCTTGCTCGGGCCAGCCGAACCACGTGCGCTGGAACTCCTTGGCCTCTTGATGGTGAAAATGGCGCACCTCCTGCAAGAACACCAAGTCGGCATTGAGCGCCTCGACACCCATGCCCAGGTTGTGAATTTCCAGCCGCTTTTGCGGCCCCATGCCACGCACGCCCTTGTGAATGTTGTAGGTCGCCACACGCAGATGCGGACGCGTGAAATGGCTGTGCGAGGGCTGCACCGATTGACTGAAGGCATTGCCGCGCGTCATGCCGTTCTCTCCACAAGCGTAGGAAGATGCAGAATGGCCTCGGCATTGGAGGGCGAGAAGCACAGATCGGCCGCCTCGCGCCAAGGCAGCCAGCGGTACTGCAGATGCTCGCGCGGCGCCAACTGCACCGCCGTGCCAGCCGCTACTTGCAGGCCAAACACATGCTCGCTGTTGTGCGTGACCCCGGGCGCATAACGATGACGCCAGACGGGGTAGATTTCATAGCGATTGATCAAGGCCCAATCATGCAGCTGTGGGGGCGCAGCCGCGATGCCGGTTTCCTCCAAGACTTCACGCCGGGCAGTCTCCAGCAAAGGCTCATCCCATGCATCTTTCGATCCGGTCACACTTTGCCAAAAGCCCGGCTGATCGGCCCGCTCCAGCATCAGCACCTGCAGATCGGGTGTGTGGATCACCACCAACACGGATTCGGGGATCTTGTGTACGGGGCTCATCGTCGGCAGCGCTAGGGTTGGGCTCATAGGCAAAGCATAGCGGAGAGTTGTTAAACCCGCCCCGCCAGATCAGCATCTATAGTCAAGCAAAGGTTTGATCACAGGCCCCTGGTTTGCCTCCCTCAAACGAGCCATGAAACTGCTTCCCAGAATCATTGTCAGTGTGATTTTCCCCATGCTGGCACTGGCCGTGCTGGCGCTGTATGGCGCGAGCTTGCTGATGCAAAGCGCTTTGCTGGACGAGCAGCAAGAGCGGGCGCAGGCCACCTTGGCCCAGAGCGCAAGCCGTCTGCGCCTGAGCTTGATCGATGCACGCGACACCGTGCGAGTGCTAGCGCACTCAAGTCCTTTGGCAACGTCGATCGGCGCTGACGCTTCGCAGGTCGAGTCGGCGCTGCGGCGCTGGGAGGGGGCAAGCGAGCGTTTCGAGGCTTTTCGCTTTCTGCCTTTGCATGAACTCGCGGCGCGAGCCGCCAAAGAAAGTTTGTCGCCAAGTCAGAGAAAAACCATGACCGAGCTGCAAAACGGCCGAGAAGTGTTGGCTGAGCCAGCCATCAGCGCCGCCTCGGGTGAATTGGTGATGGACATTGCAATGCCCGTTTTCGACGCACGTGGCCGCCAGCTCGGCGCCCTGCTGGGCAGCTTGAAGTTAGCGCAATTGCTCAGCTTTGCGATTGGCAATCCAGCGCAACGCGATGCCAGACTGATGGTGCTCGACGGTCAAGCACGCCTGCTCGCCGGAGGACTGGGCGAAGACAGCCCGGACCTGGCGCCAGCCCGTGCAGCGAGCCAGCCGCAAGCCTTTGCGGTCATCAGCGCCCTGGCCGCGCAGCCCTATTCGGCAACATTGCGCCGAATAGCGGGGCCTCAGCCGAGCTATCAACCGGTTTGGTATGCCTTGGCCAAGCCTTTGCCGGAACTTGGCTGGAGGCTTATCTATGCCCTGCCGGAGCAAAGCTTGTTCGAGAGCGCCAGCCATATGCGTCAGCGGGGTCTGCTGGGTTTGGCGGTCTGCGCCCTGCTTGCCCTGGGCGGCGCTGCGCTATTGCGTCACTTTGTGCTGCGCCCCTTGATGCAACTGCGCCTGGCGCAACAGCGCTTGCAAGCAGGCGACAGCCATGCGCGTGCGGCAGTGAGCGGCAATGACGAAATCAGCGATCTGGCCCGTTCATTCAATGTGATGGCCGAAACGCTGGACGCTACGGAACAGCGCTTTCGGATGATTTTTGAGGCCTTTCCCCACCCCATCACCCTGGCCAGCTTCCACGACGGCAACTACGTCGACGTCAACCCGGCCTTTGCTGCGGCATTGGGCGTGTCGCAGCAAGAAGCCATAGGCCGCAGCCCGCTTGATTTCGGTTTGGTGGCATCTCTTGAAGACTTGCAGGCCAAGGGACGCGAACTGTCGCTCAAGGGGAAGCTGCCGGCCGAACTGGTACAGACCAAAGATGCCCAGGGGCGCAAACTCTGGCTGACCTACTCCAGCCGGCTGATCGGCACTGGCCGCCACAAACTGGCGCTGGCCGTGGCCACCGACATCACCGAGCTGAAAACCATTGAAGCGCAGCTGCGCGACAGTGAGCAGAGCCTGACGGCGCTGTTTGAGTTTGCGCCGCTGCCGATGGCCCGCACACAGCTGACCGCAGGCAGCAGCTCGCCGACTTTTTGGAACCAGGCTTGGTACGCCGCCTTCGGCTACCCTGCAGGCAGTTGCGACAATATGCCCAGCACTCAATTCGACTTCTGGGTCGATCCGGCAGAACGCAATCGCTTTGTCGATGAGATGGTGCGCAATGAAGCGGCGATCATGCGCCTGGCGTCGCTGCGCCACGCGGACGGATCGGTGCGCCAATGCGAGGTTTCGGGCCGCTATATCGATGTGCACGGCGTGCGCACGGTGCTGGCCAGTTACTTGGACGTCACCGAGAAGCTGCGCATCGACGCCGAGCTGCATCAACTCAACACCTGTCTGGAAGCGCGCGTGGCCGAACGCACCTCCGAATTGGCCAGTCGCAACAAAGAATTGGACGAGGCGCTCAATGTGCTCAAGTTGACGCAAACCGAGCTGGTGCGGACCGAAAAATTATCCTCTCTGGGCAGCTTGGTGGCGGGCATTGCGCATGAACTGAACACCCCGATAGGCAACGCCATGTTGATGGCCAATACCTTGGGGGCGCGCCAAAAGGAATTTGAGGCTGCCAGCGCTGCCGGCCTACGACGCTCCACGCTGCAGAATTTTCTGGCTGGGCTGCGCGAGGCCAGCACCATGCTGGAGGCCAGCCTGGGCCGCGCGGCCGAACTGATCAGCAGCTTCAAGCAAGTGGCGGTTGATCAATCAAGCTACCAAGGCCGAGAATTTGATCTGCAAGAAGTGCTGCATGAGACAGCGCTCAGCCTAGGTCCCAGCCTCAAGCTCAGCGGCACTCAATTGATCGAAGATGTGCCGGCCGGGCTACTGATGCACAGCTATCCGGGCCCGCTGATTCAAGTCTTCATGAATATCGTGAACAACGCGGTGCTGCACGCCTTTGAGCCCGGCCGCCCCGGCCGCGTGACGATCAAGGCGCGCGCATTCGACGAGGATCTGGTTCTGATCGAGATCAGTGATGATGGACGCGGCATGCCTGAGGAACATCGCCAGAGGGCCTTCGACCCCTTCTTCACCACCAAGCTCGGTCAGGGCGGCTCAGGCTTGGGCCTGCACATTGTCTACAACTTGGTGACCGGCTTGCTGGGTGGGCAAGTGAGCCTCAGCAGCGAAGCGGGTCACGGCACCCTGCTCAGCATCACTTTGCCGCGCAGGGCGCCGCACGAGAGCAGCTAGGTACCCTATGGCGCAAAAAAGGGCAGCCTAAGCTGCCCCTTTTGATGCAAAAAATGCAGGCCTTCGGGCCTTCGGGCCTTCGGGCTCTCAGGCTTCCAGGCTCTCAGGCCTTAGGCGCCGCCACCGCATTGCGCAAACGAATGTGCAGCTCTTTGAGCTGCTTGTCGTCGACATTGCTAGGAGCACCCGTCAGCAGGCATTGCGCGCGCTGCGTCTTCGGGAAGGCGATCACGTCGCGGATCGACTCGGCCTTGGTCATCATGGTGACGATGCGGTCCAGGCCGAAGGCCAAGCCACCGTGCGGCGGCGCGCCATATTGCAGCGCGTCGAGCAGGAAGCCAAACTTTTCTTGCGCGTCTTCGGGGCCGATATTGAGCGCACTGAAGACCTTGCTCTGCACATCGGCCTTGTGGATTCGCACCGAGCCACCGCCCAGTTCCCAGCCGTTCAAGACCATGTCGTAGGCCTTGGCAATGCAAGCGCCCGGGTCGGTGACCATCAAGTCCTCATGGCCATCCTTGGGCGCAGTGAATGGGTGATGCACCGCGTTCCAGCGGCCGCCCTCTTCGTCTTGCTCGAACATCGGGAAGTCAACCACCCACAGCGGTGCCCAGACGTCATTGAACAAGCCGTTCGCCTTGCCGAACTCGCTGTGACCGACCTTCAGACGCAGCGCGCCAATGGCGTCGTTGACAACCTTGGCGCGATCGGCGCCAAAGAAGATCAGGTCGCCGTCCTGCGCGCCGGTACGGGCCAAGATATCGGCCACGGCCTGGTCATGCAGATTCTTGACAATAGGCGACTGCAAACCCTCGCGACCCTTGGCCACTTCATTGACCTTGATCCAGGCCAGGCCCTTGGCGCCGTAAATCTTGACGAACTCGGTGTAGCTGTCGATCTCGCCACGGCTGATCGAAGCGCCACCGGGTACGCGCAAGGCGACGACGCGGCCGCCCTTGGTCGTGGCCGGTGTCGAGAAGACCTTGAAGTCGACCGTGCCCATCACATCGGTCAACTCGGTGAACTCAAGCTTGACGCGCAGGTCAGGCTTGTCCGAGCCGAACCGGTGCATCGCATCGGCGTAGGTCATGACCGGGTAGTCACCCAGGTCGACATTGAGGTTCTTGCTGAAGACGTGACGGATCATGCCCTCGAACATAGCCCGGATCTCTTCTTCGCCAAGGAAGGAGGTTTCGATATCGATCTGCGTGAATTCAGGCTGGCGGTCGGCGCGCAGGTCTTCGTCACGGAAGCATTTGGTGATTTGGTAGTAGCGATCGAAACCGGCCACCATCAGCAACTGCTTGAACAACTGCGGGCTTTGCGGCAACGCAAAGAACATGCCGTCATGCACGCGCGAAGGCACCAGATAGTCGCGCGCGCCTTCCGGCGTGCTCTTGGTCAGCATCGGTGTTTCGATGTCCACGAAACCGCGCTCGTCCAGGTATTTGCGCACTTCCATCGCTACGCGGTAACGCAGCATCAGGTTGTTCTGCATATAAGGGCGGCGCAGATCCAGCACGCGGTGTGTCAAGCGTGTCGTCTCGGACAGGTTCTCGTCGTCCATCTGGAACGGCGGCGTGACGCTGGCGTTCAGGACTTCCAACTGGTGGCACAAGACCTCGACCTTGCCGCTGGTCAGGTTGACGTTCTCGGTGCCGGCCGGGCGCAGGCGCACCTTGCCCACAATCTTCAGGCAGAACTCATTGCGCACATCGGAGGCGATGGCAAACATATCGGCGCGGTCGGGGTCACAGACGACTTGCACCAGACCTTCACGATCGCGCAGGTCAATAAAGATCACGCCGCCATGGTCACGGCGGCGATGGGCCCAGCCCATCAAGGTCACGGTTTGGTCTTGCAGCTTTTCGCTGACTTGGCCGGCATAACAAGTTCTCATGGGGATACTCCAGTGTTCTTCAGAGCCGCAGCGCAGACTGGCGCGGGCGGCGAAATTTGTCGGTATGGGTGGCGCTGGGAGGCTGGTTTGCAAGCCTTCAGGGCTGAGCATGTGCCGGGATGCTCAACCCGGTAGATTGGGCTGCCCCTTTGCATTCGGATCAAACTTCGGATCCACCGCATGCCCCTCATCCGGCGCCACCACGCCCATCGAGATGATGTGCTTGAGGGCAGCGTCGACGCTCATTTTCAAGGGCCGCACCGAGCTGCGCGGCATCATCAAAAAGAAACCCGAGGTTGGATTCGGCGTGGTCGGCACATACAAGCTGACATGCTCTTGCTCACCCAAGGCGTGCGCGACTTCGCCGCCAGGCTTGCCGGTGACGAAGGCGATCGTCCAACTACCCTGATGTGGATACTGCACCAGCACCGCCTCACGAAAGGCATTGCCGCTGCTGGAAAACAGCGTGTCCGACACCTGTTTCACCGAGCTGTAAATGCTCTTGACGATGGGGATGTTGGAGAGCAGCCGGTCCCATTGCTTGAACCACCATTGGCCGAAGATATTGGCGACGAACATGCCGGTCAGCGCCATGCCGCCAACCAGAATCAGCAGACCCAGTCCGGGAATATGACGCAGCTCGTCGATGTTGTGCGCCATCGAGGCCGGCAACAAGCCCTGCGAGGCGGCCAGCAGCGAGGTGAACACGCCCTTGATGACGCCCAGCACCCACAACAAGACCCAGATGGTGATGGCCAGCGGCAACCAGACCAGCAGGCCGGTGATGATGTATTTTTTCAAGGCAGTCCTAGGACGAGGCGGGCGGGCTTGCTGCAGGCGCCGCAGTCGGCGCGGGGGCTGTTGCAGGACTGGCCGTGGCTGCCGGCGCAGGGCTGGCGGCCGGGGCGCTGGCATCAGCCGTTGCGGGCGCAGCAACAGCCGGCGCTGATTTGGCGCCGCCGTCCTTGAAATCGGTCACATACCAGCCCGAGCCCTTGAGCTGAAAGCCGGCGGCAGTGACTTGCTTTTGAAAGGCCTCGGCGCCACAGGCCGGGCAGGTCGTCAACGGTGCATCGGAAAGCCTTTGCAAGGCGTCTTTGGCGTGACCGCATTCGGCGCAGCGGTAAGCGTAGATAGGCATGGTCTAAACCGTTGATTCAAAACCGCAAATTATAAAGGCCAGCCGAGACGGGCCGCTGGGCGCGCGACTCAAGTCGCCGCGCCATGCGCCAATTTGTGGTGCGAAGCATGCACATTCTTGATCGCCTGCGGCCCCCAACTGCCGAGCAACATGCCGACAACACCGGACAAAAGGCCAGCCAACTGGGCCGGGAACACCTCGCCGGCCGGTGTCAGCTTGAACAGTCCCCAGGCCAGCAAACCCAGCAAGATGGAAAAAATCGCGCCCTGGGTGCTGGCGCGCTGCCAGTAGAGCCCAAACACCAAGGGCACAAATGCGCCGACCAAGGTGACTTGATAGGCGGCAGAGACCATCTCGTAAATGGGCGTGCCTTCCAGTGCAATCGCATAAATGCATACGCAGGCGCTGAAGATCAGTACGGCAATGCGCATGGTGCGCAGCTCTTGCTTGTCACTGATGCGTGGGAAAAACTGCCGCCAGATGTTCTCCACAAAAGTCACCGACGGCGCCAGCAAGGTGGCCGAGGCCGTGGACTTCAAGGCCGACAAGAGCGCGCCGAAAAAAATCACCTGCATCACAAAAGGCATGCGCTCCATCACCAGGGTGGGGATGACTTTTTGCGGGTCTTCGGCGATCAGCTGCGCGGCCTGCTCGGGCATGATGATCAAGGCACTGGTGACCAAGAACATCGGCACGAAGGCAAACAGGATGTAGCAGATGCCGCCAATCACTGGGCCGCGTGTGGCCGCATATTCGTTCTTGGCCGACATCACGCGTTGAAACACGTCTTGCTGCGGGATCGAACCCAGCATCATCGTGACCGCCGCCGCAAAAAAGAACACGATGTCGTGAAAGCTCGGTTCGGGCAGGAAGCGGAATAACTCCTTGCTGCTCGCCAGCGCGATCACCTTGTCGGCGCCGCCTGCCATATCGGCAGCAAAAAACGCAATGATGCTCAGACCCAGGACCAGGATGATCATCTGTATGAAGTCGGTCACCGCCACCGACCACATGCCGCCGAACAAGGTGTAGGCCAGGATGGACGCGGTACCGATCACCATGCCAACCGGAATGCTGATAGCACCGCCCGACAACAAATTAAAGACCAAACCCAGCGCGGTGACTTGCGCCGCCACCCAGCCCAGGTAGGACAGGATGATGATGAAAGAACACACCACCTCGACCACCCGACCATAACGCTCGCGGTAATAGTCGCTGATGGTCAGCAAGCTCATTTTGTAGAGCTTGGCGGCAAAGAAGATACCGACCAGTATCAAACAGGTGCCGGCACCGAATGGATCTTCGACCACGCCGTTCAAGCCGCTTTGCACGAACTTGGCCGGGATGCCCAAGACCGTCTCCGAGCCAAACCAGGTTGCAAAAGTCGTGGTGATGATCATCACCAAGGGCAGGTGGCGCCCGGCAATTGCAAAGTCGGCGGTGTTCTTGACCCGCCGCGCAGCCCAAAGGCCGATCGCGATAGTGACGAGGAGATAGGCAAAAACCAGGGTCAAAAGCATGGCAGCGAGTCGTTAGATGGCACAGAAGCGTGGCGGATTATCGCCAAATCCTCATGCCCCAAAAATCAGCCCAGTCCGCAGCAAAACATGAGCGCCGACCAAGCCAAATACAAAGCCCAGGGCGCCATAAAGCAAACCTTTGAGCAGCCGATTGGTTCGCTGCTGCTCCAGCAGCAACGCCGTGATGGCCTGCCCCTCATAGGGCGAGGCTTGGCGCTTCAAGGCATCATGCAACAGACGCGGCAGCTCGGGGAAGAGCTGGGCGTAGCGCGGCGCCTCCTTCTGGATCTGATTGAGAAAAGCGCGCCAGCCGACTTGCTCATTCATCCAGCGCTCAAGAAAAGGCTTGGCCGTCGCCCAGAGATCCAGGTTCGGGTCGAGTTGGCGCCCCAAACCTTCGATATTCAGCAAGGTCTTTTGCAGCAGCACCAGTTGCGGCTGAATCTCGACGTTGAAACGGCGCGAGGTCTGGAACAAACGCATCAAGACTTGGCCGAGCGAAATATCCTTCAAAGGCCGGTCGAAATGCGGCTCGCAGACCGCCCGCACCGCGCTCTCCAATTCATCCACCCGCGTGCCCGCCGGCACCCAGCCGGAAGCGATGTGCAGCTCGGCCACGCGCTTGTAGTCGCGCCGGAAGAAGGCGATGAAGTTCTGCGCCAGATACTCCTTGTCGACCTCGGTCAGCGTGCCGATGATGCCGAAGTCCAGCGCGATATAGCGGCCGAAGGTGGCCGGATTCAGGCTCACCTGGATATTGCCGGGGTGCATATCGGCGTGGAAGAAGCCGTCACGAAACACCTGGGTGAAGAAGATCGTCACGCCGTCACGGGCCAGCTTGGGAATGTCGATGCCGGCGGCCTTGAGGCGCTCCAGCTGCGAAATCGGCACGCCGTGCATGCGCTCCATCACGATCACGTCGGAGCTGCACATATCCCACATCATCTCGGGCACCATGACCAGGTCCAGCCCGCTCATATTGCGACGCAGTTGGGCCGCATTGGCGGCCTCGCGCACGAGATCCAGCTCATCATGCAGATAGGTACTAAATTCGGCCACCACTTCGCGCGGCTTGAGGCGCCGACCGTCGGCCGACAGGCGCTCGACCCATACCGCAATGGTGCGCAGCAAGGCCAGATCGTCGTCTATGGTGTCCAGCATGCCCGGGCGCAAGACTTTGACTGCGACCTCACGGCCGTCCTTGAGCGTAGCGAAATGCACTTGCGCAATTGAGGCGCTGGCCACCGGTTCGGCGTCAAAGCTGCCGAACAAGTCTTCGACCGGCCGACCAAAGGCTTTTTCAACCAGGGCGCGTGACTCGGCGGCCGGAAACGGCGGCACCCGGTCCTGCAGCTTGGCCAGCTCTTCCACCATGTCTTCGGGCACCAGATCACGCCGGGTCGACAAAACCTGCCCGAATTTGACAAAAATCGGGCCTAGATGCTCCAAGGCCAAACGCAGCCTTACGCCGCGTGGTTGATCCCAGCTGCGGCCCAGGGAAATGGTTCGACGCAAAAGCCGAAAGCGCCGGCGCCTAAATCCCGATAGAGCCAGCTCATCGAGGCCAAAGCGCAGAATGGTCCAAACAATGACGAACAAGCGCGCGAAATACCTCATACCGCGTTGCGCCCGGCGGGCCGCATTGCCGCAGCACTTCGCGCCAAGCCAGCAACGGCCGTAGCCGCGGCCCGACCCCAAGCGGCAACTTGATGGGCGACGGCCGGACCCAGCAGCCCGGCCAAGTCATCCTCGATGTCCCAGCGCAGGTTCTCCATCAGCCAGCTGATTTCACCAGCAAAAGCCGCATCGCCCTGCACCGACACGCTGGGGCGATCGCCCAGCAGCGCCCCCAGAGCAAGCAAAGCAGGGTTGCTCGCATCGAGTTCGATACGCAACGACGCGGGCGCATCGCCGATGTCCTGGCGCTCGAACAGACCGGCTGGCGTCACGCGCAAGCTCAAGTCAGCGGCCGCCGGCAAAAGCGCAGGCCAATTCTGCAGATGCAAAACAAGGGCTCGGCCCGAAAACGGTAATAAACGAGCCATTGCGTGCGATTCGCGGCTCAAGACATGATTGAGTAACAGGATCATGCGATCCTGTGCGGCTGGCGTGGCCAAGTTCATCCAATGTTTTAGCATTGCTGGATTGTAGGCAGACGCGGCGATTCGCCGCATCAAAGGGCCGCGAAACGAGGCCTGGAAAATTTGAGCGAGAATTCACGCCAAAATCCCCGGCTTGATTGCGAGGGGATTCGCGTCGCCAGTCATGATTAACCGCTAACTTGGTGGGCCAATTCAGCTTGGCCGCACCAATCCAGCAGCAAGGAATAAGGGAGATCGATGTTCGAGGATCGCAGTTACAAGAGAACGTTCTACAGCGCACCGCAGTCCGTTGAGTCCTTGATCGCGGCATTCATGGAGCCCAGCATCATCGTGCTGTGTTTTTTGGGCGTTAGCGCGTATTTTGACGAACCAATTCTCCGGTCCGGCCTGACGCTGTGTTTGTTGGTGTTCGCTTTGACCTTTCCGGGACGCAATCGATTCTCCGGTAGCAGCAGCCTCAGCGCGGCCGTCGATGTACTCAGTTCTTGGGCTGCCCTGCTGGTGATCTTGGCCCTTTGCGGCTACGCCACCAACAGCATGGGCTATTTTGAAGACAATGTGCTGTACTGGTGGGCAGGCTTGACGCCGGTCATACAGATACTGGCCATACAACTGGGGCGCCACGAACGCGCGAGGCGCACCCGCGGTGCGCGCCGAGGTGCGGTGATCGTCGGTGCAGGCCCACTCGGCGCCAAAGTTGCAAGAGCCTTGAATGCCGGTGCCGACCAAGGAATCGAGTTCCTGGGCTACTTCGAAGACAGGCAAGACGAACGTCTGCACGAAGACTCACGCAACAAGCTGCTGGGTCGCCTCAGCGACTTGAGCGACTATGTGCGGGCAAACAGTATTCGTGAGGTCTACATTACCCTGCCTTTGGGTTCGCAGCCGCGTATCGTTCAATTGCTTGAACAAGTTCAAGGCACCACGGCCTCACTATTTTTTGTTCCCGATGTATTTGGCATCAGCATTATTCAGGGCCGCTTGCAAGATATGAATGGCGTGCCTGTGGTGGGTATTTGCGAAACCCCATTCACCGGCACCAATGAGTTGGTCAAGCGCATCAGCGATATTGTGTTGGCCAGTTTGATCTTGGTTTTGATTTCGCCAATTCTTGTCGCCGTGGCCA
>CAUPEV010000145.1:0-13394 GCA_963510335.1 uncultured Roseateles sp.
GCAGCGCGACGCGGTCACGCTCGATAGTGAAGTGCGCCAGCAGCACATCACCGGCCACCTCTGCATGAGCGTAGTTGCCCAGAGCAAAGTCGCAGCTATTCATGTGCACGCGGCACAGCGTGTAGCCATGCCCCGCGCTGGCGTCAAAGTAGTCGCTCAACAAGGCGGCTTGGCTCGGTGCCGGGCTGGCCGCCCAGGTCACGGCAGCCGCTTCGGTGAAGGCGGCGCCGAAGCCCATCATGGTCTGAAAGCGCCGTCCGCTATTGACCATCACGCTGGCCAGGCCGCTGGCTTGTTCATAAGCGGACGAGGTCGCTTGCAGCGGCAATGGTGTTTGTTCGGCGAGTTGGTGTTGGCCGTCGGCCGTGCTCAGCACGGCATGCAGCAGCAGGCCGCCGTTGGCTGGCGCGAGGGCAGAACTGGAAGCTTGAATGGACATGGGTTTGGCGAGCTTGATAGGGGCTAAAGGGCGCGGAGCGGGCTTGCTTTCCACACCAGGGAAAACCAGTGCTTGCTTCTTGAAAGCGCTTTCATTAGGATTGTGACATTGCGGCAGCGGCCGTCAAGTCTTGCCTAAATTTGCATGCGAAGGTCCCCATGAGCCTGATTGCTCCCGCTCCCCTGTATCCACGTCTGCTCGGCGATATCGGGGGCACCAATGCGCGTTTCGCATGGAGCGAGGATGCAAGCGGCGCCATCGGCGACATCGTGAGCTACAAATGCGCGGACCAAGCTTCGCTGCAGGCCGCGATCGCACGATACCTGGGCGACCAGCGCAAGCCGCGCCCGCGAGCTTGTGCGATCGGCATTGCCAACCCCATCGTCGGCGATGCAGTGCGCATGACCAATCACCACTGGTCTTTCTCGATTGCCGGGCTCAAAAGCGAACTGGCGGTTGAGCGTCTGGCCGTGCTGAATGACTTCACCGCGCTGGCTTTGTCTTTGCCGGCCTTGCGGCCCGAGCAATTGCTTCAGATTGGCGGCGGCAGAGCCGTGAGCGGTGCGGCTTTGGCAGTCTTGGGTGCAGGCACAGGGCTGGGTGTTTCAGGGCTCTTGCCCACAGGTGGCGGGGCTTATGCGCCGATCGCGGGTGAAGGTGGCCACGCGAGTTTGGCCGCCATGGATGAGGAAGAAGCCGCCATCATCAACTGCCTGCGCGAGCGCTTCGGCCACGCATCGGCGGAGCGCGCTTTGTCGGGGCCGGGCTTGGTCAATCTTTACAGGGCAGCGGCCCAACTGGCCGGCCGGCCTGCGCTGGAGCGTAGCCCACAGCAGGTGATCGCCGCGGCGCGCGAGCAGCGCGACCCTGATTGCCTGGCCGCGCTTGACTTGTTCTTTCGCTTCTTGGGCGGTTTTGCCGGCAACCTGGCCTTGACGCATGGGGCGCGTGGCGGTGTTTATGTCGGCGGCGGCATAGCTCCGCGCTTGCTGCCGGAACTGGCGGCCTCGCGCTTTCGAGAGCGCTTTGAGGCCAAGGGTCGGTTCGCCAGCTATCTCGCGGATGTGCCCAGCTTCGTCATTGACGCTGCGGTGTCGCCGGCCTTGATTGGCGCGTCGCGCGCCTTGGATGCGGCGCCGCTGGACTGAGCAACGCAAGCAAGGCAAGGCAAAAAATACAACAAACCAAGGGAGTTCCCTAGATTCAGAAAGTGGCAAAAATCAGTATTGTTGTGAAAGCGCTTTCAAACAACAAAACGCACGATTCCTAAAAAAGTGGGCAAGCAAAGCTTGCCGATGGGCCGCACAAACGAGGCGGCCTTCAGAAAACTACGAACGGAGACAGAGATGAATACTTCCCAAGTTAGGCGGGGCAGCCTTGGTGCGGGCCCGGCGTTTCAAATGAGCAAGCTGGCCCTGGCCTGTGGGCTCTGCGTGGGCAGCCTTGGCGCCGCCAATGCGCAATCCGCCGCAGCAGCGCCGCAAGCCAGCAGCGAGAATGTGCTGGAGACCGTCGTCGTTTCCGGCATTCGCGGCAGCCTAGGCTCCTCGATGAACCTCAAGCGCAATGCGCAGGGCGTGGTCGACGGCATCGTGGCCGAGGACATCGGCAAGTTCCCCGACACCAATTTGGCCGAGTCATTGCAGCGCATCAGCGGCGTTTCGATTGACCGCTCTATCGGTGAAGGCTCCAAGGTCACCGTGCGCGGCATTGGCCCCGACTTCAATCTGGTGCTGTTGAACGGCCGGCAAATGCCCGCCTCCAGCATCGCCGACACCACCACCTCGAACTCGCGCGCCTTTGATTTCGCCAATCTGGCCTCGGAATCCATCGCCGGCATCGAAGTCTTCAAAACCAGCCGAGCTGCAGCGCCGGCCGGCGGCATCGGTGCCACCATCAATATCAAGACCGCCAAGCCGCTGGACAATCCGGGCCTGCGCGCCAGCATTGGCGTCAAGGGTGTGCACGACACCTCGAACGGCCGCCTGCCCGACCCGCTGCAAGGCAGCGAAATCACGCCCGAAGTTTCCGGCATCTACAGCAACACCTTTGCCGATGGCAAGTTCGGCGTCGCAATCAGCGGCAGCTACCAGGAACGCAATCTGGGCTATAACCAAGCGGCGGTGGCGAATGGCTGGCGGCCTTTTGCCGGCGACGAAAACAACTGGGGCACGATCCCGCAGCCCGGCACACCGGGCTCCGAGAACATCATCAACCGCCCCGGCCCGACCGACATCTACTCGGTGCCACAGAACTTTGCCTACTCGGTCAACGGCGTGCAGCGCCAACGCACCAACGGCCAAGTGACGCTGCAATACAAGCCCATCAATGACCTGACGGCCACGCTGGACTACACCTACTCCGAGAACAAGATCCAGACCAAACGCAATGAGTTGTCGGTCTGGTTCAACTTCGGCCCCTCGTCGAGCAGCTGGAACAGCGGCCCGGTCAGCAGCCCCAAGGTCTATTCGGAGACCATCGTTCCTGCCACCAGCGACTTGTCCATGGGCGGCGCGCAATACGCAACCAAGAACGAGAACAAGTCGACCGGCTTTAACTTGAACTGGAAGGCCAGCAACAAGCTGACGCTGGATTTTGACGCCCACAGCTCGACCGCAACCTCAGGCTCGGACAGCCCTTACGGCTCCAATTCCAGCCTGGGCACCGCCAGCTTCACGCGCGGCACCACGGGGGTGGACTTCACTCAGAAGTTCCCGGTCTTGAGCGTGGCCGGCGGCAATATCGACGCGTCCAAGATGATGGTGACGGGTTCGTCCTTCCGCAACAGCTATATGAAGTCGGCCATCGACCAAGGTCAGCTGACCGGCAACTACAAGCTGACCGACGATTCGCGCCTGGACTTCGGCATGAGCCTGAACAAGGTTGAAAACCGCTCGGCCTTCTCGAATGTGCAGCGCGATACCTGGGGCGGCGCCACCAATGCCGGCGACTACCCCGACAATGTCTGGCGCGCCGACAGCATCAGCCCCTACTTCAAGCAGATGGCGGGCCATGACAGCCCGGCGCTGTTCAACCAGTTCTTCACCTTTGACTTCGAGACCGTGCGCGCGCTGGCCGCCAAGGCTGCAGGTGATGAATCGCTCTATCGCGCCTCGGATGTCTTCACCACCGACCGCAAGGTCACCGAGAAAACCCAGAGCGCCTATCTGCAATACAGCACCAGCTGGGATCTGGCGATGCCGGTGAACGCGGCCTTTGGTATGCGTTATGAGAAGACCGATGTGACGGCTACCGCCCTGGTGCCCACTGCCACCGGTATCAATTGGGTCGCCAATAACGAGTTCTCGGTGCTGTTCGGCGCGCCCGGCTACACCACCTTGGAAGGCAGCTACAAATACTTCTTGCCCAGCGTGGACGTCGATGTGGACGTGACCCGCGACCTTAAGGCCCGTGCCAGCTATAGCGAAACCATAGGCCGCCCTGGCTGGGGTGATATCCAAGGCGGGCAGACCCTGAACCAGTTGGCCCGCATTGACGGCGGCACCGGCGCGCAGGGCAATCCGGCCTTGAAGCCTTTGAAGTCCAAGAACTTTGACTTGTCCGGCGAGTGGTACTACGCCAAGGCCAGCTTCTTGTCGCTGGGCTACTTCAAGAAGAACATCGAGAACTTCATCGGCACCACGACGACACAGGGCACGCCTTTCAATCTGCGCACGCCGTCCGGCGGCACCTTCTTCAAGGAAGCGATCGCCCAGGGCTGCGCGGCCGGTGACCTCACCTGCATCCGCAACTACATCTTCTTGAACAAGAACGGTCAAGGCGGTGTGGTGCGCGGGCCGGTCGATGCCAACGGCAACCAGACCGGAGTCATCCCCGGCCAGCCGGGTGACCCGATCGCCAACTTCTCCATCACCACGCCGGCCAACCAGCGCAAAGACAGCCTCAACGGCCTGGAGTTCAGCATCCAGCATATGTTTGGCAAGAGCGGCTTCGGTGTGTCTGCCAACTACACTTATGTCACCTCGGGGCTCAAGTACGACAACAAGAACCGCGGTGAGCAGTTTGCATTGGAGGGCTTGAGCGACTCGGCCAACTTGGTCGGCTTCTTCGAGAACGACAAGTGGTCGATCCGGGCCGCCTACAACTGGCGCGATGAGTTCCTGACGGCGCGTTTCGACGGCACCGGTCTGCCCAACCCCGTTTACACCGAAGCCTACGGGCAAGTGGACGTGAACGTCGGCTACAAGTGGACCGAAAAGCTGACTCTGCAGGCGGAGGTGATCAACCTCAATGACGGCGTGCAACGCCTGCATGGGCGCAACAAGGACCAGCTGCTTTACTCGACGCAGACCGGGCCGCGCTATATGTTCGGTGCTCGCTACACCTTCTGAGAAGGCAAGATCTCTTTACTGCGCGGCCGCCATGCGTCGTCGGTCGGATGCTCGGAATCCTCACGTACAGGAAGTACGTTCCGGTTCCTGTGCTCCGTCCGCCAAGGCCAGAGGCCTTGGCCCTCGGCAGGCACAAGCAATCCTCAGGATTACTTGTGTCCGGCCTTGGTCTAGCCTGACGGCCGCTCGCTACAAGAGCTCTCACCTTCTTGGCCAGTACCATCGCCCGGTGTGCAGCGCATAGAGACGAACATGACAGAGCAGGTCGATCAGATCAAGCAGATCGTGATTCTGGGTGGGGGCTCGGCCGGTTGGCTGACTGCCGCCTTGATCGCGGCCGAACATGGGGCGAGCCTGCAGGTGACGCTGCTGGAGTCGCCCGATGTGCCGGCCATCGGTGTCGGCGAAGGCACTTGGCCGACCATGCGAGACACGCTGTGCAGAATTGGCATCAGCGAGACCGAGCTGGTGCGGGACTGCGAGGCCACGTTCAAGCAAGGCTCCAAGTTCGTCGGCTGGGTCAACGGTCGCGCCGGCGATCAGTACGCCCATCCCTTTGTCTTGCCGCAAGGCTATACCGAGGCCAATCTGGTGGCGGCCTGGCTGCAGCAGCCAGGCGATATGCCGTTTGCAGACCTGGTCAGCTTTCAGCCGCATTTGTGCGCGCGCGGCCTGGCGCCCAAGCAAGCAGCAACGCCAGAGTTCGCGGCCGTGGCCAACTATGGCTATCACTTCGATGCCGTCAAGTTCGGCCAGCTTTTGCGTCGGCATTGCCTGGACAAGCTCGGCGTCAAGCATGTGCAAGACCATATGGTGGGCGTCAATTCGGCTGCCAATGGCGACATCGCCTCGCTGCAGACCCAGGCGCATGGGGCGCTGAGCGCTGATTTATTCATCGACTGCAGCGGCATGCCTTCGCTGCTGCTCGGCCAGCATTTCGGTGTGAAGCTGCTGTCGCAGCAAGAGGTCTTGTTCAATGACAGCGCGCTGGCGCTGCAAGTGCCTTACGCGCAGCCAGACAGCCCGATCGCTTCGCAGACGATTTCGACGGCACAGAGCAGCGGCTGGATCTGGGACATCGGGCTGCAGACGCGGCGCGGCATTGGCTATGTCTACTCCAGCGCGCATATTTCCGATCAAGCCGCCGAGTTGGAACTGCGCGCCTATGTGGCCAAGACCGGCGGCAATGCTGACAACTTGAGCGCCCGCAAGCTGAGCTTCAAACCCGGCTATCGGGCGAAGTTTTGGCACAAGAACTGTGTGGCCATCGGGCTTTCTGCCGGTTTCATCGAGCCGCTCGAAGCCTCGGCCCTGGCCTTGGTCGAGCTCTCGGCCGCGCTGGTGAGTGAAGAGATGCCGGCCACCCGAGCGCTGATGGACATCGCCGCCAAGCGCTTCAACGACGCCTTCAGCTACCGCTGGGAGCGGGTCATCGATTTTCTGAAGCTGCATTACGTTCTGAGCCGGCGCAGCGACAGCGCCTATTGGCGCGAACAGGCCGCCAGCACGCCGCCGCGTCTGCGAGAGCTGCTGGCGCAATGGCAGCACCGCCCGCCCTCACGCCACGACTTTCACCGCATCGAGGAAATGTTCCCTTCGGCCAGCTATCAATATGTGCTCTACGGCATGGGCTTTCGCCCCTTGCCAAGCGTTGGCGCACGACGCAGCGAAGATGCCGCCAATGCGCAAAAAGCGGCCGGCTACTTCCGCGAAGCCGCCCAATTGACGAGCCGGATGCTGGCCGCATTGCCGAGCAACCGCGCGCTGATAGCCCATATCAAACAGCATGGCTTGCACAGCATCTGAACCCCAATTTCCGAGTCAATCCTCATGGCCAATTCAGTCTTACTCAACAACGTCGATCATCAAGATGTTCGCGTCATCACCCGTCGCGCTGCCGAGTTTGGCGATGGGCAGATGTTTGCGCTGACCTTCCCGGATGAGTTCCGCAGCATTCAGGCGCATTACCCGATCGTGTTTCGCAAATCCCTTGATGGCATTGGCTTCGAGCCCATCGCCTTGCTCGGTCTGCAAGCCGGGCAGAACCTGTTTTTGCGTGAGGGGCGCTGGGACGCGGCCTATCTGCCGCTGGCGCTTGAGCGCCAGCCCTTTCTGATCGGCCGCTCGGGCGAGGAATTGCTGGTGCATATCGATCTGGACAGCCCACGCCTCAGCCGCAGCGAAGGCGAGCCGCTGTTCTTGCCGCATGGTGGCAGCAGTGACTACCTGCAGCGCATGAACTCGGTCTTGCTGGCGCTGCACCAAGGGCTGGAAGCCACGCCCGCTTTCGTAGCGGCGCTGCTGGCGCATGAGCTGCTGGAGTCTTTCGTGCTCGACATCGAGCTGGCCGACGGCTCACAAAATCGCCTGGCCGGCTATTACACGATCAACGAGGAGCGTCTGGCCAGCTTGCCCGGCAGCGCGCTGGAGGCCTTGGCGCGTGCCGGCCATCTGCAAGCGATCTATATGGCGGTGGCATCGCTGTCGCAGCTGCGCTTGCTGATCGACCGAGTCGAGCGAGTCAATCAATCATGAGCAGCGAACGCAAACCGATCAAACGCATCGTCATCGCCGGCGGCGGCACGGCTGGCTGGATGGTGGCGGCAGCCTTGTCCAAGACTTTGGGCAAGTTGCTCGACATCAAGCTGATCGAGTCCGATGAGATCGGCACCGTCGGTGTCGGCGAGGCGACGATTCCGACGCTCTTGACCTTTCACAGCCTGCTGGAGATCAATGAGCAGGAATTCATGGCCGCCACCCAGGCAACCTTCAAGCTTGGTATCGGCTTCGAGAACTGGCGCGATCGGGGGCAGGACTACATCCACTCCTTCGGCCTGACCGGCAAAGACCATTGGACCGCCGGCTTCCAGCATTTTTGGCTGAAGGGCCGCGAGCGCGGCCTGGCCGGCGACTACGGCGACTATTGCCTGGAGCTGAAGGCGGCGCAGCAAAGCAAGTTTGCCCACCTGCCGCGCGCCGGTATGAATTACGCCTTTCATATGGACGCGACGCTGTACGCCAAGTTCCTGCGCAAGTTCAGCGAGGGTTTTGGCGTGCAGCGCATCGAGGGCAAGATCGTCGAGGTCAAGCTGGACGGCGAAAACATTGCCGCGCTGCGCCTCGATTCGGGCGCCTTGATTGAGGGTGATTTGTTCATCGACTGCACCGGCTTTCGCGGCCTCTTGATCGGCGAGGCGCTGGGGGTTGGTTACGAGGACTGGTCGCATTGGCTGGCTTGCGACAGCGCGGTGGCGCTGCAGACCGCATCGACCGGCCCGGCCTTGCCCTACACACGCTCGATTGCCCATGCTGCCGGTTGGCAGTGGCGCATCCCGCTGCAGCACCGAGTCGGCAATGGCCTGGTTTATGCCAGCAAGCACATCGATGATGAGCAGGCCAAGCAAACCTTGCTGGCGAATGTGCAGGGCGAGGCGCTGACGCAGCCGCGCGTCTTGCGTTTTCAGCCGGGTCAGCGCCATCAAACCTGGCGCGCCAACTGCGTGGCCATTGGCTTGGCCAGTGGATTCTTGGAGCCCTTGGAGTCCACCAGCATCCACCTGATCCAGCGCGGCATCACGCGGCTGATGCAGATGTTCCCGTCGCAAGGTATTTGCCCCTCGGATATCGCTGAGTACAACCAGCAAAGCCGCAACGAGATCGAGCATATTCGCGACTTCATCGTGCTGCACTATCACGTCACCCAGCGCCAGGACAGCGCCTTCTGGCGGCACTGCCGCGAGATGGATATCCCGGCCTCGCTGCGTCACCGCATTGATCTATTCCGCGAGACCGCCCGCGTGTTCCGCGCACCTAACGAGCTATTCGCCGAGAACTCATGGATACAGGTGATGTTGGGACAGGGCATCCTGCCGCAACAGCATCATCAGGTGGCTGACTTGATGGGTGACGCCGAGCTGGCGCGCTTTTTGAACGGTATCCGCCAGAACGTTGATCAAACCGTCATGCAATTGCCTGCGCATCAGGCCTATGTGGAGGCCTACTGTGGGGCGCCAGCCGCGGCGCTGCGGATGACGGGTTAGTGCGGGTCGCAAGTCCTTGGCCTAGGAGCCTGTCGGACTTGGGGCGGCGAAAGTGAGAATCGGCCCCGGCCAGGACAGTTGGTGCTGGATTTGCAGCCCCATAGCCCGGCTATGGGGCTAGAAGACGGTGCCGAATGGACGGCTGCGGTCGGTTCGCAGCCGCCGCTCCAAGTCCGACAGGCTCCTGGCGGCACAATGCAGCTGCGCCGGGGTGGCGAAAAGAGCTTTGCATGATCAACAAGGAATCAAGGGCGGGATGGGTCAAGCGGCTGGGTTCAGCCGGCGCCTTGCTTGGCCTGAGTTGGGCTTTGACTGTTGGCACGGTGGCGCCTAGCTGGGCGCAGGCACCGCCCAGCAGCACAGCGGCGGCCGAGAGCCGGCAGGAGCTGATCGCGCCGGCGGATATTCCGGCCCGCGCCGATGCCGACGAGCAGCTGATCGCGACGGTGGTGCGCCGTGCACACAGCGCCGACGCCGGCAGCCGGCTGGAGCAGTCGCTGGCCGAACGGGCCGAGTCCGTCAAGCAGCTGACCGACAAATCCAGCAGCAGTGCCTTGGCTTTGCTGTCGGTGCGTCGGCTGGAGAGCCTGCACAGACATTGGCAGCTGCATGAGCGTGAGATCGCGCGCAGCCGGGCCGAGCTGGCCCGCGTCTTGCAAAGCCGTTCGGAAGACGCCGCCGACCTGGCCGCGCGTCGCGCCACCTGGCAAGCCACCCGCATCAGCGCGGCCGACTCGGCGCCTGCCTTGGTGCAGCGAGTGGACGAGCTGATTGCCCTGGCGCAACAAGGTGAGCTGGACTTGGCCGGGCCCTTGGCCAAGCTCTTGGAGCGCGGCCGCACGGCCAGCGCCTTGGCGACCCATGTACACAATATGGGCAATGCGGTGCTGAGCCGCATCGACGATCTCGACCGGCGCTTGCTGGTGATGGATGCGCCGCCGCTCTGGCAGGCCGCCGCCACCGACGAGGCGAGTGAGCCGGTCAGCGTTGGCCTGCGCAGCAGTCTTGAGATCGAGCGCGGTTTCGCCCGTGATCACGACGCCAGCAGCGCCAAGCTGCTGCCGGTACTGGTCTTGCTGGCGCTTGCGCTCTTGCCGATGATGTTCTGGCTCAAGCGCCGCGCTGGGCAAATGGTCAGGGAGGGGCAAGCATCGGCGCTGTCCATGCAGATATTGTCCCGGCCCTTGGCGGCCTGGCTGGTCTTGGTGGCGCTGGGCGCCATGGTTTACGACCTGCAAGGCCCCATCATGCGGCAGCAGATCGTGATGTTGCTGGCCTGGGTACCGGTCTTGATTTTGTTGCAGCGGCGCATCCCGCCGGCGGTCGGCCCCTGGGCCTATCTGAGCGCGGTGTTTTACTTCTTCAATGTGGTGGCCTCGCTGTTTGTCGGCAGCTTGCTGGTCTACCGGCTGGGCCTGCTGGCGCTGAATTTGCTGATGTTGCTCACGCTCGGCATCTTGGGCTGGCGGGCGCTGCGTGAACCCGCCGTGGTGCAAGCGGACGAGGATGAAGAATTGACATTGCCCGTAGCGGCCGAAGCCAAGGCAAGCAGCCAAGTGCCCAAATGGCTGCCGGCCGGGCTCTTGCTGCTGGCCTGCGCGGTGCTGTTGGCCTCCGCCCTGTCCAATGTGCTTGGCAATATCTCTTTGACCACCATGCTGACCGGTGCCGTGCTGGATAGCAGTTATGCCGCGCTGGCCTTGTACGCAGGTGCTTCGGTGCTGGTGGCTTTGTTGCAGGTCCTGCTGGCCCGGCCCAAGGTGGTGCAACTGACCAAACGGCATGTCGGCACGTTGGTGCCCTTGGTGATGCGTTTGGGCCGCCTCGTGCTCTTGCTGGGTTGGGTGGTCTATGCGCTGCAGGACTTCCGCATCTACCGGCCGCTGTCCGAGATGCTGATGGCCGCGCTCACCTTCGAGGTGGCGCTGGGCGGCCTGACGCTCAGCCTGGGCAGTGTGGTGGCCTTTGTGGTGGCCAGCTGGGCCTCGTTCTGGATTGCGCGCACGGTGCGCAAGTTGCTGGCCGAGGATGTGCTGCCGGCGCTGAAATTGCCGCTCGGTGTCGGCCAAAGTGTGGCGACGATCAGCTATTACTGCGTGCTGATTTTCGGCTTGCTGACGGCGCTGGCGGCGGCCGGCTTCAAGGTCGGCGAGTTGGCGATCGTGTTCGGCGCTTTAGGCATCGGTATCGGTTTGGGTTTGCAGGATGTGGTGCGCAACTTCGTCGCCGGCTTGATTTTGATGTTCGAGCGGCCGATCCGGCCCGGCGATGTGGTGGACGTGGCCGGTGTGACCGCTACCGTGCGCGACATCGGCCTGCGCGCCACCACCTTGACGACGTTTGAAGGCGCCGACGTGGTGATGCCCAATGGCATGCTGCTGGCCGACAAGCTGGTCAACTGGACGCTGACCGGCAACAGCCGGCGCATCAACATCGATGTCAGCACCGGCTATGACGTGAATCCGCAGCAGACCATCGCGATGTTGATTGGCATTGCGCAGGACCTGGACGGGGTCGCGTCCTTCCCGCCGCCCTCGGCCTTGTTGACCGGGCTGACGCCGGGCGCCCTGACCTTCAATGTGCGGGCCTGGACCACGCAGCAGGCCGACTGGGTGGCGGTGCGCAGCGCTTTTGCCATGCGCATCCGCGACGCCTTTGCCGAGGCGAATATCGTCGTGCCGCTGCCGCAGCGCGAGCTGCATGTGCGCACGGCCGGCGAGCAGGCAAGCCCCGCATTGGACCGCGGTTTGCCCTCGGCCGAACTGCGACCTTAGTTCGCAGTTCCGTCCTCCCGCTCAGGCCCCCAAGGCTGGCGTGCCTGCTGCTGACGAGCCTGGGCCTGCGCGCGTTCTTCGGCCCACAGGGCTTCGAGTTGCTGGCGGCCTTGTTTGGCGGCGGCAATCAAGGCCCCGGTGTCGCCCTGCAGGGGGACCCAT
Source organism: uncultured Roseateles sp. (assembly GCA_963510335.1). Classification (GTDB taxonomy): domain Bacteria; phylum Pseudomonadota; class Gammaproteobacteria; order Burkholderiales; family Burkholderiaceae_C; genus Paucibacter_A. The sequence goes on from CAUPEV010000145.1 coordinate 11,768, forward strand.
TGCTCCAGCTGTTCGATGTTGTGGCGGCGAAAGCGCCAGGCTTGTTGGCGCGCCGCGTGAGGCTGCAGCCCCAGCAATTCCAGCGCGCTGCGGCCGCTCATCAAGGCGGCATCGAAGGTCTCGCGTTCAATCAAGCTAACGCCCAAGGCACGCAGGCGCATGTAGTGGCGCACATTGCGCGCCCGCGCGATCACTTGCAGATGCGGGAAATGCTCGCGCGCCAGCGCGGCAATGGCCAGGCTTTGCTCGATATCGTCCACCGCAATCACCAGGATGCGCGCCTTGTCGGCGCCGGCGGTACGCAGCAAGTCCAGTCTTGTGGCGTCGCCAAAATAGACCCGCCAACCGAAGCGGCGCAGCGATTCGATCGCCTCGGCATCATGGTCAAGCACGGTCGCTTCAAAGCCATTCGCATACAGCAAGCGCCCGACGATTTGGCCGTAACGGCCGAAGCCGGCGATCAGCGTCGGCGCGGCCAAATGGGGCGGCGGCGCGTCTTGCTCGCCCAGCGGCGTGTTCTTGCGAGCCAGCTTGGGCACCAGCCAGCGGTCTGCCAGCAAGAGCCAGGCTGGCGTGCAGGCCAGCGACAGCGCGACCGCAGCAATCAGGGCCGAGCTTTGCTCGGCATCGATCAAGCCGGCCTGGCGCGCCAGTTGAAACACCACAAAGCCGAATTCGCCGCCCTGCGCCAGCAAAATCACAAACACCGGCCGCTCCAGCACCGGGATCTTCATCCAGCTCGCCATCGCCGCCAGCAAGCCAGCCTTGCACAGCTGCAGGGCGAACAGCAGCCCCAGCACCAAGCAGGGTTGCTGGCGAATCACCGCCAGATCCAGGCCCATGCCCACGGCGATAAAGAAAAGGCCGAGCAAGAGGCCTTTGAAGGGCTCAAGGTCGGTTTCCAGCTCACGCCGGTATTCGCTTTCGGCCAGCAAGACGCCGGCCAGGAATGCGCCCAGCGCCATCGACAGGCCGACGCTATGCATCAGCGCCGCCGTGGCCAGCACCAGCAGCAGCGCCGCGGCGGTGAAGATTTCCGGGGTGCGGCTATTGGCGATCCAGCGCAATGCCGGCCGCAAGGCCAGGCGACCACCCAGCACGATGGTCAGAATCGCGATCAAGGCTTTCGCCGCCTGCCACCAGCCGCTGACTTCGGGCGTTGCTGAGACGCTGGCTGCTGCCCCCTGTAGCGCCAGTATCGGTACCAGGGCCAAGATCGGAATGGCCGCAATGTCTTGCAGCAGCGCCACGCTCAAAATGCTTTGGCCGGCGGTGGTGCGGCCCAAATTGCGTTCCGCCAGCACCGCCAGCGCCACGGCCGTGGACGACATCGCCAAACCCAGGCTCACGACCAGGCTCAGCGCCCAGGGCCAGCCCAGGCTCAGGCCCAGCGCCATCAGCAAGGCGGTAGAGCCCAAGAGCTGCAGCGAACCCCAGCCAAAGATGGGCCGGCGCATCGCCCACAGGCGCTTGGGTTCCAGCTCCAGACCGACCAGGAACATCATCAGCACGACCCCGAACTCGGCCACTTCCAAGATCGTGGCCGGCGCGCTCACCAAGCCCAATACGCTGGGCCCGATCACGACGCCGGCGATCAAATAGCCCAAGATCGAGCCTAGCTTGGCCC
>CAUPEV010000146.1:0-13331 GCA_963510335.1 uncultured Roseateles sp.
CGATCCGCGTTGCATGGCTTTGCTCAACGCCTGCTCAATGAATTCAGGCGATCTTCTCAATTTCTGCATTTGTACTTGTCGTTCCGGTGCGGGTCATCCGCTGGGAAAAGGGATACGACAACTATTCTGCCGCGGGGGGCAGTCAAAAATGGTCCCTCCTTCTTTTGCTCCCCCCTCGATCACCACGCCCGCCGTGATGAATCGCTCCATAAGGTAGCGTTCGTGCGGTCGCACATCTGCTTCGAATAGTGGAATTTTCTGCGGCGCGAGTGCCCGAGCCAGCTTTGTCAGTTGTCGGTGCTGCTTGGCATACACGCCGACGACGGGATCTTGCTGAAAAGTTTTGAGTTCCAGCGCCCGGATCTCTATGCCTGGGAGTCTTAAAGCGTGGGTCTCTACTGCCTGCCGGTCGGCCGCCCTGGCGAACGCAGTGGATACATGCCCGGTCAGCAGAATCTTTCGCGGGCCGGTTTCGGTGGCAACCCAGTACTCGAGCTCGGTGCCAATAGGAAGATCTCTAGACCGCCGCGTCAGAATGAATCCCTGGAGGTCGTCAGGGTGCACGACAGTCTGAGGAAACGAAGGCTTTGCTGGGGTCGGATTGGGCACCCCCAATTTTCGCAGATGATCACATGCGTCACATTGGAGCTGCTCGCCGAAGTCACCCGACAACTCGGTCTCAACGCTCGAGAAGAACGAACTGACCTTCCCGGTGTTTAGCGACAGCAGCCTGGCTGCAGCCCAAGCATTTGGCATTGCCTTCACGCTCAGCCCCGAGCTGGCCGAGCTGTACGCGCAAGTCGGAAACGACCTACCCACACTGAACGGCAACGGTCAGTGGGTGCTGCCGGTTCCGGCAACCTTTGTCATCGACTTAGATGGGCTCGTCAGCTACGCCCATGTCGAGGCCGACTACCGACAACGTGCGGAGCCTCAGGACGTTCTGGATCTGCTGCAAAGGGCTTCCAGCGCAAGGAACTGAGTCGAATCAGGGACGGACGTGTTCTCGGTACCCAGCACAACGCATCACCTTGCTCTGTTAGGCGGATCAGCAACGCCTTGCAATTTCGCAAGAAGACTCGCCGCCAAAACTGCAGACGCAGATCGGCCCGCTCATTGGCTTCAGCCCCACCTGAACGGGCTGTTCCAAGGCACAAGATCGCCAGCAGCGGTGACTCGGAACGCCGGAGACACGGCGCTTGGGCTGGCCGCGAAGACCGCATTTTCAAACCGCGATAGGCGGCTCATGGCCGGCTGCGTGAATTCAACGAGCACGCACGAATACCCGCAGTGGGCACCGTGCTGGCGCCAACTCTGCGCATCCGAATGACAAGAACTGGTTGGGAGCGGTGGGTCGAGCCATCGCCAGTAAGCCGCGGTTGACTAAAACGGTCGGCGAACAGAGCGTCAGCTATGTGGCGCTTGCTCGAACTCTCGGCCAAGCGCCGGGCGGGACATTTCGAGGGCCTCCCCTGGGTGTGGCTATTCAGTGCCCGGAGCCGAACTCCGTTCTGAAAAGCAAGGCTTTTATGCTCACTCCAGTATTTAAAACTTAGGTTTGGCGTTGGTGTCAGCTGCACTGCAGTCACCCGAAAAATCGCCGGCGCCCCCACTCAAAGACAATTTCCCGGTCATGCGATCGATGCGAAATTTGGGTTGACTAAGCATATTGATGTGCACTACCCCGGTAATTTTGCTATCCCCCGTACTCAATTCCTCAATGGGGTACCAGCCTTCTGTCCCCCCGCTCATTAGGACGGGCACCATCGGGTCCGGCACCCGCATGCGTGCCTCGCCGGTCTTGATTTCCACCAAGCCCGTGCCAGTGAAGGGGCGCCGTATCTGAGTAGTAACCACGCCGGTCTGGTTGTGCCCAGGCTTTCCCGGTTGGAACTGATTGACGGTACTGGTTTGGGTGGCAATAACCCAGCCTTGCCCCTGGCAGGACAGGATGATGTCGTTGGCAAAGCCGGTCATCGGTAGGGCTGCAAGCACAATAGGCACGAGTATTTTGAACACGGTCTGAACTCCAAAAAATCGACAAGAACAAACGACAAGACGGCTCTGCAAAGAACTCCACCAGATTCGACTTCGAGTTTCAGGCGCGTGCCACATTGGGGCGCACCGGCGGATGGATATCCAAGCTACTGTGGAACGCATCCAGGCAAAGCAGCGCCGCCGCATCATGCGTCAGGTTTACACCTTGCCTGCTAGTCCCGCGCCCAATATCCCCATGGCAATCAATAACCAGTCGTTGGTGATGTGGGCACCGGTTGAGACCCAGAGGTTTTTGGTCATGATCCAAGGCAGTGCGAGCACCATGCGTGCACCACCGATGACAACAATGCACTGCACCCAATTCCAGTCATACGTGGGCAGATGCAATAGCCCAAACAGGACCGATGTGCACACCCACGCGCTCGCGACCGCAGCTTTACGTCCCCAGCCAAGGCTTTGCGTAAGCCATTGCAGCAGGGCCAGAAAGGGCAGAATCGTGATCACTTCCTCGCCCAAGAGTTGCGGGATGGTCTTGGCAAAAAAAGCGATGCGTCCAGCAGTATCCAAGCCCGCCACCTGCGCGGTACTGCTGTTGTCGGCCACTTGGGTGAGAGACAACACGATGGCTCCCACGCCCATGCTGATGACGATGTTGAGAAAGGCAACACCCAGCATCAGTCGCAACTCCCTCACGCGCACCTGGCCAAACAGACAGGCCCAGTGCCCTGGTGCCACCCGGGCTAAGGCAAGCAAGGGCAGAGCCGCCAGTGCCACTGCCGGAATGAAAGGCCAGATAAGCCGCTCCCACGTCAAGGAGGCGGACAGGGCCAATGCCATAAAGGCAATCGCGACCACTGCCACCACGACCCCCCACTGCCGGAGGGTGACTTTGGTGGGTGCTCCGCAATAGAACGGAAAGTCGGTGCCGGGGTCTTCCCAACGAAAAAAACGCTGTTGAATAAGGTTGGGCTTTGTTGGCAATGAGTTCATTTGTGAGTCGCAGCCTAAAAACAGCGAGAGCTTGAGACTTGATGGTATCGCCGTAGCCAGCATGATGAACTTTGCAGTGGCATGAATCGCCCATCGAAGGCCAAGGCATTGGCGGCAAAGCCTTTTGGGATGAAGCCGACCCTGTAGTTGCTCCCAATGTCAGCTTTGGGGAGGCCTTTGTTGCGACTGCGGTGTCCGCTTCGCGTTCTCTTTTGTCGGCCTAATGCCTGCATCGAATGGCAACTCCGGGCACCGAGTAGCCACGTGGTCAGTGCCCTCGAAATGTCCCGGCCTGCGCCAGGCCGACACTTCGAACAAGCGCCACATAGTTGACGTTGGGTTCGCTGACCGTTTTGGTCAACGCCGGCTTACTGGCGATGTTGCGGCCTCACGCTCCCGGTCGATTCCTGTCATTCGGATGCGCAGTGGGGGCGACAACAGGGTGCCCGGAGCTGCCGTTCAACTTGGCTCGGTGTTTTCACACAAGCGATCCACCGCCGACGTAGCCGAAATGGCCACGACTTGCTGCTTTGCGCTTCAGCTGACTTTCATTTCTCGCTCATGGTGTGAGGCTTGCGGTCCAGCAGCCGCAACCAAGGCGGACGGCGGCTCTTTCGCGGGCAGGTGGTGACATGGGTCAGCCCGCCAGGCGCGCCGCACGCTCCTGCAGCAGGCCGCGCTGGGCCTCGTTCTCGGTCATCTCGGCCGCTCGTAAATAGGCCTGACGTGCTTCGCTTGAACGGCCCAGGCGTTCCAGCACATCGGCCTGTGCGCCAGCCAGGAAGGGGTAGCGGCGCAGCTGCGGCTCGGCGTCCAGCGCCTGCAGCTGCGGCCAAGCGGCCGCCGGCCCGCGCTCGAAGCTGATGGCCACGGCGCGGTTCAGCGCCACCACGGGCGAGGGCTTGAGCGCCAGCAGCCGATCGTAACCAGCGACGATGGCGCTCCAGTCGGTGTCGTCGGCGCGCGCCGCGCGCGCATGGCAGGCGGCGATCGCAGCCTGCAGCGCGTAGGGCCCGAGCTCGCCCAGCGCCTCGGCGCGCGCCAGCGCCTCCAGACCGCGCTGGATCAGCAGGCGGTCCCAGCGGCGCCGGTCCTGGTCGGGCAGCAACACCGGGCGGCCCCGCGCATCCAGCCGGGCGGGCAGGCGCGAAGCCTGGATCTCCAGCAGTGCTGCCAGGCCCTGGACCTCGGGTTCAACGGGCAGCAGGTGCTGCAGCTGGCGCGCCAGGCGCAGCGCCTCGCCACACAGCGCCGGACGCAGCAGCTGGGCGCCGCTGCCGGCGCTGTGGCCCTCATTGAAGATCAGGTAAACGACGGCCAGCACCGCGCCTAGCCGCGCGGCCCGTTCGTCGGCCGCCGGCAGCTCGAAAGCCTGGCCGTGCAGGGCCTTCTTGGCCCGCACGATGCGCTGCGCCACGGTGGCCTCGGGCACCAGGAAGGCGCGCGCGATCTCGGCTGTCTCCAGCCCGCCGAGCAGCCGCAAGGTCAGCGCCACCTGGGCCTCGCGCGGCAACACCGGATGGCAGGCGATGAAGATCAGGCGCAGCAGTTCATCGCCGATCGCGGCTTGGTCGCGTGCCGCGTCGAGCCGGTCGACGAAGTCGGGCTCGATATGGGCCAGGTTTGCCGCGTCGTCGTCCGCCAGCGCTGCGTGCTCGCGTCGCAGCATCGCGCGGCGGCGCAAACGGTCCAGCGCCTTGTTGCGTGTGGCCGTCATCAGCCAGGCCGCCGGGTTGGCGGGAATGCCGTCGCGAGGCCAAGTGTCCAGCGCAGCGAGCAGCGCGTCTTGGGCGCAGTCCTCGGCCTCGTCGAGGTCGCGCAGCAACTTGGCCCCCGCGCCGATAAGTCGGCTGCGCTCGATGCGCCAGACGCCGGCGGCGAGGTCGGTAAGGGCGGCATGGCTCACGCGGGCCTCATCCCGTGTAGGCGCGCTGCAGACCCGCGAGGTCGATCTTCTCCATGGTCCAGATCGCCTGAAAGACACGCTGCACCCGTGCGGGGTCGGGGTCGCGGATCATGTCGAACCAGGCCGCCGGGATGATTTGCCACGACAAGCCCCACGCGTCCTTGACCCAGCCGCAGGCTTGAGGCTTGCCGCCGCCGGCGGGGAGTTGCTCCCACAGGTGGTCGATCTCGGCCTGGTCCGTGGCGGCGACGGTCAGCGAGAAGGCCTCGTTGAGCTTGAAGTGCGGGCCGCCGTTGAAGGCCGTCATCTGCAGACCGAGCAGCTCGAAATTGAGCAGCATGACCGTGCCGGCGGCGCCTGGCGCGTTCTCGCCCCAGCGCTGCATGTGGGTGACGCGGCCCTGGTCGGCGCCGAACACTTTCAAGTAGTGGGCCACCGCGTCTTCAGCGCCGCTCTGGAACCAGATGAAGGGGGCCAGTTGTTGCTGGATCTGCATGGTGGACGCCTGCTCAGCATTGCGGCGGCGTGCCGCTCATGTGAACCAATTCCCAGATGTGACCATCCAGATCTTCGAAGCCGTGGGCATACATAAAGCCATGGTCCACAGGCGGGCGTGGCACGCTGCCGCCAGCGGCGGCGGCCTTGGCGACAAGCTGGTCGACCTCTTCGCGGCTTTCGCAGGACAGGCACACCAGCACCTCGGTCGCGGTCTTGGCGTCGACCAGCGGCTTGGCGGTGAAGCCCTTGGCGAACTCCTCGGTCAAGAGCATCGCATACAAGTTGTCACCCAGCACGAGGCCGGCACCGGCTTCGCTGGTGAACTGCGGGTTGAAGTGGTAGCCCAGCGCTTCGAAGAAGGCTTTGCTGGCCGGCAGGTTCTTGCAGGCCAGGTTGACGAAGATTTGCTTGTGCATATTGAATATCCTTCAGTGGGTGGATTCGGTCAGTGGCTTCAGCCGCAGCAGCGCCGGCGATCAGGTGGTGCGCAGGAGATCGAAAAAGGTCAAGGCGCCTGTCCCTCGGCGATTTGGCGCAGGTTCTGCAGCCCGTCCTCGAAATCGCGTCCGACCATCTTGTCCATGTCGATGAACGTGCCCATCAGCTTGCTCATGAAGTTGGCGGGGCCCTGCATCTGCCAGCTCACCTCGGTCGCGCCGTCGGGCATGGCTTGCAGCGCAAACTCGGCCTGGTTGTGGGCCTCGAAGGGCTTCACGAAGTCCAGCCTCATCTGCACGGCGCGACCGACCTGCTGGCCCGTGATCTCAAGGCTGCCGGTACCGACCTTGTCGCTTGCCCACGCATAGCGGGAGCCGATACCGCTGGACGTGCCTGTGTACTGGCCCTTGATCAAAGGGTCCTTGCGTTCATAGGGGTTCCAGCGGTTGAAGCCGCGAAGCTCGCCGACCAGCGGCCAGAGCTGCTCGGCAGGTGCTGCGATGCGCAGGCGGCGCTCGACACGGAATTCGTCAGGGCGCGTCGATGCGTAGGCCAGCAGGGCGAGCACGGCAAGTGCTAGGGCTGAAAAGAAATAGCTCAAGATACTCATGGTCGCTCCTGCTCAATCCGGCAAGGCCATGTCGCCGCCGGGCGCGAAGTCGGCCTCCTCGTAGAGCTGGCGCACCTCGATCTCGCAGACCTGGCCCGGGAAGGGGTTCGGGAAGCGCGCCGCCCACGCTTGGGCCTCTTCGACAGAGCGCACCTGGATCAGGGTGTATCCGGCAATCAACTCCTTGGTCTCGGCGAAGGGGCCGTCCGCGACCTCGCGGCGGCCGTCAAGGTGGTAGAGCTGACGCCAGCCCTGACGGCTGGGGCGCAGGCCGGCGGCGTCCAGCAGCACGCCGGCGCGCGCCAACTCTTCGTGGAAGGCCCCCATCTCCTCGAACAGAGGCTTCAGCTCGGGGCCGGGCGGCTCGCCGCGCTCGCTGCTGACGGTGGCGCGGACCTGGATCATGAATCGCATCGTGGATCTCCTGGGTGAAATGAGGCGGCCCGGATCCGGTCTGCCTTCATCCCCTCGACGATCCGGTGCGGCGCGATTCGACAATACCCGGGTCATTACCTACTCAGGTATAGCAGGGCCCGACGCCGCGGATTTCCACCGTCGCCCATTCCGCCGCCGGACAGCGCTCGGCCCAGCCCCTAGCCACGGCGGCGTCTTCGGTGTCGAGCAGAAAGTAGCCGCCCACCATCTCCTTGGCCTCGGCGAAGGGGCCGTCCCAGACCTGGGTGCCGCCGTCACGCTTGCTCAAACGTTTTGCCGCCGTGCCTAGCGAGTTGACGCCGAGCAGCAAGCCGGCTGCCTGCAGCTCAGCGGAAAAATCCACCATGCGCTGGTAGACCGCCTCCCCGGCCACAGGGCCACGTTCAGCGCGCTGGCCCAGGGGTTCGACGATGAGCAGCATGTGGGGCATAGCGTGTTGAGTCCTGTTGCGGTGGCGCGGCAGTGTGGCGGCGGGCTGGATTGATCGGAGCTGACTGTGAGACAGTCAGGCGCCGGAGTGTCAATCAAGGCCAGGCAGAAAGCAATCACCAGCCGGCCTGGCTCGTCCATTTCGCGATGCTGATCCTCGGGCTCACCCAGAAATGCCAGCCGTGAGGCGTGAAACATCTAGGGGCGCCGCCCCCCCGCCCCCCCCGCTCAAGCCTTCACTTCGATCACCTGCTCAAAGCCGCCGAAGATCATTCGTTTGCCGTCGAAGGGCATGGGCGGATTGCCGGGTGTGGACGGATCCATGCGCGGGTCTTCCGTCATCTTCTTCATGCCTGCGTCGCGCGTGGCCTTGTCAGGCCATTCGACCCACGAAAAGGCCACCGTTTCATCGGCCGTGGCCTGGACTGCGCGGCGGAAGTCGGTGACCTTGCCGTCGGGGACATCGTCGCCCCAAGCTTCGATCACACGAATTGCGCCTAGCTCGATGAACATCGAGTCGAAATGGCGCGCATGGTCGATGAACTTCTGCTTGTTGGCGGTGGGGACCGCAATCACGAAACCATCAATGTATGACATGTCTTCACTCCTGTTGCGTTGCACTGTGGGCGCGCCCGCCTGAAGGGCTCCACGTATCCTATCGACGAACGACGCGAAGCCAAATCGACATAGCGTGCTGGGCAGGAGGACGTGCGCCTTGTGGCCGGGCCGGTGCAGCACCGCTGCAGAATGCACGACGGGGCGGCCGCTGCAGCACCCTCAGCAGACAGCCGATTGCTGAAATTCTTCGACCTTCGGCTTGAGGCGCCCCGCCGCTGCCCCTACTGCGCATCCGAATGACAGGTACACGCCGCCTACGACCTACAGCAGGCTCTGAATGAAAGACGGATAGCGGCGGCTCCGAACATCCTGCCGCTACCGCCACTGCGCATCCGAGTGGCAAGAACTGGTAGGGAACGTCAGGCCGCATCGTTGCCAGTAAACCGCCCTTGACCAAAACAGTCGGCAAACCGAACGTCCGCTTTCCGGCGCTGTTTCGAACTGTCGGCCAGGCGCAGGCCGGGACAATTCGAGAGCACTGCCAGACTACGCTGGCCATCTGGACGCTGGTTTAAGTTCGAAAAAATTGCTTGGCCCGACAGAGTCCATGCAATACCCCGCATTGAATTTGGTACTCTGTTGCCCTTGGTCCATCCTGCGGAGCTTGCCGCTTGAACGCCCTGCCCAATATTGTCCTTTTCGCGCTTCTAGTGGCCTCACCTGAGTTGCACGCGGAACCCGAAATTGGACCGCAGGTTGAAACCATCACCTGGATTTCTATCGTGCCTGAATCTGCGCCGGGCGACATGGTCGGCAAGACAGACGATGAGCTCTCCGACCGGATCAGACCTTATGTGGCGGAACGCTGGCAGGACGTAAAGCACCAGGTCATCCGGGCAAATCCCCGCCGTGCCTGGAAAATGATCAGCAGTGGAGAAAAGGTCTGCCAAGTTCCTTCGGTCCGCACGGCCGAACGTGAAAAGCTGGCCTATTTTTCCAACACCTTTATCGGCCCGCCCATGCAGTTGATCGTGCATCGCAGTCAACTGGAAAAGCTTCCGCGCAATGCTGCCGGCGAGATCGAGCTCGCAAAGCTCATAGCGGACAGTGGCCTGCAAGGAGGTCTTGTTGATGGACGCAGCTACGGTGATTTCATCGATGCGGTACTTACCCGGGCCCCCCTCGGTAAATCGTCGGTCACCCGCTATTCCTCCGCCGATTACGGCAGTAACTTGTTGCCAATGTTGGGCAAAGGCAGGATCGACTACACCATCGACTACGAAGTGGGCATCGCCCAGGCGCGCCGGTCCGTTCCGAATTTCGGAGACCTTGTCAGCCAGCCGATTGCCGGAGCCAGTCAGCCGCTGTTGTCTGGTGTGGTCTGTCCGCGCACGCCTTGGGGATTCGCGGCCATTCAAGGGATCGACAAGGTACTGGGAACGCCAGAGGGGGCGGCCATGCTGCGCGACTCGGCTGCGGATTGGCTCACACCAGAAACACGCAGGGTTTACGGCGCTCGCATGGAAACGTTTTTCAAGAACCGAGCCAAGCCTTCGGAGATCCGCTGAGCGGCGGGCGTAAACGCAATTCAGCCCTTTTATGTACCCCTGAGATCATGGGGGCCTGCAGCAGTGGCGCTCGTCAAATCGATCTAAGCGCCGAGTATTTTCTGTCTAACGTGTCGTAATAGCGATACTTCAATATCATCGCTCTGAGCAATATCATTGATCCGCGACGAAACTTTTACACTACAAAATTATCGATATCACCGCATTTCACGGAATAGTAGAGCGCCATGAAACTATTGAAAGTACTGCTTCCATTGTTGCTCTGTTCATTTTCGGCGGTCGCCAGCCCCGCCATCGCGACGCCTGTGCCGCTGCGCATCGGCATCATCGGTTTGACCCACACCCACGTTCATTGGCTGCTTGATCGCGAGAAACTAGGGGATATTGAGATTGTCGGGATCGTTGAGAAGAACCGTGATCTTGCGTTGCGCTACACCAAGAAATATGGGATCAGCATGGCTATCGTGTTCGACACCATGGCGGAAATGTTGGACCAGAAGAAGCCCGGTGCCGTAGCCGCGTTTGGCAGTATTTTCGAGCATCTGGCCGTGGTCGAAGCGGCAGCGCCGCGCGGCATTCATGTGATGGTGGAGAAGCCGCTGGCTGTCAGTTTGGATCACGCCAAGAAGATGAAACTATTGGCCGAAAAGCATCAAATTTTTTTGATGGTCAATTACGAAACAACTTGGTATCCGACCGTCTATCAGGCCAATGAATTGCTGCGAAGCGATCAAATTGGGGACTTGCGCAAGGTGGTCGTGCACGACGGTCACAAGGGACCGAAGAAAATCGGCGTCAATCAAGAATTTCTCGATTGGTTAGGTGACCCGGTGCTCAACGGCGGTGGCGCTATGACCGATTTTGGCTGCTATGGCGCCAACTTGATGACTTATTTGATGCAGGGCATTCTGCCGACTTCGGTGACAGCAATTACCCAGCAGTTTCAAGCCCAGGACTATCCAAAAGTCGACGACGAGGCCACAATTATTTTGACGTACCCCGGTAGCCAAGCTGTTATTCAAGCCTCCTGGAACTGGCCAATTGCTAGAAAGGATATGGAGATATATGGCGTACGCGGCTATATCATGGCTGACAATCGCAACGACATTCGGGTTCGCCGCTCAGAAGCCGAGCCAGAGCGTGCGCAGACCTTGGCAGAATTGGCCTATCCGTCCAACGACCCCTTTGCATATTTCAAGGCGTTGATCGAAGGCAAGCTGAAACAGGGCAAATTCGACCCTTCAGCGCTCGACAATAATATGATTGTGATGGAGATACTCGATGCTGCCGCCCGCAGCGCCAAGCTAGGGCAAACCATCAAATTTTAGGCAAATATCTTGAGCGGCTGAGCGTTCCGTCACAGTTCCAAGCAGGCGTAATTCACCCTGTCGGCTTCTACCTTGGGTGTTTGACGGCAAACCATGCGCCAGACCTCGGATGAAGAATTCCTGGACGCGCCAACTGGGCCTCCGTGATCTTGTCCATGTGCTCGCTGATGCCCCCTAATCTTTGAGATCTATCCCGAGCTCATGCAACTTCTTTGCATACGAATCCCTGCGCTTCGCCGCTTTTACCGCTGTTTCTACAGCCGCGTGAATGGCCTTGGGACCTTTATGGGACAACGTTTTGATTAGTCCGAACTTGTGAGCCGCTTCTGCCTCCGCTCTTCGGAATGTAGCAATGAGTTCGGCATGGGCAGCGTATTGATTCACAGAGACCTTATTGTTAAATGACCTATTTTCCGCGCTTTCTTGAGTTCAAAACCGTTTAAGATAAAAGTCAGCCATAAATCGAGGTTGACCGTCTAGCAGCGAGAGGCAAGCGACCTTAAAAACTGTTGGACGGGACTCTACTAATACTGCCCGCGGCTAGCTGTGCTTCGTCTCGTTGTTATGAGGTTCCATCAACAAATTGGCAAGCGGAAATATGGGAAAACATAGCAATGATGTCCAAACCGTAAGAGATTTTGGTTCTCAGAAAACTGCACAGAAGTTTCGACAGCTAGCAGATTTGGCACCCCTATCGATGGCTTTATTTGACCTCGACATGCGGTATCTTGAACTGACTCAGGGGTGGCGCGACGACTGTCAAATTGGCGACCGTAGCATTATTGGCTTGTCGCATTACGAAGTCTTCCCTGATCTCCCGGAGCGCTGGAAAGATGTTCATCGTCGTTGCCTTGCGGGGGTGACCACGCGCACCAATGCGGTCTCGGTGCCGGCCCGCATGTCCATCGGCTCGACGGCCATCCGGCCAACGAAATGCTCAATAGCTGGTATCGGAAGCGGCGGTCACTGGATCGCCGAAGCTGAGCGATAACAGCCAGTCTATTGCGGCATCCAACTGTGACGATGTGATTAGGTGGTCACGCTTTGTTGATTGCGCGTTGGGCCATCAGAACACGTTTGCCCAAAGGTCAATTTGATCGAACCTGAACACTGGGTGAGCCATGAATGGGCCACAGAAGGGCCATGGGTGGGCCGCAACGAAAATTATGAGTGCAACCCATTTGGTAGAGCTACCATAGCTCCATTAGGTTTTCTTAGTAGATTAATCGTTGCAAATCAAATACTTGCAACTACCACTGTGATTGTTACAATCGCGGAAGCAATCCCTGATGCACCCTGCCTGCACCGATTTGGCGCAGCAAAAGGATCAATGACTTCTGTCTCGGCCGTTGACCATTGGGTCTCGTTTGACACATGCCACCCATCGATCAACTGACCGGGAAATCCTCAGTTCAGCCCACGCTACAACGGCTGAAGAGATTGTGCCTCGACGATCCCGACCCGACGTTCCTCTCCGACCTGCTTATGTTCATAGGCACTCGCGAGAGCGCAGAGATCCTTGCCGAGTGGGCCCCCGATTCCGACCATGCCGCCGGCCTAGAACGCCTTGCCAGGACGGTGTGGGCAGACCCCGACCTGCTCGCGACGATTGACCCCCGACGAACGGCCAGGCGCGTTGAAGAGCGGTATACGCCGTCGGCGCGCCGCGCCCAATACCCTGCAGCCCTCGCCGCAGCGCGAAGACCACTGCCTCCAGACCAAGTCGCGACGTGGATCCAACGGCTGCGGCACTACCTGCTGATAAGGCAACTGGATGCACTCGAGTCCGGCATCCCTAGGGAGCGCCACATCCACGAGGTCGCAGTGACCGTCCGCGAAGTCTGCCAGATGACAAACCACTCCAGGTTGGCCTGGCTCACGCCTCTTGCCGGGTCATCGACAGGCCTTATTGAGTTCGAGGCCGAAACGATCATCCGGGCGCGACAGGCTCGGCGCGCCGCTCAAGAACAGATTGGCGGACACGACGCCACCGCAGCTGCAAAGAGCGACAAGGCGGAAGTTCGTTTCCACGACGCTCTTCTCGCGATCCTGGAGCACAAGCCCTGGACCCCGTTGAACGTTACGTTCTCGCAAGCCATCAGCGGCGAATTGCCGCCCTATCGATCCCCGTCCGACTCCGGCGGCATGGCAACGCTCATAGAGAAGTGGCGGAAGCAGCCAACATCTCTGCCGACGCAGTTCGGGAATCCGGATCACGGCGGCATCACGCTGACCCAGCAACAGGCGAGCAAACGTCACTCCCAAAAAACCAAAGAGAGGCTGGGCACCAAAGTCCGCCTCGAACACTTAGCTGAGACCCTATTCCTCCCCAACCAGTGGCGCGCCACAACCAGCGTCGAAGAGGACGCCATTCAGCGCCGCATCGAAGAGTTACTCGAGTCGGGGCCATTGCAAGACCGCTTCGGCGCGGTCTGCACGCTGATCGCTCGTTTGGCCGGCATGTCCATGCACGATGTCGAGACGGTCCCTCTCGCATCGTGCAGGAACCATACCTGGAGCCTCCAACTGCAGACTGGCCAACTGCGCCGCACCACGCCGCGGTTCGAACGCCG
>CAUPEV010000147.1:0-13315 GCA_963510335.1 uncultured Roseateles sp.
GCCTGCTGCAGCCGCCCGCAAGGCACGTTGCACCAGAGCCTGGGCCGACAGGCGGTGCCAGTCTTCCGGCACACGCTGACCGTTGGTGACGCCCAAGACCTTCAGCTTGTGGCGAATCAAGGTATCCAGCGCAGGCGCCAGCTTGACGGCCTCGTCGATCTTGGACAGCACGACACCGTGGCAATCGCTGGCACGCCAGGCGCTCACCACATCCTCGATCGTCTCGCCCTGCTGAGCGGCGTTGATGACCAGAATCTTGCGCACGCTGCGGTGCGCCAACATATCCAGCAACTCGTTCGTTCGGCTGTCGCGCTGGGCCATGCCGGCGGTATCGATCAAGACCATCTTCTTGCTGGACAGCAGCTCCAGCAGGTCCTCCAGCGAAGCCTTGTCGTGCGCGGTATGCACCGGCACGCCGAGGATGCGGCCATAGGCGCGCAGCTGCTCGTGGGCACCGATCCGGTAAGCGTCCAGCGTGATGAGACCCAGATGCGCCGCGCCATGGCGGGTAGCAAAAGCCGCCGCCAGCTTGGCCGTCGTGGTGGTCTTGCCAACGCCGGTGGAGCCGATCAGCGCGAACACGCCGCCCTGCTCTTCCAGCGCCGGGCTGTGCTCGTCGGTCTGCAGATTGCGCGCCAGTACATTGGCGGCCCACGTGGTCTCGTCGGCGGCCTCGCCCGGGCCACCTTTGAATTCGGCCGGGCAGCCCTCGACCAGCTTGCGCACCAAGGCGGGCGAAAAGCCAATCTCGAGCAACTTCTGGGTCAAGCGGGCCTGAATCGGCTGACGCTGCAGCTTTTCCATAAAGGCCAAGGCGCCGAAGCGTTCTTCGATCATGCCCTTCATCGAGCGCAGCTCGTTCATCATGTCTTGCTGGTCGCGGCGGCCGCGGCCGGGCAAGTCGGGCAGCTCGTTCTGATTGCTCAGACCCGCCAGGTCCGCCATTTCACGCTGCATGGCTGGTACACGAATCTCGTCGCGCAGCACCGGCGGCGCGCGGCGTTGTGCCGGTGCTGGTGGAGGCGCCACAGGCTCTGCACGGCGGGGCTGCATGGCTTGCAAGGCATTCTGGGCGCGCTGTTGACGCGCTGCATTCAAGGAGCTGACGCCGACAGCATCTTGATGCCTATCGATCTGCATTTGTGGGGCCAATGGATCGGGCACGCCGTCCAGCTCAGCCTGGCGACGCTTGAGGACGCGCTCGCGCACATAGTCCTGGAATGACAGGGTGCTCATCGCCAGCGTCTGCACATCATCACCGACATCGCCGGCCGGATCGGCATAGCCGAAGCTCGGCTCGCTGCGCTGACCGCTGGTTTGGCCAGTACGGGCCGCAAAGCTGCGTGCCTTGGGCGCGCCCGTGTCGATCGGGCTCTGAACCGGGCGCGCTTGCAAGCGGCTGGGCGCCGCCACGCGCGGAGCCGTGGCCGCCACGCGTTCGATCTGCGACATGCCTTCCGGCGCCATCGCCAGCACCTCGACGCCGCCGGCGCAAGGCTTGTTGGACAGCACCACAGCGTCATTGCCGAAGGCTTGGCGAACCAAGGCCATGGCCTCACGGGAGGTTTTGGCGGTAAAGCTCTTGACGTTCATGCCGTGCCTCCAATGATCGATCCGATACGGATGGAATGGGTTTCAGGAATTTCGCTGTGGCCAAGCACCTTCAGGCGCGGCGCGGCGCGTTTGAGCAAACGAGCCATTGGTGCGCGGATCAGATCGGGCACCAGCAAGCAAGCCGGCACACCGCGGTCTTCTTGCGCTTGAGCGGTCTCGGCAGCACTGCGTGCCAACGTGTCGGCCACGCCTGGGTCCAAGGCCGCGCCATGCGGCGAATTCAAGGCCTGGGTCACCAGGCGCTCCAATTCGGGCTCCAGCGCGATCACGTCCAGCTCTTTCACCGGGCCGTAGATTTGCTGCACGATGGCGGGAGAAATATGGGTACGGATGCGACGCGCCAGCTCGGCCGGGTCGGTCACCGTGGAGTTCTCGGCCAGGCTCTCAACGATGGAACGCATATCCCGGATGTGCACACCCTCTTCCAGCAGCAGCTGGAGAATTCTTTGCAAGGTGGCAATGCCGATCATTTTGGGTATCACGTCTTCAATCAGTTGGGGTGCTTGTTTGGTCAGATGTTCAACCAGCGCCTGGGTCTCTACGCGGCCCAGCAACTTAGCTGCGTGGACCTGCATCAAGTGTGAAAGATGTGTGGCCACCACGGTCGAACAATCAACCACGGTAAATCCGGCCATTTGCGCCATTTCCTTTTGCCGGTCGTCGATCCACACCGCTGGCAAGCCAAAAGCGGGGTCTGTGGTCTGCGTACCGATGAGTTTTTGGGTCGCGTGACCCGGGTTGATCGCCAGCCACATGCCCGGAAAGGCCTCAGCCTCGCCCACCACTGCGCCGCGCAGCGACAGGCGGTACTGGCTGGGCCGCAGCTCCAGGTTGTCGCGGATATGCACGGACGGCGGCAAGAAACCAACCTCCTGCGCGAACTTGCGCCGCACACCCTTGATGCGGCTGAGCAAATCGCCCTCACGGGTCTTGTCGACCAGGCTGATCAAGCGGTAACCCACTTCCAGACCCAGGGTGTCAACCGGGATCAAATCGTCCCAGGTCGCTTCGCCATTGGCTTCGGTCGGCGCCACGGCCGTCACGGCCTGGCTGGTCTTGGCCTCGCGCTCTTGCCGTTGGTCTTTGACCCGCAGCCACCAGGACAAATAGCCCAAGCCGCCGGCAATCAACAAAAACACGAAGTGCGGCATGCCCGGGATCAGGCCCAACAAGCCGATCACGCCAGCCGTGACCGCCAGCGACTTGGCCGAACCAAAGACCTGGCGACCGATCTGGCTGCCGATGTCTTTTTCGGTACCCACGCGCGACACCACCATCGCTGCGGCGACCGAGATCAGCAGCGCCGGCACTTGCGCGACCAGCGCATCACCAACCGCCAAGAGGATGTAGGAATCGGCCGCCTGACCCGCGCTCAGGCCATGCTGGACCATGCCGATGATGAAGCCGCCGACGATGTTGATGAACAGAATCAACATGCCCGCCACCGCGTCGCCGCGCACGAACTTGCTGGCACCGTCCATGGAACCGAAGAAATCGGCCTCGTCGCCCAGCTCGGCGCGTCGGCGTTTGGCCTCCTTTTCGTCGATCAAACCGGCGTTCAGATCGGCGTCGACCGCCATCTGCTTGCCCGGCATCGCGTCCAGCGAGAAACGCGCGCCGACCTCGGCGATACGCTCCGCACCCTTGGTGACCACGATGAAGTTGATCACCACCAGAATCGCGAAAACGATCAGACCGACCGCGAAGTTGCCGCCGATCAGGAAGTGGCCGAAGGCCTCGATCACCTTGCCGGCAGCACCGGTGCCGGTGTGGCCTTCCATCAAGACAACGCGCGTCGACGCAACGTTGAGCGACAGTCGCAGCAAGGTCGTCAGCAGCAGCACGGTCGGAAAGGCCGCAAAGTCCAGCGGCTTGATCATGTGAGCGGCCACCATCATCACCATCACCGCCATCGCGATATTGAAGGTGAACATCAGGTCCAGCATGAAGGGAGGCAGCGGCAACACCATCATGGACAGCACCATGATGACGGCCATCGGCGCACCCAAGGCCCCCAGCACGGCGGCGCGCGGCCCCAGCAAGGCCTGCATTTGAGCGATCAAGGCATTCATACGGGTTCATCCTCCAAATCGCTGTCGGTCGGGACCGGCTTGTTGTGCGGGTCCAATTCCGGCGGCACCGGTGGATTCGGCATGACGGGCTTGGCGCTGCGGTTCTTGATGGCCGCTTTCAGCTGATACACATAGGCCAAGACCTGCGCCACGGCCGAAAACAACTCGACCGGGATCTCGCGGTCCACTTCTGCATGGGCATACAGCGCACGCGCCAAGACGGGCGACTGCAGAACCGGCACCTTGGACTCGGTAGCCAGGTCACGAATCTTCATTGCCAGCAGATCGGCACCTTTGGCCACCACGCGTGGCGCCGCCATGCTGGCGTCGTCATACTTCAGCGCCACCGCATAGTGGGTGGGGTTCATCACGATCAGATCGGCCGTAGGCACCGCGGCCAACATCCGCCGGCGCGCGATTTCACGCATCTTTTGGCGAATCTTGGCCTTGATCTCTTGATTGCCCTCGGCCTCTTTCATTTCCTGTTTGACCTCTTCGCGCGTCATGCGCATGCGGCGCATATAGAGCTGCTGCTGCAGCGGCACATCGATGGCAGCAAACAAGGCCAGCGCAACGCCCAGCAAAGTCAGGCCGCCCATCAACTGCTGGCCGGCGTAGACCAAGGCGGCCGGCAGGGGCACCGACATGATGCCGACAAAGGTTGTCATGCGGTCGCGCAAGACCATGGCCCCGATCACGCCCAGCACCAAGGCCAGACCGACCGCTTTCAATGCCTGCCCGACACCCTGCCCTGAAACAAGCCGCCCCAGACCAGTGATCGGGTTGAGATTGGAGAACTTGGGCGCCAGCGGCTTCATGGTCCAGTTCCAACCACCAGAGGCAATATTGCTGGCAATGGCAACCAGCATCAAAAAGCCGCTAATAGGCAACATCAGCATCAAGAAACGCAGCGACAGATCCCACAAGCGCTCGGCCATGAAGTTGGGCTGCGCCAACATGCGGGCATCGAAACGCAAAGCGAAGCCGAGCATGTTCTGCAATGATTCGCTGATCGCTGGCCCACCCACCATCAGGACGGCGGCCGCGGCCACCATCATCGCGAAATGGGGGAGATCTCGCGAACGCGGCAGCTGGCCCTCGGCCCGAGATTTTTCAATCTTCTTGGCTGAGGCCGGTAAATTTCTGTCTTGTGCGTCTTGGTCGGCCATGATGAATTCGCTGCTGCGAGCCAGGGCTAAGCTCGTGCAGCCATTGTTGGCGGGCCGACCAAAAACTTAAGGCGAATAAGCTCGGTAAAAACAGCGGTCATTCGGCGTGAGCTTTTTCACGCAGCTGCATGGGCCAGCGGCTCCCGGCAATTCACGGACGTAAAAAAACCCGCTAGCCGCGGGTTTGGTCTTGCTGTTGGCGGCTTTAGAAGCCCAAACTCGCCAACAAATCATCAACTTCGCCTTGGTCGGCCACCACATCGGTGCGGCCTTCAGGATTGACCACCGGGCCTTGCAGAATATTGGGGTCAACCTTCTCGCGCTGTTCAGGCGGCACGATAGAGACCAGCAACTTGACCAAACTGTCTTCCAGATCATTTGCCAAAGTCACCACCTTGGCTACCACCTGACCGGTCAGATCATGAAAGTCTTGCGCCATCATGATGTCGGTCAAATGGCCATCAATGCGCGCCGTGCGGGCTTCGACTTCCTTGACGAAATTCAGCACCGCACCGCTGGCCACCGCTTTGACCGGATCGGCCACCAAAGCGGCAGCAATTTGATTGGTCGCATTGGTGATGTAAGCATGGTCTTCCTTGGCCTGATCGACCGAGTTCAAGACCTTGTTGGCGGCTGCGGCCGTCTTGGTCGCGATATAGCTCAAGCGACTGCGCGCGTCGGGCAGGCCGTCGGTCGCGACCTGCAACTTTGGCATCACACCGAGTTGCTGCATGGTGTCATGCAAAACACGCGTGATGGTGCCGATTTGCTGAAACACCTCGGGCGAGACCGTCAACGGATCGGTGCCTGCGTCCAATTTACTCAATGCTTCGATTGACATATTGTGTCTCCCTGGGGGTCAGGCCGCAGCGGCCAGTTTTTGCATGATCTTCTGCACTTTTTCTTCCAGGGTCGCCTTGGTAAAAGGCTTGACGATATAACCCGCTGCCCCCGACTGAGCAGCCAGCACAATGTCTTCTTTGCGCGCTTCGGCCGTCACCATCAACACCGGCAGGTGCTTCAAATTGGGGTCTTCCTTGATCGCTTTGAGCAATTCAAAGCCGGTCATATTCGGCATATTGATGTCGCTGACGACGAAGTCATACTTGGCCAACTTGAGCATGCTGAGGGCTTCAACACCGTCCTCGGCTTCATCGCAGTTGTTATAACCAATCTCTTTCAAGAGGCCGCGCACGATGCGCCGCATGGTCGAGAAGTCGTCAACAACCAAAAATTTCATGTCTGTGCTCATGGCTTTCCTCGCAGGGCTAGAAAATGTTATCGGGGCTTGATGGCGGAACTTGAGGGACTATTTTCAACTTCGGCTTCCGCAGGAGCCGCTGCTGGATCTTCTTGAGGCAAATTCTTCAACACGGCATCTTCGGCATCGCGGTTCATCACAATAATGCTAATGCGCCGGTTGATCGGACTTTCGGGCTGTTTAGGATCGAGCTACTTGCTTGCCGCCAGACCCTGAACACGTAGCGTACGCGCTTCGGGTAGACCGCCAGCACTTAATTCACGGCGCGAAGCGTTGGCACGGTCGGCCGACAACTCCCAGTTGCTATAGCCCCGGTCGCCGCCCGGAAAGGCTTGCGCATCGGTATGGCCTTCGAGCGTCAAGCGGTTAGGTACTTCGGTCAACACATTGCCCAACTCGCGCAGGAGCTGCTTCATATATGGTTTGACGATGGCACTACCGCTGTCGAACATCGGCCGCCCTTCTTCGTCTGCGATCTGTATGCGCAAACCTTCGAGCGTCATATCCAATTTGATCTGACCACCTAGCGCACTGAGTTGCGGGTTATTGGCGAGCACTTTTCCAACCTTGTCCTTCAACTCCTCAAGCCGAGCACGCTCGGCCTTGCGCTGTTCTTCCTTCAGCGCGCGCAGATTGAAGGTACGTTTTTGCGCCTCGACATCGCCGGCTTTGACCTGGCCCGACTCGCGACTCAGATCCTTGCCGCCGCCCTTGACCACATGCGAGGAGTCACCCGAACCCGAACCGCCTTGCATCGCCACCTTCAGCGGTGAGCCGAAAAAGTCGGCAATGCCTTTTTTGTCGCCCTCGGTGGTGGAACCAAGCAACCACATCAACAAGAAGAACGCCATCATCGCCGTCACAAAGTCGGCATAGGCAATCTTCCAGGCGCCACCATGCGCCGCATGCCCGGCCTTCTTGACGCGCTTGATGATGATGGGCTGAAGCTTTTTGGCGTCACCGGCCATATCGAGCCCCCACGTCGCTGTTTACAGCTCCTGCCCCCCGAGGGGGCGCCGTCCGCCTTGGGAACGGCCCGGCGGCGGACTTGCTTACCCCCACGTAGCCGAGTACGACTCCTGCCCACATGGACCTGAACAGGTCCATGTCATGGCCCTGGGGCGCCGTCCGCCTTCGGAACTGAGGCCGGACACATACAGTCCCTGCGGACTCCAGCGTCTCAGGCAAAGGCATATCCATCACTTCTTGCCCTTCACATGGGCTTCGAGTTCGCCGAATGTCGGGCGGTCGCCAGAGAAGAGCACCTTGCGGCCAAATTCGATCGCTACCTGTGGTGCATAGCCTTGCATGCTGGCCAGCAAGGTGGTCTTGATGCATTGCAACTCTTTGCCGGCATCTTCGACCTTTTGCTCCAGCAAACCGGCCAAAGGCTCGGCAAAGCCGTAAGCCATCAAAATACCAAGAAACGTACCCACCAAGGCCGATCCGATCATGCCGCCCAGCACAGCCGGCGGTTGACCCACAGAACCCATGGTGTTGACCACCCCCAGCACGGCCGCAACGATGCCAAAAGCCGGCAAGCCGCCGGCAATACGCTGCAAAGCCGCAACGGCGGCATGCTCTTCCGCGTGGTGGGTGTCGATCTCGGCGTCCATCAGAGATTCAATCTCATGCGCGTTAAGGTTGCCCGACACCATCATGCGTAAGTAGTCGGTGATGAATTCGGTCACGTGGTGGTCATTCCCCACGATCGGATACTTCTGAAACAAGGCCGAACTGTGCGGGTCTTCAACATCTTTTTCAATCGACATCAGACCTTCTTTACGGGCTTTTTGCAAGATGTCGTACATCAGCGCCAGCAACTCCATATAGCGAGCTTTGCTGAACTTGCTGCCTTTGAAGCAACGGCCCAGCCCGGCCACTGCGCTCTTCACGACTTTCATCTGATTGTTGGCCAGAAAAGCGCCGATGGCCGCCCCCAGAATGGTGGTGACCTCAAAAGGCAAGGCATGCAGGATCACGCTGATATTGCCGCCGTGGGCAATATAGACACCGAAGATGCAAGCCATCGAAACGGCCCAACCAATGATGACAAACATAATGCTTTCTATTGAGTCTTCCCTGCCCTTATCGGCGGGATAGCTAAGGCCTTGAGTGTGGCAAGAGTTTGCGAGGGCGGTCTTCGTATCAAGCCGGGTTTGACAGCTCAATCGGGACCATTGGGACCATTGCCTCTGGCGCAGCCTGCCCTGACGCGTGCGGGCGATAGACCCATAGGCTGTGGCCCCGGCTCAAAGGCAGCATGGCGAGCGCCTTCTGGCCTTCGATTTCAAAATCAAGGCTGACCAAACAGGCCGAGGCCGACATCTCGCGACAGGCTTTGGACCACACCCTGTCCATCGTTTCAGGGCGCTGGAACACATAGACAAGGTCAAACGGCGCCCAGTCCTGCGACCACATATCGCCGCGATGAATCTTGGCCCAGGGGCATCGCCAGGCCGCTAACCGCGCCAGCAAGCCACTCCATTCGATACCTTCTATGCTCGCCCTGGGGTAGGCCAGTCGCAACTCCTGCAAGCCATGGCCGAGGCCGCAGCCGGCGTCAAGCAATCGAGCCTGGCTTGGCAAGGGCGCAAAGCCCGGCAGCGCAGACAAAGCGCCTTGTGGGGTGGGAAACCATGGCGCATCTGACCAGGTTCGGCGCGGATACGCCAGCGCCAACAGCGCCAGCGGCAGCAGCCAGCTCCAGGCCGGCAAGGCGGCCGAGCGCATGACCAGCAATATGGACAAAGGAAAGCCCAGCGCTACGATCAAGCGTCGCCAGCGTGCTTGGTGCAGCCATGCCAATGCGCCCCCGAGCATGGCGGCGGCCAGCATGGCCGGCCCAAGATCCAAGCCCCCAGCCATCAAGCCGGTGAAGACGGCCCAAGCGGCGCCCCAACTCAATAGTGCTGGCAATGGCCAACGCAGCAAATGCATTGCGGGCGGCGCGATCGGTCTAGGCGAGCAGAAGCCAGCGAGCCTCAGTGCATTTGAATCGAACCTTGTGCCCGGCCCTTGCCGGCGCGAGCAGGTGGATTGCACATGCCGCAGACATAGTGACGGGCGATCTCATGCGGATGGGTGACGAAATGGCCACCGCAGTCCGAGCATTTGGTCATGGTCAACATGCCGTTGTCGATGAACTTGACCAGGCGCCAAGCACGGGTGATGGACAGCATGGCCTCCAGCCCCTGTGCCTGGGTCTGCTCTTGATAGAGCTGATAGGCCTTGATGACGGCGTCGATCTCATCCAGCTCCGACACCTTGTTCAGGTACTCATGCACATTCAGGAACAAAGAAGCATGAATATTGGGCTGCCAGGTCATGAACCAATCGGTCGAGAACGGCAGTTGGCCCTTGGACGGACTTTTGCCCGAGACTTCCTTGTACAAGCGCAGCAAGCGCTCGTAGGACAAGTCGGTCTCCGACTCCAGCACTTGCAAACGCGCACCCAGGTTGATCAGGGTAACGGCACGGCTGATCTGCAGGGCTTCGGTGAGGATGCTTTTGTTGCGCATGATGGAGTCTCGGTTTTTTAGTGAACTGGGGGCAACAATCAGGCTGCTTCTTGGTGGCGGCCGGCCATCAAGATGCTGGCGTGCAGACGGGAAACGCCATCATTGGCGGCGGTCTTGCCGTGGCTGGTCAGCAAGCCCCAGACCAGATCGTCGTCCATGCGGAAGCGGCACAGCAAGGTGTTGCCGGAAGCGATCTTCATCAGCTGAGCGGGGCTCAAGGTGGCGATCAGCGTCGCGGTGTCCTCGGAGACTCCCAAGCGGTACAGCGCTTGCTCGCGGTCGGCGCGAATCAGGTTCTGCGCCAACATCAGGTAGGACAGATTGGCTTCACGAATTTCGGCGAGGATTTGGTCTGCGTTCATGCTGGGACTCCGGTTTGTTTGGCTGCACAACTCGTAACAACTTGATACGGATTGTGAAGACTCAAACTGGGCGGCAACATCAGGCTATCTCCAGCGCTTGAGTCCCTTTTCTTCCCTCACCTCTGTAAGGCAACTTCTTACACGGGACAGCATGTTTTGCCGGGCCTCCCATGAAGATCTTGTCGGTGTAGGACAAAAGCTGTCAGCCAACCAGGGTGGCCAGCACTTCCATGCGCAAAGCGTCGTTGTCCTTCAAGGACTGCAGCACCATGGGCATAAAACGGTGGTTGTGCTCGATATTGCGCGCGACAACATAGGTGACACGCACGCATTCGTCCAGGCCAAAAGGCAGGCCGGGTCGCGCAGCGAGCGCTTGCAAATAGAACTTGATCAGTGCAAAGCGCACGGCCAAAGACATGAAGTCGGCCTCCAAGCCCGCTGTGTCGCTGCGCGGGAACAAAGTGATCAACAAGCTGTTGAGCAAATAGTTCTTCAGTACATGGGGATGCGCCGCATCGAACTCATCCAAGCGCTGCGCGCCTTCGGCGCTGTCCAGGTCCAGGCCAATTCGCACCTCGGCGATCAACTCACGAAAAGACGGTCGCCCGCCGTGGTCAGCCAAAAACTTCTGCGTCGCCCCCATCAATAGCGAGGACTGCACCTTGCGCGGAATGTTCAGGCCCTGGACATGCCCGGCAGCCTGATTCAGAAAATCGGGGTTGAGATACTGCTCAAATGCGTCGGATAGGCCTTGATCAGCTGCCAATGCATCGCCGCCCTGGGTCTGCACATCGGTAGACACTTTGGCGACTTGGCGCAACAACAATCCGCACACCACCAAGGCCTGAGCCGCGTTCAAAGCAGGATGCTTGATCACCGCCGTCAAGGCCTCACGCAGCAATCGCGCATGACGCCGCACCAAGTCAGGCTCAGCGGCCGCTAGCGGACCTACGCGACGGTTGAAGGGCACCAGACTGAGATTGGCAAAGGGCAAGGTGAGGCCCTCTATTTCGACCGCGTCGGCCGAGGCCAGGGCCAAGCGTGCCGCTTCCGGGCAACTCAGGCTCGCCGCCACGCCAGCCTGCTTATCTTCCAAGGTGTAGATGCGCGGGTATTGGCTGCAGGTATTGGACAAGGCCTGTTCGCCCAAACCGGCATGATTTTGGCAAAGCCTGGCTTCATCCAGGAATGGGCACGCCTGGCCCGTCTTCAATGCAATCGAAGCGTAGCTCTTGCTCCCCACCACAGAGCCCGCACCTTTTTGCACATGCTGGCGCAACAAACTCGCCAAGGGCTCGATCCGGATCGCTTGATATTTCTGAAAGGTGGGCTTGTCGATGCTGACTTGCCAGCCCGTACAGCAATTTTCCACACAGGCAGAACCCGTGCATTGAAAACTCTGCATATAGCGCGGAGCCTGCGCGAGCGGACTGAATTTACCCATCGTCATCGACCCCAAGTCAAAAAGTTCAAGAGCGTAACGCTCTCGTGCTGCGGCACAAGATCTCAGCCCGCGAAGGCGCGGCGCAATTCCATTGCCTCTTGCTCACGCCCGGTGCCGTCCAGCACCAAGGCGAGATTGTGCGCGGCCAGATAGCTGCCACGACCGGCCACAGCACCGCTAAGCTCGGGCCGCTCGCCCAACTCCAGACAGCGCCGCCAAGCGTCTTCAATCATCGGCAACAAGTGAGGCGCCTGATCCGGCGTATCGGCGGCAAAGTCCAGCAACAGGTCACCCAGGGCGAAGAAGAAGTCCGGTGACTCGGCGCAAACACCCAATTGCGTTTGAGCGAACTGGACGGCAGCGTCATGTTGCTTGAGCTGTTTGAGCGCGAACAGCCGACGCGCGACGAGATCAATCCACCAGCCCTGCTGCGGGTGAGGCAGGCTAGCTGCCTTCTCGAAGCAATGCTCAGCGCGCGCATGATCGTCGTAGACCGCACTGTCTTTGCCAAGCTGATACCAAAGATAGGCTTGCTCGGGATGCGCCTGCAGCTCTTGCAGCAGCAGCCGCTCATTGCGGCCTCGTTTGGACTGCAGCTGGGCGGGCAAATAGCCATCATGCCCAACGCTGATGCTCAGCGGGCGAACCGGCAAGGCATGAACCGGCTGCTCGTGGATGCGGCCGACATAGCGCAGAGCGCCCGGCAAAACCCGCGACAGTCTCGAATGCGCATGGCGCAGCTCGCTGTCCATGAATTGATCGAGCAAGGCGATGGTGCCAACAAAATCCGCCGGCGTTTGACGCAAGGAGGCAATTGCCTCGCCGCCAGAGATCAACCATTCGTCGGCGTCCAGCAGCACATGCCAATCGGCGGCTGCTGCATCCAAGGCCGCATTCCGTGCCGCAGAGAAATCGTCGCACCAGCTGAAATGCTCAACGCGGGCCCCGCAGGCTGCTGCCAGCGCTGGGGTGGCATCGACCGAGCCGGTATCCAGCACCAGCATCTCGTCGACCCAGGGACGCACCGAGTTCAGCAGCCGCTCGATGCGGGCAGACTCATCGCGAGCGATCACCACCAAACAGGTTCGCATCGCCAAGCTGGAGCCGGCCTCAATCATCACGGCACCCAGCGCTCAATGCATTTGAATCGAACCCTGCGAGCGCCCCTTGCCGGCGCGGGCCGGTGGCTTGCACATGCCGCAGACATAGTGGCGTGCGATTTCATGCGGGTGGGTGACAAAGTGGCCGCCGCATTCCGAACATTTGGTCATCGTCAACATGCCGTTATCGATGAACTTCACCAGGCGCCAAGCGCGCGTCACCGACAGCATCGCTTCCAGGCCCTGCGCCTGCGTCTGCTCTTGGTAGAGCTGATAGGCCTTGATGACGGCGTCGATCTCATCCAGCTCCGACACCTTGTTCAGGTACTCATGCACATTCAGGAACAACGAGGCGTGGATATTGGGCTGCCAGGTCATGAACCAATCGGTCGAAAACGGCAGCTGACCCTTGGAAGGGCTTTTGCCCGAGACTTCCTTGTACAGGCGCAGCAAACGCTCGTAAGACATATCGGTCTCCGACTCCAAGACCTGCAGGCGTGCGCCCAGGTTGATCAAGGTGACGGCACGGTTGATCTGAACGGCTTCGGTGACGATGCTTTTTGCGCGCATGATGAAATCTCGGTATTGAAGGTTTGGTGTTGCGAGGCCAGCGCCGGGCCGCTCCCAAGCGGCCTCGCCATCTGGAGCAGGCAGCGGGTACATCCCGTTGTTTGCTCCGACCCCTCGGGGGTGGCGGCGCGGAACCGCGCACCCGGGGGCAACATTAAGGCCGCTTCGTGATTGCGACCGGCCCTCAGGCTGCTGGCAAGCA
>CAUPEV010000148.1:0-13105 GCA_963510335.1 uncultured Roseateles sp.
ATCTTCCAGATCGGCCCGGCCGATCTCCAGGTCTTCAACCGGGCAATTGGCTGCCCGCAGCGTGGTCAGAATCGTCTCGACCTCGGCGGCGTCATGCGCCTTGATTTGCACAATGCGACCGGTGATGCGGGCCTGCGGCACCAGACTGGCCGGCAAAGCGGCATCGGTCTTGAAGCGCAGCATCGTCGAGGCGCGGCCCTTGAGCAGCTCCGAGGTCCGCTCCAGTGCCACCACCCGCCCTTGCTTGAGCATGGCGATGCGCCCGCACAGCGCCTCGGCTTCTTCCAAGTAATGGGTGGTCAGCAAAACGGTGTGGCCTTCGCGATTCAATCGGGCGATGAATTGCCATAGGGTCTGGCGCAGCTCCACGTCAACGCCGGCCGTGGGCTCATCCAGCACGATCACAGGCGGGCGATGCACCAGCGCTTGCGCCACCAACACGCGGCGCTTCATGCCGCCCGAGAGCTGACGCATATTGGCATTGGCCTTGTCGGCCAAGCCTAAGTTGTGCAACAACTCGTCAATCCATGCGTCGTTGTTGTGCACGCCGAAGTAGCCACCCTGAAAGCGCAGCGCTTCGCGCACATTGAAGAAGGGATCGAACACCAACTCCTGCGGCACGATGCCGAGTGCCAGGCGCGCGGCGGCGAAGTCGCTGACGACATCATGGCCCTGCACCAGCACGCGCCCGCCGCTGGCCGCACTCAAGCCGGCCAGAATGCTGATCAAGCTGGTCTTGCCGGCGCCGTTGGGGCCTAGCAAGCCAAAGAATTCGCCCTGGGCAATGTCAAAGGAAACACCGTCCAAGGCCTTGACCTGCCCCCCTCGGTAAGTTTTGCTGACGTTTTGAAACGAAATGGCCGGCATGGCGCCGGCAAGTGGGGAAGCTGGTGATTGCATGCGGTGATTGTAGGAACTGCAAGCAGGGCCTGCTCAGCCAGGGTTGTTGCCTGCCCACGAACGCATAGATATGGAGCCAATTACCTAGAGCAATCCACCAGCTTGATGCCAGAATCAAGCTAGGAGACAAGCAGCCCCATGGCCACAAAAAAACCGCCGCGCCGCCCCGCCGAACGCATTCTTGAAGTCACGCTTGATCTGTTCAACCGTTTTGGCGAGCCCAATGTCTCGACCACGCTGATCTCGGCCGAGCTGGGCATCAGCCCCGGCAATCTCTACTACCACTATCCGGCCAAAGACGAGCTGATCAACTCGCTGTTCAATCGCTACGAGCGCGAGCTGATTGACCTGCTGGGCGCTGCCGACAATGTCGCTAACGTCGAAGATGCGTGGCTGTTTTTTCACATGCTGTACGAGCTGATCTGGAAACACCGTTTTCTCTACCGCGACTTGAATGATTTGCTGTCCAAGAACCGGCGCCTGGAAATGCATTTCCAAACCGTGCTGACGCACAAGGCCCAGGCCATGCGCAATGTGCTGGCGGGCTTGCAACATGGCGGTGCGCTGAAAATGGATGCTCGCGAAGCCGCCCCCACGGCCAATGCCATGGTGGTGCTCTTGAGCTATTGGTTGAGCTTCGAGTATGTGCGCGACCCACGCCATGCCCTCGAGCCCGAGCAAGCCGGTGCCGCCTTGATGCGCGGCGCCTTCCATGTCTTGAGTTTGCTGCTGCCCTATCTGGAACCTGCCTCACGCGAGCATCTATTCGCACTCGCCAACCAATATCACTAGCACCACCGGAGACGAAAAATGGCTAAATGGACCGCCTTCCCGCATGACAACAGCGCCTTTCATTACAGCCCGGCCTCGCTGAAAAAGCATTGGGCACGGCTGCACACAGGCGACGCCGAGCCTTGGCCCAAGGACGAAGCGGTCGTCGCGGCCTGGATCCACTTCCATGCGGGTGAATTTCAGCTGGCCTACGAAGCTGGTTTGGCGGCCGGTGGTGCTGGGATCAACGTCGCCAACAAGGCGCAGGCGATCTATGCCAACTACCTGGAGAAGAAGGAAAAGGTCAAGTTGGAGATGTTTCTCGAAGTGGCCGAGCGCGCCGCCGCTCAGCAGGCCGAGGAACCCAAGAACGCAAATGCCTACTACTGGCAGGCCTATGCGATAGGCCGTTACGGCCAAGGCATCAGCGTCGCCAAGGCGCTCGCCCAAGGCTTGGGCAGCAAAGTGAAGAATGCACTCGAAACCACGATCGCGCTGGCCCCAAAGCATGCCGACGCGCATATCGCGCTGGGTGCCTTCCACGCCGAGGTGATTGACAAAGTCGGCAAGCTCCTGGGCCGCACCCAAGGTGCCGATAGCGCCACCGGCCTCAAAATGTTCGAGCAGGCCTTGAAGCTCAACCCCAGCAGCGCCATCGCCATGATCGAGCGCGCCAACGGCTTGGTGATGCTGGAAGGCGACAAGCGCATGAAGGAGGCCGAGGCTTTGTACGCGGATGCTGCTGCGTGCGAGCCGATGGATGCAATGGAATGCCTGGACGTTGAAATGGCACGCGAGGAACTCGAGGACTGAGCCCTGTCAAATCGACCCCGATGTGAGAATTCTCACATCTGAGCTGGGAAATGGGCGACTTACCCCCCGCAATCGCGCGTGGTCAAAGCCCATCCCGGCGATTAAGCTGTGAACCCTGAATTGCCGAATTGCCTCGGACCAAGGGTCCGAGCATTCAGCCCCACCCCGCAATTTTTCACCGAGGTTCGAACATCATGAAACGCACTCTGTTGGCCCTGATCCTGACACCCTTGGCTGCCCTGTCCTGGGCTCAGTCGCCCGAAGCGACCGCACTGCGCGTCGAATGCGCGGCCAAGATGGCGCCAATGGGCGACGCCAAAGCCACTGCGGCAAAAGAGTACCAATTCGTCTACAGCAAAGGCGAGTACCGCGGTGAAAAGCAAAACGGCAAGCTGATCGGCTGCACCGACGCGCAATACAGCGGCTATTTGGCCAGCGTTGACCCTACGCGCGTGATGTCGGCTTACCCGACTGCCGCCGGCCGCCCCAATATCAAGCCAAACATCAAGCCCAACCTGGCTGATCAGGCCACCAAGGCCAAGTAAGCACTGCTTGCTCGGCCCTACTCCCAGGGCAGCATCATCGTCAGCAGCAGGAGTTTGTTGAACTCCGGCTCGAAGCGATCGATGATGCCCTCGGGGTCGGGGCACAAGGTGCTGTCGGTAATCAAACCGAACTGCACTTTTCCCGCGTAGGTCAAGATACTGACACCGACGCCAATATCGCCCGACTGCGGCACCCAGAACATCAGCCGCTCGACCTTTGATCCCAGCATCTGCAGCGGCTCGGTCGGCCCCGGCACATTGGTCATCACGGCGGTCGCTTTTTTGGCGAACAGGTTCAGCATCGCCGTCTGCACCGGCTTGATCAGCAAGCCCGCCACCGACAGCAGGCCAAATGCCAGCACCGGCTGAAAACTCCCCTTCAGCTCACTCATGCGCGACTTGACCGCATACAAGCGCTCGACCGGATTGTCGATGCCGATCGGCAGCACCAGCGGCACCAAGCCAAAGCGATTGCCCAGCTGATAGCTATTGGCCAAAGGCCGCAGGTTGACCGGCACCATCGCGCGGATTTCCTTTCCCGCTACCTCCTCGCCCTTGCTGAGCAGGTAACTGCCTATGGCCCCGGCGACACAGCTGAGCAGCACATCATTGATCGAGGCCCCCAAGCCCTTGCCGACCGCCTTGACGGCATCCAGCGGCAGGTCATTGCTCCAGGCGACGCGCTTGCGCTTGCCCGGTTTGCCCTTCAACTGTGTATGCGAGTCGTCCGGCATGAAAGCAAAAGCGGCGATGTCGTTGACGGCCTGATAGCCAATGCGCGCCATGTCGACAGAGGCGTCAAGGGGATGGTGGGGATGGTTCCAGGCCTCGACCGACTTGGCCACGCCCGAACCGGCCGCGCCGATTGCCTTGATCGCCAAATCGGCCATAGGTCGCAGCAGACTGTCGGTCAACCAATCGCGGTCATCGCGGGGCTGCTGTTCGCGTTTGGGCGGCGTGCGTCCGCCATCGGTGATGGACAGCATCACCGAAGTCAAGGCGATGCCGTCTCCGATGCAGTGATGAATGCGCATGATCAGACCGCTGCTGCCCTGCTCTTCACCGGTGCCGAGATCCTCGATCAAGTGAAACTGCCACAGCGGGTGAGCCGCATCCAGCGGCTCCATCGCCAGCTCCGCCACACGCTCTTTCAAGGCCTCTTGCCCGACTTGACCCGCCTTGCCGCGCACCGGCATCAAGACTTCGGCCACCACATGCCGGTCAATATCAAAGTCCTGGTCATCGACCCATTGAGCACCGATGGCGTCTTCGACAACCCGCTGATGAAAGCGCGTGTACTGCAGCAGTCTGGCCTGCACGCGCTCCTTCAAAGCCTCCAAAGTGATGGACGGGCGGATATACCAAACGCCCACAATCATCATCAAATTGGACTCGGTGTCCATGCGAAGCCAAGCGGTATCCACCTTGGACATGCGTTCCTGCGCTTGCGACAAAGTCGTCTCCTAGAATTTGGTGTGCTCTGCCTAGACAATGCTGGTTAACATCCGCGCTGTCTATCCCGATTGTTACTACGTTTTAGGAGAAGCCATGAGCCTTCAGGACCAATTTGACGCCGCCGTCGCAGGATCCAAGCAACTGCCGGAGCGCCCGGACAATATGACTCTGCTCAAGCTTTACGCCTTGTTCAAGCAAGGCAGCAGCGGCGATGTGGAAGGTTCACGCCCAGGCTTCACCGACATGGTCGGCCGCGCCAAATGGGACGCCTGGAACGAGCTCAAAGGCCAGAGCCAGGACGAAGCCAAGCAGAACTATATTGACTTGATCGAATCGCTGAAATAAGCAGGGCGCGCGTACCACGCGCTGCCCTGCCCCAAGCGCCCGGCCTCTGGCTTGGCGCTATTTTTTTGCCTTGCTTTTCTTGTCTGCTTTGGCATTGAGCAAGGCGTCCAGCTCCTTCTGGATTTCGGCTTCTATGGTGCCGCGAAAAGCGCCCAACAAAAAGCCCAGCTTGGCGCTCAGCTCAAAATGCTTGGCCGCCACAATCAGTTGACCCTTGACGCCGGAGCGAGAGAACTCCACCGTATCGCTGGTCTTGCCCTCCAGCACCGTGCAGGCCATATCGAACTTAGCCTCGACCTGTTCGGCCCATGCCCAGGCGATTTCGCGCGCGCGCTCCAAGCCCAGTTCGTGATCACGGTGAATTTGTATATCGGACATAAGCTCAGTCTCCAGTTTTTTTCAGCAATTCAGATCGCCGCTCAGCCTTGGGCAAAGCAGCCAAGCGTTTGACTTCGGCATAAAAGCGCGGCCAGTCATGGGCATGGCGCGCCAGCAAGGCATCAAAGGCCGGGGTCAGGTCGGCATAAGCCGCCAGCAACGCAAAACTGGCATTATTGGCCCGAGCAAACCAGCCGTCATAGGACGCATCGCCCCCCCAGGACTCGGTCTTCAGTCGAGCATAGTCCTCGCGCAGACTTTGCAGCAGTTTCGCTTTTCCCGCTCGTTTGCTCTCAGCACTTTGCTTAAAGGCGTAAAGCTCGGCCAGCCGCAGTCGGTAATCGCTGGTCAAGGCTCGAAACTGCTCGCGCCGCTGCAGGCGCAGCGCGTAAGCCGCCCGCTCTGCAGGACTGGCCTGCGCCTGCATCCAGGCCTCGGCACCACGACGCTCGACCAGGGTGGCGAAAGACTCATTGAACTGTGTGTCATCGGCCGCATAAGCCACTTGATGGGCCAGCTCATGAAATACCATGCCCGCCAGTTCACCCGGCGGGTATTTGATGAAGGTGTTGAGCAGCGGGTCGCCGCCGAAAAAATTGCTCCAGCCCAGGGTCGAATAGGCCGGCACGCCATAAACCAGCACCTCCAAGCCTTGCATGCGCAACGCTTCGGCATAGGCTTCCGCCTCGGCGCGCTTGAAATAGCCCCGGTAGCCGACGCAACCCATGACAGGGAAGCACCAAGTCTTCAGCGTCAAGCCAAGCTCGGGCGTGGCGACGACATTCCAGACTGCCGCAGGACGATCCAAATCAGCATAACGGCGATAGCTATCGTTGTCCGGCAACTTCAGCGTGTCCACGGAAAAGGCCCGCAGGCCTTGGGTCAAGAGCAGCCGCTCACGCAAATCAGCCGCCAAGTCGGGGTCCGCCAAGAGTTTTTCAACCGGCTGCGCCGCCGCCATCAAACTCAGATGACCGCCCACCGACTGGCCCAAATAGGCGGTCTGCGTGCACGCGCCAAGCAAAGCTAGGGCCGGCAACAAGACCAGTAGCTTCACGCCTGAGCCGCTCCGGCCCAAGCCTCGATTTCGACCAGGCAATCGTAGAAGCTGGGAGCGCGGCCCATATCCGTCAGGCGCTGGTGAGTGACTTCATTGACATTGCTGCCCGCCACACCCAGCTTGCGCCACCAAACACCCAGGCCGTTGACAACGCCGGGCCGCGCCCGCGCACTGATGCGCGCCCGGCAGGGGTAGCTGCCGCGCTCATTGAAGATGCGCACCATCGCGCCATCCGTCAAGCCACGCGCGGCGGCGTCCACCGCATGGATTTCGACCAGCGGCTCGCCCTCGATATCGCGCAAGCTCTTCACATTGACGAAGCTGGAATTGAGGAAGTTGCGCGCCGGCGGCGAGATCATCGCCAATGGGAAACGCGCAGCCAGCGCCGGGCTGGATGCGACGCTTTCATAATTGGCCAGATGATCGGCATCGCCGCATTGCGCGCGGCCGTTGGCGGTCATGAAGCCACCATTGGCGAACGGCGCCTCGGCCAGAGGCAAGCTTTGCCAGCCTTGCGCCCGCAAGGCATCAAAATCAATCTCTTTGCTGAAAGCTTGGCGCGCCAGTTGCTCGTCGCTGTCGGCGAAGCAAGCGTCGGTGAAACCCATCGCCGCCGCCAGCTCTCGGAAAATCTGCGTATTCGGCTTGGCCCCGCCCAGCGGCGCCACCGCCTGCTCATTGATCAAAACATCGGTATGGCCGTAACTGGTGTGTACGTCCAGATGCTCCATCTGCGTGGTGGCAGGCAAGACGTAATCGGCCAGATCGGCGGTATCGGTCATGAAATGCTCGAGCACCACGGTGAACAAATCGGTGCGCTGAAAACCGCGCACCACCTTGGGTGACTCGGGCGCCACTGCGACCGGATTGCTGTTGTAAACGATCAGCGCCTCAATCTGCGGGCCGAACGAGGGCTCGGCGGCGCGCAGCAAATCATCGCCAATCGTGCTCATATTGATGGTCCGGCTCGGCCGGCCAGCGCGCAGCGCGGGCCGCTCCAAATCGTCGCGCTTATAGGGCGCGAACCAGCCGGAGCTGGACAGCAGCAGGCCGCCAGCACGGTGACGCCAAGCACCGGTCAAACAAGGCAGCAAGGCCACCAGGCGCACCGCATTGCCGCCGCCACGCACCCGCTGCATGCCGTAGTTGAGTCGAATAGCGGCGGGCGCGCTCTGCGCATAGTCGCGCGCCAAGCCGCGCACCTCGTCTGCCGTGATGCCGCAGACCTCGGCCACCCGCTCGGGCGGCCAGGCCAGCGCCCGTTCGCGCAATCCCCCGACACCCTCCCAGCCATCGACATGGTCGCGCAGATAGTCAGCGTCGAGCCAATCATGCTCGATCAACTGCTGCATCAGCCCAAGCGCCAAGGCCCCATCGGTACCCGGCATCAGGGCGATGTGCTGATGGCATTTGTCGGCGGTTTCGGTCTTGCGCGGGTCTATGCAGATCAGTTTGGCGCCGGCGCGTTTGGCTTGGTTGGCATAGGTCCAGAAATGCAGATTGGAGGCGATCGAGTTGCTGCCCCAGATCAGGATCAAGCGGCTCTCGGCAAAGTAGGGCAAATGCATGCCGAGCTTGTGACCATAAGTCGCGGTGAGGGCTGCAGCACCGGCCGAGGCGCAGATCGTGCGATCCAAGAGCGACGCACCCAGCCGGTTGAAAAAGCGCCCAGCCATCGCCTCACCTTGCAGCAACCCCATAGTGCCGGCATAGCTATAAGGCAGGATCGCTTGCGGGTCGCGCGCTGCAATAGCCGTCAAGCGAGACGTGATGTCGGCCAGCGCCGCGGCCCAGGTGACGGTCTCGAAGCGCGGCGCCTCATGCTTGGCGCTGACTCTTTTGAGCGGCTGCAAGACCCGTTCGGCGTGATAGGTGCGCTCGGCATAACGCGACACCTTGGTACACAGCGCGCCATGCGTGCTGGGGTGATCGGCGCGGCCCTGTACCTTGATGACCCGTCCATTTTCAACCGTCAACGCCAGCGCGCAGGTATCGGGGCAATCGTGCGGGCAGGCGCCCTTGACTACAGTTTGTATCGGAGTTTGCATTGAGGTTTCTTCGGGGACTGAGGCGTGCGAGGCCGAACTATTGCACATTGGGCGGATACTCAAGGCCCCTCTGCCAAACACCCTGGGGCATTCTATGGACAGCATTGCTTGGTTGATCACGGGAGCAGCCGCCTCGCTGGCCGCGGGCTTGGCTTGGCTTGCCGCAATGTGGTGGTTTGGGCGCCAAATGAGCGCCGCGGCCGCCCGCCTCAGCAAACTCGAAAAAGCCCGCCATGCACTGACACAACAGAACTCACAGGCGCGCAAGCAAGTTGAGCAACTGTCGGCAGAACTGAATGAGTTGCGCCACACGCTGAAACGGATTGACGCCGCCAAAGCGCAGCAATTGCGGGTGTCTGCCGCCACCCAAAGTTCTTTCGAAGACAGCGGGCCGTTTGTCGAAGCGGCCGAAAATTTCGACGAAGCTGCCAACGGCTTCGCCGACACCCACTTCTTTATGCCCAAGAAGGACTGAAGGGCAGCAATTGTCAGGCGGCAAGCCGCCGCAAGGCCGCATTAAACTGCACAGCCTTGGGTCGCCATCTTCGCTCACCAGAAGCCATGCACCCGTAACGAAAGAGCCCATGAAGCTGATCGATTCGATACTGGCAGACGCACCCAGCATTGCCACGCTGCGGCGCGACATCCACGCACACCCGGAGCTATGCTTTCAAGAGCAGCGCACCTCCGATTTGATCGCCAAAGCCTTGACCGATTGGGGCATTCCGGTGCACCGCGGCCTCGGTACAACGGGCGTCGTTGGCATCATCAAAAATGGCGAATCGAAGCGCGCTGTCGGCCTGCGCGCCGACATCGATGCCTTGCCGATGACCGAGCACAACCATTTCGCGCATGCCAGCACCTTCCCGGGCAAGATGCACGCCTGCGGCCACGATGGCCACACCGCCATGCTCCTGGCCGCGGCCAAGCATTTGTCAACCGAGCGCAATTTCGACGGCACCGTCTATCTGGTTTTTCAACCCGCTGAAGAAGGCGGCGGCGGCGCCCGCGAGATGATCAATGACGGCTTGTTCGAGCTATTCCCCATGGAGGCGATGTTCGGCGCGCACAACTGGCCCGGCATGGCGGCTGGCCAGTTTGCCGTCAAGAGCGGCCCGGTATTCGCGTCCAGCAATGAGTTCAAGATCACCTTGCACGGCAAGGGCGCGCATGCGGCGATGCCGCACAACGGCATTGACCCCGTGCCGGCGGCCTGCCAGATGGTGCAGGGCTTTCAAACCATCATCAGCCGCAACAAGCGCCCGATCGACGCCGGGGTTATTTCCGTCACCATGATCCACACCGGCGAGGCCACCAATGTGATCCCCGACTGCTGTGTGATCGAAGGCACGGTGCGCACCTTCACGCTGGACGTGCTGGACATGATTGAGCGACGCATGCAGCAAATGGCCGAGGCCACCGCGCAGGCCTTTGAGGTGCGCTGCGAATTCGAGTTCAGGCGCAACTATCCGCCCACCATCAATCATCCGCTCGAGACCGCCTTTGTTCACCAAAGTCTCAGCGCCATGGTGGGCAGCGCCAATGTGCAAGATTTCGAGCCGACGATGGGGGCCGAGGACTTCAGCTTCTTCTTGCAAGAGAAGCCGGGCTGCTATTTTCTGATCGGCAATGGCGACGGCAGCCACCGTGATGGCGGCCACGGCATGGGCCCTTGCATGCTGCACAACCCCAGCTATGACTTCAATGACGAGTTGATTCCGCTGGGCGGCTCGGTCTGGGTGCGGCTGGCGGAGAACTGGTTGAACCAGCCCAGGCCATGAACGCAGCGGGCTATTTTTCGCAAAGCTATGCCGAGGCACGGACCAAGTTCTTGGCAACGGCCGAGCTTGCGGGCCTCGACCCCGAAGTGCATTGGCACCCTTTGCTGGGACGCGACGGCGAGCGGCTGGCGATCGATGTCTTGCGCCAAGGCCCCAGCCACGACCCCAAGCACGAGCCCAGGCACGCCCGCCGATTGCTGATCATCAGCAGCGCATGTCACGGCGTCGAAGGCTTTGCCGGCAGCGGCATTCAGACCGGCCTGCTGAATGACCCGACTTGGTTGGCCGAAGTCCAAGCCAGCGGCCTGAGCGTCTTGTACCTGCACGCACTGAATCCGCATGGCTTTTCCTGGTGGCGGCGAGTGACGCAAGAAGGGGTGGATCTGAACCGCAACTGGCACGACTTTCACCAGCCCTTGCCGCACAACGCGGGCTATGAGGAAATCGCGAACGCCTTGATCCCCAAGCAATGGCCACCTAGCACGGCGGCCGAGGCTGTGCTGGCCGACTACGCGGCACGCCACGGCGACAAGGGCCTGCAAAAAGCCATCACCGGCGGCCAATACGCGTATGAGCAAGGCCTGTTCTACGGCGGACGAGCGCCGACCTGGAGCCAGCAAACCTTGCGCCATATCTTGCAAGAACAGGCCCAAGGCGCCGAGGCCATCGCCTGGATTGATCTGCATACCGGACTAGGCCCTAGCGGCCACGGCGAGCGTATCTTTGCGGGCCATGACGACGGGCAATCGCTGGCCCGCGCACGCCGGTGGTGGGGCAAAGAAGTCACGTCGCTCTCCGACGGCAGTTCCAGCTCGGCCCCCTTGGTCGGATTGATGTGGAACGTTGTGCCTGAGCTCTTTCCGGCTGCCGAGTACACCGGCATCGCGCTCGAATTTGGCACCCTGCCCTTGCCTGAGATGCTGGACGCCTTGCGTGCCGATCACTGGCTGGAGACACACCCGGAAGCGCCACAGGCGCAGGCCAAGGCCATCAAACAACAAATTCGCGACGCTTTCTATGTCGACACCGACGCCTGGAAGCAGCAGTTGCTCAGCCAGGCTCGTGAAGCTTGCGGCCAAGCATTGAAAGGATTGACACGCAATGACTGAACTGGATCCGGCACGCAGCGCTGCCATTCAACAAGAGACTCAAGAGTGGCTGGAAAAAGCCGTCATCGGATTGAACCTGTGCCCCTTTGCCAAAAGCGTGCATGTCAATCAACGCCTGCGTTATGTCGTCAGCCCAGCCTCCACACCCGAGGCACTGCTGAAGGAGCTGGCCCATGAGCTGCTGAGTTTGATGCGTGCCGACGACGATGAGGTCGAGACAACGCTGGTGATTCACCCGCTGGTGCTGACAGACTTCCTTGATTTCAACGATTTTTTGGGGGCCGCCGATGCTCTGGTCGAAGATCTGGAGCTTGACGGTATCCTGCAAATCGCCAGCTTTCATCCCGACTATCAGTTCGGCGGCACCGCGCCAGACGACATCAGCAACTACACCAACCGCTCGCCCTACCCCACGCTGCACTTGCTGCGCGAGTCCAGCATTGAGCACGCCACCGAGACCATGGCCGATACCGACGCGATCTACGAGGCCAATATGATGACCTTGGAGAAATTGGGCCTGGAAGGCTGGCGCGCCTTGGGCTTGAAACCCACCAGGCCTTGAGGGATTTGCTGCGCCGAATTTCAAGCGCTAGGTCAAATGCGCACTTGAGTCGCTCAAATCAGGTCAGAATGCCGCTTATATCGACGCACCACAGGTCGACCAAGGCTTTGAAAATCAACTCCTACCGAAACGCTGTGCATCATTTGGCCGGCCACCGGCGAGACTGAAGAGGCCCTATTGAGCAGAACTAAATCCAGCTCACTGTTTGTCGCGATTGCGCTGGGCGCCAGCATCGGCTTGTTGCTGCCGGCCTTGATCGTAGGCGGACTGTTGATTGGCTTGCGTGAACCGCAGGCGGCCGAAGCGGCATTGCAGCGCGAGCTCGAAGCAAAACTAGATGTGCTGGTCAGCAGCCTGCCCGAATTGCTGTGGAATCTGGACACGGTTGCGGCTCGCGAAGTGGTGGCCGCAGTGATGAAGTCACCCGATGTCGTGCGAGTCACGGTGCGGGATGCTTCACAAGGTGCGCCCTTTATCGAGATGAGTTTCCCCGAGCGCCAGAAGGGCACCAGCGTCAAGGGCGAGCGGGAGATTTTCCGCGGCGTGGCACGCATCGGGCATTTGAGAGTGGAGGTCGACGACCACCTCAGCACGGCCGCCTTGACGCGCCAACGCTGGCTTTATGGTGCCACGGTAGGCGGCCAGCTGCTGGCTTCTTTGGCCTTGATCTTGGCACTCTTGAACTCGCGATTGATGCGCCCTCTGCGCGAGCTGGGCGGCTTTGCCAATGATTTGGCCCAAG
Organism: uncultured Roseateles sp.; assembly: GCA_963510335.1. Classification (GTDB taxonomy): domain Bacteria; phylum Pseudomonadota; class Gammaproteobacteria; order Burkholderiales; family Burkholderiaceae_C; genus Paucibacter_A. The sequence continues at coordinate 12,510 of CAUPEV010000148.1, forward strand.
GCCGCTTCAACGCCCAACTCCCGCCCGGCCGTAAAGACGAGATTGGCCTGCTGGGCGGCCATCTTGAACATATGCGAGACGCGCTGCAGCAGCAGTTCAACGAGCAGAGGGCGCTGATTGAGCGCCTGCGCGGCATGGCCGAGACAGTGCCCGGCGTCGTCTATCAGCTGCGTCTGAACCAAGATGGCCAGTTCGCTTTCGCCTATGTCAGCGAGGCTGTGAAAGACTATTTCAATCTATCGAATGCCAACTTGGCGCTGGGTGCCGAGCCTTGGTTTGAGCAAATTTCTGCGCAAGACCGAACCGGCGTGCGCGACTCTTTGCTGGCTTCGGCCCGAACATTGACGCCTTGGCAGCAAGAGTTCAGAACACCGCGAGAGGATGGCAGCGAACGCTGGATCTATGGCAATGCGATTGCCCAACTGGAACCCGGCGGCAGCGTGCTCTGGCATGGTTTTCTGACCGATATTTCCCATCAACGGCGTGACGCCTTGGAGTTGGTGCGCTACCGCCTGCATCTGGAAGAGTTAGTCGAAGCGCGCACCGCCGAATTGGCCGAGGCCACCAAAGCTGCACAGGCGGCAAGTCTGGCCAAG
>CAUPEV010000149.1:0-13100 GCA_963510335.1 uncultured Roseateles sp.
CAGGTGCGCGCCATTATTGAGGCCTTGGCCGCGAGCCCCCAGGCCGCCGGCAGCGACGAGGCCAAGGTCGGCCTTTTTTACGCCAGCTTCATGGACACCGCCGCCATCGACCGTGCCGGCCTGAAGGTGTTGAAACCCCTGCTCGGCGAGATCGACGCGATCAGCGATCGCCAGCAATTGGCGCAGTGGCTGGGCCGCGCCCAAGGCATGGTCAACACGCCTGTACAACTCAGCGTCGGCCCTGACGCCAAGGAGCCGCTGCTCAACCGGGTGCGCGCGAGACAAGGGGGTTTGGGCCTGCCCGAGCGCGACTACCTGCTGAACCAGAGCGACAAGCGCATGGCCCGCGCCCGCGCGGACTATCAAATCTATCTGCAAAGCCTGGCGCGCCTGATCGGCCTGGACCAGCCCGCCGAAGCCGCCCGTCGCGTGCTGGCGCTGGAAAAGAAAATCGCCGAGCTGCACTGGGATGCGGTGGCCAACCGGGATGTGCAAAAAACATTTAACCCGATGACACCGGCCGAGCTGGCGGCCAAGGCGCCGGGCCTGGATTGGCCCGCATTTTTTGCCGCCGCGCAGCTGAACAATATCGACCGGCTCTCGGTCACCCAGCCCAGCGCCATCATCGGCATTGCTCAGTTGCTCGGTGAGGCGCCGCTGGCCGACTGGCAGCTCTATGCCAAATTGCACAGCGTGGACGCCTATGCGGCGGTCTTGCCCAAGGCCTTCAGGGCCGCTTCGTTTGCCTTCCATGGCCACGCGATGACCGGCAGCAAAACGCCGCTGCCGCGCTGGATGGAGGGCTCGGCCGAGGTCAACGAGGCGCTCGGCGAAGCGGTCGGCAAGCTCTATGTCGCGCAGCATTTCACGCCCGCTCATGCCGCGCGCATGCAAAGCCTGGTCGACAACCTGATGGCCGAGTTCGGCGAGTCCATCAAGGGGCTGAGATGGATGAGCCCGCAGACCCAAGCGGCGGCGCAAGACAAGCTGTCCAAATACACGATCAAGATCGGCCACCCCAGCCAGTGGCGCGACTACAGCGCGCTGCAAGTGACGGCCGGTGAGGCCTTGCTGAACCGCCAGAACGCCGCGAAGTTCGCGTGGGCGCGCGAGGCGGCCAAAGCCGGTCGGCCGGTGGACCGCAGCGAATGGGGCATGACGCCGCAGACCGTCAACGCCTATTACGATGAGACCGTCAACGAGATCGTTTTCCCGACCGCCATCCTGCAGCCGCCGTTCTTCGATCTGGATGCCGATGATGCGGTCAATTACGGCGGCATAGGCGCCGTCATCGGCCATGAAATCAGCCACGGCTTTGACGATCAGGGCGCGCAGTACGACGGCGACGGCATGTTACGCAATTGGTGGACCGAGGCCGACGCCAAAGCCTTCGATGCATTGGGTACTCGCCTGGCCGCGCAATTCGATGCCTACCAGGCCTTGCCCGGCAAGAATGTCAACGGCCGCCTGACCCTGGGCGAGAACATCGCCGACCTGTCCGGTCTGCAAATTGCCTACAAAGCCTATCTGCGCTCGCTGGGCGGCAAGCCTGCGCCGGTGTTGGCGGGCTATACCGGCGAGCAGCGCTTCTTCCTGGGTTTCTCGCAGATCTGGCGCGAAAAGGTGCGCGAGCAGCAAATGCTGCAGCAACTCAGTGCCGACCCCCATTCACCCGGTGAGTTCCGCGCCAATGCCGGCGTCGTCAACCACGATGCCTTCCACCAGGCCTTCGCCACCAAGCCGGGCGACAAGCTGCACAAGCCGGCCGGCGAGCGCATCAAGATCTGGTGACGGCTGGCTGCTGGTGCGCGTGGGCATAGGCAAGCCCGGCGGCCAACTCGGAGCGCAGACTGACCACGGTGCCAATCATGATCAGGGCCGGCGCCTTGACCGCGTGCAGCAGCGCCAGGCTGGGCAAACTCTGCAAACTGCCGCTGACGCAGCGCTGCTCGGGCAGGCTGGCGTTTTCGATCAACGCTGCCGGCATATCGGCCGACATGCCGTGGGCGATCAGCTGCTCGCAGATGATGGGCAGGGCGCCCAAACCCATATAGATCACCACCGTCTGACGCGGCCGGACCAGCATCTCCCAGTCGAGGTCCACCGTGGGTGGGTTGTCGCAGGGCTGCGTGCGTGACGCCGCACACAGATGCCCGGTCGCAAACACCAGCGTGCGGGCGTGGTCGCGGTGCGTCAAGGGGATGCCGGCGCAAGCGCCCGCGCCTTGCGCCGCGCTGATGCCGGGAATGGTTTGGCAGGGGACGCCGGCGGCTGCGAGGGCCTGCGCTTCCTCGCCGCCGCGCCCGAAGATATAGGGGTCGCCGCCCTTGAGGCGCAGCACCGGGCGGCCACTTCGGGCCAGCCGCAGCATCAGATCGATGATGCCTTCCTGCGGCAAAGCATGTTGCCCGCTTTGCTTGCCGACATAGATCAACTCGGCACTGGGTGGCAAGAGCCGCAAGACCTCCTTGGAGACCAGATGGTCATACAGCACCAGTTGCGCTTGGGCAATCGCGCGTGCTGCTTTGACCGTCAGCAAATCGGCATCGCCCGGACCGGCGCCGACCAAGGTCACAAGAGCCGGCGCCGTACGCACTGGCAGCGCATGCGCCGGCGCCCCAGGCACAGCCCGGCTCAAGGGCCCGAAATACAGTGGTTCGTCCAAGATGCTCATGCGCACCGCTCCTTCAAGCGTCGACTTTCGATGAGCACTATTTGAAAAGCTGCGGCCCGCTGAGTCCTTGAACCAGTTCAAGGACTTTTGATCCTGCCAGCGTGAGGATGCAGGCGCTCGCCACAGGAACCGCGGCCCCTCGCGAGCCCATGACTTTGAATTTCCATGGATGCAGGGCTGCTCGGACGCCTCCATCGCGGCGTCCTATTGATGGAGTGAATCAATGAACAAAAAGACACCGCAACTGTCCCGGCTTGCCGTGGTCATGTTGGCTGCCCTGGCCTGGGGCAATGTGGTCCTGGCCGAGGACAAGAAAAATGTGACGCCGGCTGAAATGAACTACCAGGCCGGCACCTCGCCGCTCGGTGATGTGCCCATGTACCAGAGCGCCAACCCGAAGGCGCCGGCCATGACACAGGCGGAATTCGAGTTGGGCCGCAAGACTTACTTCGAGCGCTGCGCCGGCTGCCACGGTGTGCTGCGCAAGGGCGCGACCGGCAAGCCGCTGACGCCCGACATCACGCTCGGCAAAGGCACCGAGTACCTGAAGATATTCATCGCCTACGGCTCGGCCGCCGGCATGCCGAACTGGCTGACCTCGGGCGAGATGGATGAGAAGACCGTCGACGTGATGGCCCGCTACATCCAGCAGGACGCGCCGGTGCCGCCCGAGTTCGGCATGGCGCAGATCAAGCAAACCTGGAAGGTGATCGTGCCGCCGGCGCAGCGGCCGACCAAGAAGATGAATGACTTCAATATTGAGAACATCTTCTCGACCACGCTGCGTGACACCGGCGAGGTGGCGCTGATCGACGGCGACACCAAGAAGATCATCAACATTGTCAAGACCGGTTACGCGGTGCACATCTCACGCACCTCGGCCTCGGGGCGCTATCTGTTCGTGATCGGCCGTGACGGCAAGATCAATATGATCGATCTGTGGATGCCCATCCCCGATAACGTCGCAGAAGTACGGATTGGACTAGAAGCCCGCTCGGTGGACACCAGCAAGTACAAAGGCAAGGAAGGCGACTACAGCGACAAGCTGGTGATCGCCGGCGCCTACTGGCCGCCGCAGTACGTGATCATGCGCGGCGACACGCTGGAGCCACTGAAGATCGTCAGCACCCGCGGCATGGTGGTCGGCACGCAGGAATATCACCCCGAGCCGCGCGTGGCCTCCATCGTTGCCTCGCACTTCAAGCCCGAGTTCGTCGTCAACGTGAAGGAAACCGGCAAGACGCTGATGGTGGATTACTCCAACCTCGACGCGCTCAAGGTCACCGAAATAGGATCGGCGCCCTTCCTGCACGACGGCGGCTGGGACTCCAGCAAGCGCTACTTCATGGTGGCCGCTAACCAAAGCAACAAGATCTCGGTCATCGACGCCAAGGAAGGCAAGCTGACCGCGCTGATCGACGTGGGCAAGATCCCGCACCCTGGGCGCGGCGCCAATTTCATCCACCCCAAGTACGGTCCGGTCTGGTCGACCGGCCATTTGGGCGATGACTCGATCTCGCTGATCGGCACCGACCCCAAGGGCCACAAGGACTCTGCCTTCAAGAAGGTGGCCGAGTTGAAGGGCCAGGGCGGCGGCGCGCTGTTCATCAAGAGCCATCCGAAGAGCAATCACATCTATTCGGATTCGCCACTGAACCCGGATCCGAAGATTTCGCAGTCGGTCGCCGTCTACGACATCAAGAACCTCGACAAGGGCTACACCGTGTTGCCGATCGCCGAGTGGGCGGACATTGGCGACGACGGCGCCAAACGCGTCGTTCAACCGGAGTTCAACAAGGCCGGTGATGAGGTCTGGTTCTCGGTCTGGTCGGCCAAGAACAAGCAAAGCGCGATGGTCATCGTCGATGACAAGACGCTCAAGCTGAAAGCCGTGATCAAGGACCCGCGCCTGATCACACCGACCGGGCACTTCAATGTGCATAACACCCAGCACGACGTCTATTAAGCCAGCCCAAGGCCGCCCGGCTTGCAGCCGGTGCGGCCCGTTCCATAAAGGAGTTAGTGATGAAACAGTTGTTGATAGCCCTGGCCGCGTTGCTTAGCTTCGGCGCCCAGGCTGCCGAACTCGATGATGCGATGAACAAGGCCGGCTGCATGGCCTGCCACGCCAAGGACAAAAAAATCGTCGGCCCGTCCTTCAAGGACATCGCCGCCACGTACCACGGCCAGGACGTGGTGGCCAAGCTGAGCGAGAAGGTCCGCAAGGGTGGCGCCGGCACCTTTGGGCCGGTGCCGATGGCGCCAGTTGGACCGGACAAGATCAGCGACGCCGACTTGAAGTCGGCGGTGGAGTCCATCCTCAAGAGCTGATGTGATGCGGTGGCTTGTCTGCGGTCTGATGTTGGCGACGCTTGGCGCTCAAGCGGGCGAGAGTCCAACGCTCGGTCGCCAGTCCGCACTGGTGCGTATGGTCAGGCAGGACTGTGGCAGCTGCCACGGCATGAAGCTGACCGGCGGCCTGGGGCCCGCGCTGACGCGCGAGGCCTTGGCCGACACCCCCTTGCTGACGCTCAAAGCCACCATCTATCACGGCCGGCCGGGCACGCCTATGCCGCCTTGGCGCAGCATGATTTCCGAAAGTGAAGCAGAGTGGATCGCATCAAAACTGCTTCAAGGATTCCCCAGCGAAGCGCCTAACAAGGACGGACCATGAAACAAGGTTTGCTGTGTGCGCTGCTGGCGACCGTGGCCCTGCTTGGCTGCGCCACACCACCGCCTGCGGCGGTAGTCGCTACGCCACCGACAGGCAGCGGCGACCTCGGTGTGGTGGTCGAGCGGGCAAAAGGTTCGCTGCAGGTCATCAACACCACGAACCGGCAAATCCTCGGCGGCATTGGTGGTCTCGGCGACCTTTCCCACGCCTCGGTCGTCTATGGCCGCGACGGTGCGACGGCCTATGTCTTCGGCCGGGACGGGGCGCTGAGCAAGGTCAATTTGCTAACGTACAAGACAGACGCACGTGTGCAACAAAGCGGCAACGCGATTGGTGGCGCGATTTCGCAAGACGGCAGCCTAGTGGCGGCACAGAACTACCAACCCGGCGGCATCAAGGTTTTCGATGCGAAGACCTTGGCCTTGGTGGCCGACATTCCGGCCGAATATGCGCCGGGCAAGCTCTCCCGCGTGGTCGGCCTGGCCGATCTGCCGGGCAAGCGCTTTATCTATTCGCTGTTTGATGCGGGCGAGATCTGGATCGCCGACCTCAGTCTCCCGGGCGCTCCCAAGCTCACCAAATTCAAGGACGTCGGCCGCCAGCCCTATGACGCTCTGCTTACGCCGAATGGCCGCCACTACATTGCCGGCCTGTTCGGCGAAGACGGTTTGGGCGTGATCGATCTCTGGGCCGCCGAGCCCAAAGTTACGCGAATCCTGGGCGGCTACGGGCGTGGCCAAGAGCCGCTGCCGGTCTTCAAGATGCCGCATCTGCGCGGCTGGGCGGTCGCCGGCCGGCTGGCCTACCTTCCCGCCATCGGCCGCCATGAGGTCTTGGTCATCGATACCGAAAGTTGGACCGAAGTCGGCCGCATCAAGGTCGCGGGCCAACCGGTGTTTGTGATCGCCCGACCCGATGGCCGCCAGGTCTGGGTCAACTTCGCCGTGCCCGACTACAACCGCGTGCAAGTCATCGACACGCAAAGCCGGCAAATCGTCAAAACGCTGGAGCCGGGCAAGGCGGTGCTGCATATGGAGTTCACGCCGCGCGGCGAGGCGGTCTGGATTTCTTCGCGTGACGACAACCGCGTCTCGGTGATCGCTACCGACAGTTTCGAGACGCAGGCTGTTTTGAGCATCGACGCCCCCAGCGGCATCTTCTTCAGCAGCCGCGCCAATCGGATGGGATTCTAAAAAATGACAGTCGCCGACCAACTCATTAACGACTGGCAGCAGCATTTTCCGCTCTGCAACGAGCCCTTCGCTGAGCTGGCCGCGCGATGCGGGGTCGCCACGAGCCAAGTGCTGGCCGAGTTCAAGCGCATGCAAGAGAACGGCAGCCTCGGCCGCATCGGTGGCATCTGGGGCAGCGGCGCCGGCGGCGCGGCCTTGCTGTGCGCTTTTGCGGTGCCGCCGCAGCGCATGGAGGCTGTGGCGGCCTTGGTCAGCGCGCACGCAGGTGTCAATCATAACTACGAACGTGAGCATGCTTACAACCTCTGGTTTGTCATCACCGGCGCCGACCGGGAGCAGGTGGCAGCCGGCGTGAGCAGCTTGGAGGCGGCTTGCAATTTGCGCGCTTTGCGTTTGCCTATGCAGCGAGCCTACCGCATCAATCTGGGTTTCGACCTGCTGCGACCCCATACGGCTGGCTGCGCGGCGCGCGCCGGCGGCCATGAGACAGCTCGTGACGCTGCCCGCGCTGTGCACAGCGACGACCGCGCACTGGCGGCCTTGGTAGAAGACGGCCTGCCGCTGATCGCGCGCCCTTACGCCGCCTGGGCCCAGTCTTTGGGCTGCAACGAGACCCACATCTTCGCCAAGCTGGAGCAATGGCTGAAACAGGGCACGCTGCGCCGTTTTGGCGTGGTGGTGCGCCATCATGAGTTGGGCTTTTCCGCCAACGCGATGTGCGTGTTCGATGTGGCGGATGCCGACGTCGATGCGCACGCCGCCATTCTGAGCCGGCAGCCCGGCGTGACGCTGTGCTACCGCCGCGCCCGTGCGCCGGGCTGGCCCTACAACCTCTATTGCATGTTGCACGGACGTGAGCGCGGCGAGGTCTTGACCTGGTTGGAGACGGCACGCAAGGCGGCCGATCTGGAGCAAGTTCCGCAGACGGTCTTGTTCAGCCGGCGCCGCTTCAAGCAATGCGGCGCTCGCTACTTTCGCAACTTTGCCGACCTGAGGGCTGGCTCAAAAGTGCAGGAGACTCTTGATGCATGACTCCAATGGTGCGAGCCAGCGTCTGGCGAAAATTGATGCACTGGACGCTGCCTTGATCAACCGTTTGCAAGAGGATTTGCCCCTGCTGCCGCGCCCCTTTGCCGCCATCGCGGCCGGGCTGGGATGCAGCGAAGACATGGTCATCGAGCGCCTGCAAAGCCTGCTCGCCCAGGGCACCTTGACGCGTTTCGGGCCGCTGTTCCAGATCGAGCGAGGTGGCGGCCTGTTTGTCTTGGCCGCCATGGAGGTGCCGGAGCAGCGCTTCGACGCGGTAGCCATGCTGGTCAACGCGCTGCCCGAAGTGGCTCACAACTACCGTCGCGAGCATGCGCTGAATATGTGGTTCGTGATCGCCGTCGAAACGCCGGCGCAGGCCGACAGCGTGTGCGCCCGAATCGAGGCGCTGACCGACTGTACGGTGCTGGCCTTCCCCAAGGAGCGCGAATTCTTTGTCGGCCTGAAATTGCCGGCCCAAGCCAACTTACCCTGCGGAGCCACCCATGGCCTTGAGTCCTCTTGAGCGGCAATTGATCGCCGCCACCCAAGCCGGCTTGCCTTTGTTGAAAAAGCCCTTCGAAGCGCTGGGTGCCGTACTGGGCATCAGCGAGGCCGAGGTGCTGGCGCAACTGGCGCAGATGCAGGCCAAGGGGCTGATCCGCCGCATCGGCGCCGTGCCCAACCATTACCGACTCGGCTACTTGGCCAATGGCATGACGGTTTGGGATGTCGACGATGCGCAGGTCGATGAACTGGGCGAACGCATTGGCGCGCTCGGCTGCGTCAGCCATTGCTACCGTCGGCCGCGCCGGCTGCCCGCCTGGCGCTACAACTTGTTTGCGATGGTGCATGGCTACGCGCGTGACGAGGTGGAGCAGCATGCCGCCGAAATTCGCGCCCTGCTTGGCCCGGCCTGCCGCGCCGACGAGATTTTGTACAGCAGCGCGATTCTCAAAAAGACCGGCCTGCGTCTGAAGGATTGAGAGAGAAAAACATGTTGAGAATCAGCCAATACTTGCGTGAAGTGGCCGCCGCAGAACGTAGCGGCGAATACCCAAAAGCCAAACGCCGGGTTCAAGCGCAGGGTGAAGCCGGAGTCGGCGCGAGCGGCCCGGTCGTGATCTGGAACCTGACGCGCCGCTGCAATCTGACCTGCAAGCATTGCTATGCCTTGTCGGCCGACCATGAATATCCCGGTGAGCTGAGCTTTGCCGAGGTGTGCAGCGCCATGGACGACTTGCGCGCTTACGGGGTGCCGGTCTTGATTCTGTCCGGCGGCGAGCCGCTGTTGCGGCCCGATCTGTTCGAGATCGCAGCGCGCGCCCAGGCGCAAGGCTTCTACACCGCGCTGTCCACCAACGGCACCCTGATCGACGAGGCAATGGCTGCGCGCATTGCCGCCCAGAAGTTTAATTATGTCGGTATCAGCATCGACGGCACCCGTGAAACGCATGACAAGTTCAGGCGCTTGGCAGGCGCCTACGACGCGTCCTTGAACGCCATCCGCTTGCTGCACGCCCAGGGCGTCAAGACCGGCCTGCGCTACACCTTCACCGATCTGAATGATCAGGACTTCCCGGCCCTGCTGCAACTGATGAAGGATGAGCAGGTCGACAAGTTCTACTTCTCCCACCTCAATTACGCCGGCCGCGGCAATATCCACCGAGGCCGCGACGCGCGCTTTGACGCCACCCGCGCCGCCTTGGATCTGCTGTTCGAGACCGCTTGGGCAGACGCTGTTGCCGGTAGCGAACGGGATTATGTGACCGGCAATAACGACGCGGATGCCGCCTATCTGCTGCGCTGGGTAGAGCAGCGTTGGCCACGATGGGCGCCCGCCTTGCGTGAGCGCTTGGTTGCCTGGGGCGGTAACGCCTCGGGCGTCGGCGTGGCCAATATCGACAACCTGGGCGAGGTCCATCCGGACACGATGTGGTGGCATTACCCGCTTGGCAATTTGCGCCAGCGCCCCTTCTCATCGATCTGGAGCGACCGCAGTGACCCCTTGATGGATGGGCTCAAGACCAAACCGCGCCCGGTCAAGGGGCGCTGCGCCGAATGCGCACATTTCGCCCTGTGTGGCGGCAACACCCGGGTGCGCGCCCAGCAGGTCACCGGCGATCTGTGGGCCGAAGACCCGGGCTGTTACTTGGACGACGCCGAAATCGGCCTCTCTGCCGATGCCTCGGCCCGCCTGAGTCGGGTCGAAAACAGCGCCTTCAGCCTCACTGCCAAAAACGAGGCGAAGAAGGCCGCTGCCGTCGCTCCCATCATTCCGATTCACGCCCTATGAAGCTCAAAGACCTGCAAGATATCGTCCCGCCGTTGCTGTTGGCTGCCGGTCTGTTTTGGATGGGCCTGGGTCAAGCCCGGGCCGAAGCGGCGGCGCTCGGTGCTCCGCCCGCTACTCCGCCCGTCGTGCCGCTCGCTGCCCCGCCCACTGTCAAAGCGGATGCGCAGGCGCTGTTTGGCCAGCACTGCGCGAGCTGCCATGGCGCGCAGCGCCTCGGCGCCATGGGGCCCGCACTGCTGCCGGAAAGCCTGGCCCGGCTGCGCAAGCAAGAGGCTTTGAAGGTGATTCAAAACGGCCGCCCGGCGACCCAGATGCCGGCCTTTGGCGCGCAGCTCTTGCCGGCTGAGATCGAAGCCCTGGCCGCGCTGATCTACCAACCGCTCAAGCCCACACCGCAATGGGGCGCGGCCGATATCTTGGCCTCGCGCAGCTTTGACGCCACCAGCAAGACCTGGCCCTCGGTACCGCAATGGAAGGCGGACCCGATGAATCTCTTCGTCGTCGTCGAGGGCGGTGACCACCATATCAGCCTGCTTGATGGTGACAGCTTTGAAGTCATCCACCGCTTCCCCTCGCGCTTCGCTCTGCACGGCGGCCCTAAGTTCACACCCGACGGGCGTTTTGTCTTCTTTGGCTCGCGGGACGGCTGGATCACCAAATACGACCTCTGGAATTTGAAGATCGTGGCCGAGGTGCGCGCCGGCCTGAATATGCGCAATATCGCCGTCAGCGGCGACGGCAAGCTGGTGATGGCCGCCAACTACCTGCCGCACACGCTGGCCCTGTTTGATGCCGACTTGAATCCGTTGAAGCAGTTCGCCGCCACCACGCTGGATGGTGTTCAAAGCTCACGCGTCTCGGCCGTCTATGACGCCGGCCCGCGCCGCAGCTTTGTGGTTGCGCTCAAAGACATCGCCGAAATCTGGGAGATCTCCTATGACCCCAAGGCTGCGGCGATCTACGACGGTTTGGTGCATGACTACCGCTCCAGCGAAGCCATTGCCAAGGACGGCTTTCTGAATATCCGGCGCACGCTATTGGCTCAGCCTCTGGATGACTTCTTCTTCGACCAGAGCTATGCGCATGTGCTGGGCGCCGGTCGGCCGTCTGAGGACGGCCAAGGCAAGGCTGAACTCGGCCAGGTGGTCAACCTGGACGTGCGCCGCAGCATCGCCACACTGCCGATTCCCGGTATGCCGCATCTCGGTTCGGGCATTACCTTTGACTGGCAGGGCCGGCGCGTCTTGGCCAGCCCTAACTTGAAGGATGGGCTGGTCACGGTGATCGACCTGCAGAGCTGGAAGAAGCTCAAAGACATCGCCACACCGGGTCCTGGCTTCTTTATGCGCAGCCATGCCAATAGCCGCTACGCCTGGGTGGACTCGATGATGAGCAGCACCGGTGCGAAAGATACCTTGACCATCATCGACAAACAAACCCTGGAGACCGTGGCCCAAGTCAAGGAGCCGGGCAAGACCTTGGCCCATATCGAATTCACCAAGGACGGTCGTTACGCTTTGGCAAGCGTCTGGGAAATGGACGGCGCGATCATCGTGCTTGACGGCAGCAGCTTCAAAGAGATCAAGCGTCTGCCTATGAGCAAGCCGGTCGGCAAATACAACGTCTGGAACAAGATCAATCGCGATGAAGGTACCTCCCACTGAGCAACTGCCGAGCGGCGGCATCTCTTTTTTGGGCGTGCCCGCCGCGCTTCAGCTTTGTTGCGCGCCGGTGTAGGCGGCCAGCAAGGCCGTGTCGAGGATGTGGATGTCACGCTTGTCCACCTCAATCAGGCCCGCCACCTCCAACTCATGCAACACGCGTGAAAAGTATTCGGGCGTCAAACTCAGGCGCGAAGCGATGGTGGCCTTGCTGACCTGCAGTGACACCGTGACAACCTCGCCGTCGACCTGATCTTCGGCCAGCCGGTCGCGCAACAGGTAGCCGATCACACGCTGCACCCCGCTGTGCAGCGCGTAGGCCTGCACATCGTGGACCAAACCGTGCAGCCGGCGTGAGATGCCGGCCAACATGCGCAGGGCAAAGCGGCTGTCATGTTCGATCTCGGTCAGCACCGCCCGCTTGGCGACCGACAAGAGCAAGGTGTCGGTCAGCGCCTGGGCATTGATGATGTAGGGCTGCCCGGTGAACATCAGCGCCTCGGCAAAGCTTTGACCCGGGCCGACCAGCTCGATCACTTTCTCCTGGCCGCTGGGCGAGATGGCGAAGAGTTTGACCTGACCGGTGACGGTGACATGGAACTCTTCGCAGGGCTGGCCGACGCGAAACACCGGGTCGCCGCGAGTCAATCGCCGCAAGCTGCATCCTTGCGCCAGCCTTGTCAGCTCGGGCGCGCTGAGGTCGGTGAACAGGGGCAGAACGCTGAGGTAACGAGGTAGGTCAAAGGCGCGCATATCCATAGCGTTGCTCCGTTTTGTGTTGGTTTTTTGGAGGATTCAGGGGCTGCCGGGCGTCACATCGCCGCCCGGCAGGGGCTTAAAGGCATCGTGTCAAGCGGCTGTAGATCCCGGCCAGGCGCAGCGGCAGTTCGGTTGGGCGGGCCACGCGGGCCCAGCCTTGGTGGCCGAACAGATGGGGCAAATAGGCCTGGGCCTGCACGTCGCTGCTCAGGCAAAAGGGCTGCAGGCCGGCCCGGCGGGCCTCGCGCACCGCCTCGCGGGTGTCCTCGATGCCCCAGCGGCCCTCGTAGACATCCAGGTCATTGGGCTTGCCGTCGGTCAAGAGCAGCAGCAGGCGCTGGCGCTCGGGGCGCTGTTGCAGCCGGCGGGTGGCGAGGCGAATTGCCGCACCCATGCGGGTGTAATAGCCGGGTTTGATCGCGCCGACGCGGCTTTGCACCGCGCGCCCCCAAGCCTCGTCGAAACCCTTGAGCTGATGGATGCGTACCTGGCTGCGCCGCACCGAGCTGAAGCCCAGCATGGCAAAGGGGTCTCCACAGCCCTGCAAGGCCTCGCCGAAGACATAGAGCGCGTCACGGATCACGTCGATCACTCGCTGCTCGTTGTTGGCGTAGGCGTCGGTGGACAGGGACAAATCGGCTAGCAACAAGGTCGCCAGGCTGCGTTCGCCACGCTGGTGGCGGGCCCAGACCTGCGGGTCAGGGCTGATGCCCGCGCGCAAGCCGGCCAGATGGCGCACCCAGGCGTCCAGATCCAGCGATTCGCCCTCGCTGCAGCCGCGTTGCCACTGTGGGGCGGCGCGCAGGGTTTCGAGCCG
>CAUPEV010000150.1:0-13090 GCA_963510335.1 uncultured Roseateles sp.
CAAGGCACGGACCGCCGCCCAGACTCGTGTCTGGGCAAGGGTCGCAACGCCGGCCAGCGCCCGCAAAGGCCCGCCCCGAAGGGTTTGCGAGAGAACAGGCCCTCTCGGTCGTTGCAGTGCTCGGCAGTCGGGCATAGAGCCCGACCTTCGCACTGCGCCTGCGAGCCGGCCTGTTCTCTCGCAAACGCGACCCAGTTTGGTTCTGCTGAGGGTCCCCAGCCCCGTAGAATTGCCAAATGATCCAAGCCAAGCAAGAACTGCTCGCCGCCCTAGGCGAAGCCATCCAGGAACTCAGCCCCGGCTCCGCGCTGCTGGCTGCCTTTGAATCGCCCAAGCAGGCCAGCCACGGCGACTTCGCCTGCACGGCCGCCATGCAGATGGCCAAGCCGCTCAAGAAGAACCCGCGCGAATTGGCGCAGGCACTGATTGATGCCTTGAACGCCCGCCCGGCCTTTCAGCGCTGGGTGTCCAGCATGGAAATCGCCGGCCCCGGCTTTATCAATATTCGCCTGACGGACGCCGCCAAGCAGGCCGTCGTCGCCGAGGTCTTGAGCGCCGGTACGGTCTTCGGCCAGCAGCCGGCCAATGATCGCCATGTGATGGTGGAGTTCGTCTCGGCCAACCCGACCGGCCCGCTGCATGTCGGCCATGCCCGCCAAGCCGCCCTGGGCGACGCGCTGTGCAGCCTATTCAAGACGCAAGGCTCGCAGGTCACACGCGAGTTCTATTACAACGACGCCGGCGTGCAAATCGCCACGCTGGCCAACTCCACCCAATGCCGCCTCAAGGGGCTCAAGCCCGGTGATGCCGGCTGGCCGGAAAGCGCCTACAACGGCGACTACATCCAGGACATCGCCGACGCTTTCCTCGCCAAGCAGACGGTGGTGGCAGATGACCGCCAGTTCACCGCCTCGGGCGATATCGAAGACCTGGACAGCATCCGCCAGTTCGCCGTCGCCTATCTGCGCCATGAGCAAGACTTGGATCTGCAGGCTTTCGGTTTGAAGTTCGACAGCTACTTCCTCGAGTCCGGTCTCTACAGCAGCGGCCGCGTCGATGACACTATCGCCAAGCTGATGGCCAGCGGCAAGACCTTCGAAGAAGGCGGCGCGCTGTGGCTGCGCACCACCGATTACGGCGACGACAAAGACCGAGTGATGCGCAAATCGGAGGGTGGCTACACCTACTTCGTCCCTGATGTGGCCTATCACATCGACAAGTTCCAGCGTGGCTACACCAAGTGCATCAATATCCAGGGCACCGACCACCACGGCACCATCGCGCGCGTGCGCGGAGGCCTGCAAGCGGCCAATGTCGGCATCCCGCAGGGCTTCCCCGACTACATCCTGCACAAGATGGTCACCGTGATGAAGGGCGGCGAGGAGGTCAAGATCTCCAAGCGGGCCGGCAGTTATGTGACGCTGCGCGATCTGGTCGACTGGACCAGCCGCGACGCGGTGCGCTTCTTCCTGATCGGCCGCAAGGCCGACACCGAGTTCACCTTCGACGTCGATCTGGCGCTGAAGCAGAACGACGAAAACCCGGTCTTCTATGTGCAGTACGCCCACGCGCGCATCTGCTCGGTGATTCGCAACTGGGTCGCACGCGGCGGCGACGAGGCGACGCTGGGGCAAGCAGACCTGAGCCTGCTGAGCGCGCCGACCGAGGCCGCCTTGATGCTCAAGCTGGCCGATTACCCGCGCATGCTGAGCAGCGCAGCGGAATCGCTGGCGCCGCATGATGTGGCTTTCTATCTGCGCGACCTCGCCGCTTGTTATCACAGCTACTATGCGGCCGAGCGGGTGCTGGACCAGACGCCGGCCTTGAGCCAGGCACGTGCCGCCTTGCTGGCCGCCACCCGCCAGGTGATTGCCAATGCGCTGGACGTGTTGGGCGTCACCGCACCTACAACCATGAGCCGCGAAGCGATCGAGGAAGCCGCATGAGCCAAAGTAGCAGCAGCGTCAGCAAAAACAAAAGCAACAGTAGCGCGAAGCAAGGACAGCGCGGCGGCTTTGTGCTGGGCCTGATCGTCGGCGTGCTGCTGGGTCTGGGTGTCGCTCTGGCGGTGGCACTCTATATCGCCAAAGTGCCTATCCCCTTCATCAACAAGGTGCCGCTGCGCACCGCCGAGCAAGATGTTGAAGAGGCGGCCCGCAACAAGAACTGGGACCCGAACGCACCGCTCGCGGGCAAAGCCGGGGCCAAGATCGCCAGCGGTGTGGTGGGGGGCACGACGCCCAACGCAGCGCCCGCAGCTGCCGAGCCAGCACCCGTAGCCACGCCGGTACCGGCAGCGCCCGCGCCCGCCGCCAGCAGCAGCGCGCACAGCCCGGCGGCCGCCACGCCGAGCGCGAAATCGGCCGATAAAGCCACCGACAAGGCCGCTGAGAAGGCCGTCGAAAAGGCTGCCAGTGACAAGAAGGTCGACAGCAAAGGTGCCGCCGCAGCGCCGGCCGATCCTTTCGTCTATTTCGTGCAGGCCGGCGCTTTTGTCAAAGCGGAAGATGCCGAGCAGCAGCGCGCCCGTCTGGCCATGCTGGGCTTCAGCGCCAAGGTGCTGGAACGCGAGCAATCCGGCCGCACGGTCATGCGTGTGCGCCTTGGCCCGCTGGACAACCGCGAAGAAGCGGAAGAGTTGCAGCGCAAGGTCGAGGCCGCCGGCATCGAGGCCAATCTGGTGCGTGTGCAGCGCTGACACAGTGCTGCTGCAACGGGCCCCGGAATTTCCACCTCCCCACTTTTTTGCCCTAGGATTTTCATGATGATGAAGCGTCGCGATTTTTCCGCAGTATTGAGTTTGAGCACCATGGCCGGCCTTGCTGGCGGCTTGCCGAATGTGGCGCTGGCCCAGGGCGGCCCGATCGAAGGCAAGCACTTCCAGCGACTGGCACAGCCGCTGCCGGTTGCGCCGGGCAAGATCGAGGTGGTCGAGTTCTTCTGGTACGGCTGCCCGCATTGCTTTGCCTTTGATCCAGTCGTACAGGCTTGGTCCAAGGCTTTGCCGGCCGATGTCAGCTTCCGCCGCGTGCATGTGGGCTTCCGCGCCAATATCAAACTGCACCAGCGCCTGTTCTTCGCGCTGGAGGCGATGGGCAAGGAAGAAGAATTGCTGCCGCGCGTGTTCAGCGCCTTCCATGTCGAACGACTGAACCTGGACGACGAGAAATCCATCCTTGATCTGGCCGCCCGCATGGGCCTGGACATGGCCAAATTCACCGCCGCCTTCAACTCTT
Organism: uncultured Roseateles sp.; assembly: GCA_963510335.1. Taxonomy (GTDB): domain Bacteria; phylum Pseudomonadota; class Gammaproteobacteria; order Burkholderiales; family Burkholderiaceae_C; genus Paucibacter_A. The sequence continues at coordinate 3,237 of CAUPEV010000150.1, forward strand.
TTGGCGTGCAGACCAAGAGCGCCCAGGCCAGCAAGTTGTCGGAGGCCTACCGTATCGACGGCGTGCCGGCGCTGGGCATTGGCGGCAAGTTCCTGACCTCGCCTTCCATGGCCGGCCTCCAAGGGCAGACCGAAGTCCAACATGGGCAACAGGCCGTCGCAGTGGCCGACTATCTGATCAAGCAAGTTCGCGCCAAGGCCTAAGCCGATGAAGATTCAACGCCGCACATTCAACACCAGCCTGATCGCACTCGCAGCGTCCAGCGCGCCCGGCCTGAGCCGGGCGCAAGCCCCAGGCCTGGCTGCACCTATCGAGGGCAAGCAGTTTGTGCGCCTCGCCCAGCCGCTGGCCAGCGCTGGCGTCGAGGGCAAGATCGAGGTGTTTGAGTTTTTTCTCTACACCTGCCCGCATTGCTTTGCCTTTGATCCCGCCTTGACGGCTTGGAGCAAAACCCTGGCGCCTGACGTACTGCTGCGCCGCATTCATGTCGGCGTGGGCGCCATGCACAAGCTGCACCAGCGGCTGTTCTACGCACTCGAAAACATGGGCCGCTTGGGTGACTTGCACGAGCAGGTTTTCAAGGCCCTTCAAGTCGAGCGCCTGGACCTGAGCAGCGAAAAAGCCATCACCGCCTGGGCCGTCAGCAAAGGTCTGGACGGCGCCAAATTCAGCTCTGCCTTCAATTCCTTTGGCGCCCAGACCCGCCTTGGTCAGTCGACCAAATTGGCCGAAGCCTACCGCGCCGACGGCGTGCCTGCCCTGGGGGTTGGGGGCCGCTTCTTGACCTCGCCCAGCATGGCCGGCGGCGTGCCGCAAGCCTTGGCCGTGACCGATCATCTGATCAAACTGGCGCGCAACAAAGGCTGAGCGTCGCAACAAGGCGACGCGGACCCGGGGGCCGACCGCCACCCCCGGCTAGAATGGTCTGCAAGAATTGTGCCGCCACTCAGATGATGCCTATCCAACTACCCGATCACCCGCGCCATACGCCTGCCTTGTTGCCAAGGCCGTCGAGCCGCGCGGGGCGCGCGTTGGGGCTGGGCCTGCTGCTGAGTCTGGCGGTCTGGCCGGCCCGGGCAGAGAAAGCCGACCAATTGATGCCGCTGAACATTGCCTCCGAGAAAGGCGGCAGTGTTGACGTGGCCAATCAACGCACCGAATTTCTCGGCGATGTGGTGCTGAGCCGGGGCAGCTTGGTGCTGCGGGCCGAGCGCATCGACTTGCGTGAGACAGGCGACGGCTATTACCAAGCCAATGCAAGCGGCAAGACCGGCAAGCAAGTCAGCTTCCGCCAAGCGCGGGATGTACCTGGCGAAGCCATTGAAGGATTCGCCGACGCACTCGAGTACGACACCCGCAGCGACTCGGTTCGCTTTCTAGGCAATGCAGTCGTACGCCGCACCCAGGGCAACAAGGTCGCCGATGACGTCACCGGGGCGGTCATCGTCTACAACAACCGCAGCGAGGTCTTCACCGCCGAGGGCGGTGCCGCCTCGCCGCACCCCAGCGGGCGGGTTCGCGTCGTGTTGATGCCACGCGGCGCGGCAAGCTCCGAGGCTGTTGCACCCAGCGCTTCGGCCGTGCCACTGCAGCCCAGCAACAAGCTGCAGCCACGCAAACCGCTATGAGCCCTGTGCTTCACCATGCGCCAGGCCATGTTCCTGTGCTGGAGTCCGGCCCGCGTAGCCGCCTTGATGCCCAAGGCTTGGCCAAGAGCTACGGCATGCGCCGGGTGGTCACCGACGTTCATGTCAGTGTGAACAGTGGCGAAGTGGTCGGCCTGCTGGGGCCAAATGGCGCCGGTAAGACCACCAGTTTCTACATGATCGTCGGCCTGGTGCGCGCCGATGCCGGCGAGATCCGCATTGATGGCCGCGAAGTGCAGCATCTGCCCATCCATCAGCGAGCGCGCTTGGGCCTGAGCTATTTGCCGCAAGAGGCGTCGATCTTTCGCAAGCTCACCACCGAACAGAACATCCGTGCGGTGCTGGAATTGCAAATCGGGCCGGACGGCCGCGCCCTAACGCCTGCGCGTATCAACGAGTTGCTGGAGAGTCTGCTGCACGACCTCAGCATCGAAAAGCTGCGCGACAGCCCAGCGCCGGCCCTGTCGGGCGGCGAGCGGCGACGCGTCGAGATTGCCCGTGCACTGGCCACTCAGCCGCGCTTCATTCTGCTGGACGAGCCCTTCGCCGGCGTCGACCCGATCGCGGTGCTGGAGATCCAACGCATCATCGGCTTCCTGAAAGCGCGTGGCATCGGTGTGCTGATCACCGACCACAATGTGCGCGAAACGCTGGGCATTTGTGACCGCGCCTACATCATCAGCGAAGGCTCGGTGCTGGCCGAAGGCACACCGGCCGAGATTGTCGAAAACGCCGATGTGCGTAAGGTCTATCTCGGCGAAAACTTCCGCATGTGATCGATGGAGCCCCCACTCTCACTCCGTTCGCTGCCCCCCCAGGGGGCGCAGGCCTGCCTTGGGGCGGCCCGGCGCCTGGCCTGGCCGACTGACAAATGAAACCGTCACTTCAGCTAAGGCTGAGTCAGCATCTTTCCCTAACGCCGCAGTTGCAGCAGTCAATCCGGCTATTGCAGCTCTCTACCTTGGAATTGAACCAAGAAGTCGAGCAGATGCTGGCGCAAAACCCGCTGCTGGAAACCGAGGACGAATACAGCGTCGCAGCGCCGGAATTGGCCGAGATGCGCGCCAGCAATAGTGAGATCAGCGAATCCACCGCCGCCGAAGACAGCGGCGCCGATATGGAGCTGGGCGGCGGCGTTGAGGCGACGGCCGAGCTGCGCGCCGACGACTTTGGCAGCACCGAACGCGAAGACTGGGAAAACGGCACCGAGCGCGATGATTTCGATGGCATCCGCGAGCAGCCTGCCAACAGCCCCGGCAGCGCCAATAACGCAGACGGGGACGGCGAACATGCCGACCAGTCGACCGGCGAGATCAGCCTGCAAGAGCACCTCACGCAGCAAATGGCCGGCATGGGCTTGTCGGATACCGACCGCATGGCGCTGCATGTCTTGATCGAATCGCTGAGCGAAGACGGCTATCTGGAAGACAGCCTGGAAGAGATCGCTAGCGCGCTGGCCGAAGACCTTGAAGAGCGCGAAGACCTGCTGGACCACCTGCGCATCGCGCTGAAATGGCTGAAAAATATGACGCCCACCGGCGTCGGCGCCAAGGACCTGGCCGAATGCCTGGAGTTGCAATTGCGCGCGCTGTCGCGCAGCGCGGCGCAGATGATCGCCATCATGATCTGCCAAAAGCATCTGGACTTGCTGGCCCGGCGCGACTACAAAAAGCTGATGGCCTTGACCGGTGCCGACGATGAGTTGGTGCGCGAGGCGCAGGCGCTGATTGTGTCGCTGGAGCCCAAGCCGGGGCGCGCTTTCGCGCGCGGCATGGCCGCAGCGGTGATCCCGGACGTGATCGTGCGCAAAGTGGGCCGCGAGCTGCGCGTCATCATCAATCCCGAGGTGGCGCCCAAGCTGCGCATCAACGAGCTGTATGCGAACGCCCTGCGCCAGACGCGCGGCGGCATCACCAACAGCCCACTCGGTGGCCAGCTGCAAGAAGCACGCTGGTTCATCAAGAATATCCAGCAGCGTTTCGACACGATTTTGCGCGTCTCACAGGCCATCGTAGAGCGCCAGAAAGCCTTCTTCACGCATGGCGCCTTGGCGATGAAGCCGCTGGTGCTGCGCGAGATCGCCGATGAGTTGGGGCTGCATGAATCGACCATCTCGCGCGTCACCACGGCCAAATACATGGCGACTGTGTTCGGCACTTTCGAGCTGAAATACTTCTTTGGCTCGGGCCTGAGCACCGAGGCCGGCGGCAACGCCTCGAGCACCGCCGTTCGCGCGTTGATCAAGCAATTCATCGATGCCGAGAACCCGGCCAAGCCGCTGTCCGACAGCGCGCTGGCCGAGATGCTGGAAGAGCAAGGCATACAGGTCGCGCGCCGCACCGTGGCCAAATACCGCGAAGGCATGAAAATAGGCACGACCACGATGCGAAGGGTCAACTAAGGAGCAAAGACCTCATGTCCACTCTCAAATCGATCGCCCTGGCAAGCCTGATGTGCTTGAGCCTCAACGCTTGCGTTTCGGTGCCGAGCCCGCGCAGCGTCAGCCCCGGCATGAGCAGTGCGGCCGTGCTGTCCCAATATGGCCCGCCGGTGCGCATATGGCCCGACTTGGACGGCAAGGGGGGCAAGACCTTGGAGTATTCGCAGCAGCCCATGGGTCAAAGCACCTTCATGATCAAGGTGGACGCCGAAGGCAAGGTCATCGGCATTGAAGACACCTTGCTGGCCTCAGCGCGAAATCGTGTGCAGCCCGGCTGGACCCAAGATCAGGTCAGCCGCCTGCTGGGTCGCGAGCGCAGCCGTATGTTTTTCAAGAACAGCGGCGAGGACGTTTGGGACTGGACCGTGCCCGACGACTCCATCAATCGGCGCCAGCGCTTCAATGTGCATTTCAAAGACGGCGTCGTGCTGCGCACCAGCCACAGCATGATCTTCGATGACGAGCGCATGTTCCCTGGGCGCTGAATCGGGCTGGCGCGCCCTACTTGGCGTACAAAACCATTTGCGTGCAGCGGAATAGCGCCAGCGTCTTGCCGCTTTCGCGGTGCGTCACCACTGCGTCCCAAACCTGGGTCGTGCGGCCCAGATGCACCGGCTTGGCCTTGCACTCAATCACCCCGTCACGAGCCGTGCCCAGGTGATTCGACTTCAACTCTATCGTCGTGAACCCACTGGCACCGGCCGGCAAGTTGGCGATGCAGCCATAGCCAGCGCAGGTATCGGCCAGGCTGACGATGCTGCCGGCATGCAGATAGCCGTTAGGCGCCATCACGCCTGGGCGCACCGGCAGCTCTGCATGCACTTCCTCCGGGCTGGCTTGCAGAATCACGATGCCCAGCAAGCCGGGCAGGCTGGAAGCGCCAAATTGGGTCAGTTGATCGGAGGTAAGCATGAGGATCAGAGCTTGAAATGTGACGGGCAGTTTAGGTCCTTATCCATCGCTGCAGCCGTTGCTGGGACAATAGGCCCATGGCCGCCAAAGAATCCCCCAAAACCTTGTTGCAACTTTTTCTCTCCTGCGCCTCCGGCGTGGAGCGCTTGCTGGACGAAGAAGTTCGTTTGATCCTGCCCAAGACCCATATCGAGGTCTTGCGCGGCGGTATCGCGCTGAAGAGCGACCTCGAAGGCGTGATGAAGCTCAACCTCGAGTGCCGCTTGGCGCAGCGCGTGATGATCGAGCTGACTTCGGGCGGCTATCGCCATGAGGACGATATCTATGCCTTGGCCCGCACGATTGACTGGACCGAGTGGATCACACCGGCCGAGACGATTCGGGTGGACACCGTGGCGCGGCACTCGCCGCTGCGCAGCCTCAACTTCGCCACGCTGCGCGTCAAGGACGCGATCTGCGATGTGCTGCGCGACGCCACCGGCGAGCGCCCCAGCGTCGACACGCGTTTTCCTGATCTGCCCATCATCTTGCACCTGAGCGAGTTGGACGCGACGCTCTACGTTGACACCTCAGGCGAGCCGCTGTTCAAACGCGGCTGGCGCGAAGACAAGGGCGACGCGCCGCTGAAGGAAACACTGGCCGCCGCGATGTTGGCCGCTGCCGGCTGGAAAGGCACACCCGAAACGGGCGGCGCCTTGCACGACCCCTGCTGCGGCTCGGGCACCAGCGCGGTGGAGGCGGCGCAAATCGCCTGCGGCATGGCCGCCGGCATGCAGCGCCGTTTTGCCTTCGAGCGTCAGCTGCCCTTTGTGCCGCTGCGCGGCCGCTGGCAAGCGATCAAACAGGCCGCCAAGGACCGTGAGCACGCGCCGGCGGTGCCGATCTTTTGCAGCGATGTGGCCTTCCGCATGGTCGACTTCGCGCGCCGCAATGCCGAGCGTGCCGGCGTCGCCCAGTACATCCAGTTCAATGGCGGCGATGCATTGGAGCGACCCGCGCCCGAGCTGCCCGAGGGCATGCCCGGCACCATCATGATGAACCCGCCCTACGGCGAGCGGATCGAGGTGCGCGGCAAGGCGGCGCATTACCGCGATGCCGGAGGCTCCGAGGCACGCGACGCCGGGGACGACTTCTTCCCGCGCCTGGCTGCGCATTGGAAACGCGCCTACACGCAAAATCCGGCCGGCTGGACCGCCTGGCTGCTCTGCCCGGATATGAAATTACCTCAGCAGATGCGGCTGAAGGAATCGCGCCGCTTCCCGATGTGGAACGGCCCGATTGAGTGCCGGATGTTCCGTTTTGACCTGGTGGCCGGCTCGGCTCGGACGCCCAAACCTGGCTCCGAGCCTGGCGCCGAGCCAAGCAAAGAGGCCTAAACCGGCCGCGTGCTCGGCCGCTGGCTCAGCCATATCAAGGCCATCGCCGTCAGCCCCAGCGGCAGCAGCGAGGCCCAGTTCATCCAGCTCCAGCCGCCGGTGGTGACCAAGGCGCCGCTCGAAAACGAGGTCAGGGTCATGGTCGAATAGATGCAAACATCCATCGCCGCCTGCGCGGTGGTTTTCTCTTCGGGCCGGTAGGCCTGCGTGAACAGCGTGGTGCCGCCGATGAACAAGAAGTTCCAGCCCACGCCAAGCGTCAGCAGCGCGGCGAGGAAATGCATCAGGTCAATGCCCGACAGGGCGATGCCGACGCAGATCAAATTCAAGAGCACGCCGACGCCCATCACCGGCACGGCGCCGAAACGCTTGATCAGGCTGCCGGTGAAGAAGCTCGGCACAAACATGCCCAGCACATGCCATTCCAGCACCAGGGCGGTCTTGTCAAAAGGCAGCGAGCATTGCGCCATTGCAATCGGCGTCGCGGCCATCAACAGATTCATCACGCCATAACCGAGCGCACAAGCGGCGATCGCCACGACAAAGACCGGCTGGCGCGCCAACTCGCGCAGCGGCCGTCCATGGGGTGAGGCACCCGAAGCCACCGGCAACGGCGGGAAGCGGATGAAACTCATCACCGCCAAGGCCAGGACGGCCACGCCGATCAAGACCAGATAGGCGCCCGCAAAAGGCTGCGTCAGCAGGCCGCGGCTGGCATTGGCCAGGTTAGGGCCTATCACCGCGCCCATGATGCCGCCCGCCAAAACCCATGAAATCGCCCGCTCCTTGTGCGAGGGGGCCACCAGCTCGGTCGCGGCAAAGCGGTACAGCCCCGCATTGGCATTGAAGTAACCTGCCAATAGAGTGGCGATCACCACCCACCAGAACTGCTTTTCGCTGACCGCCCAGGCGGCCAAGGCACAGCTCAGAATTGCTACCAGCAAGCCGAGTTGAAAGGCGCGTCGGCGCCCCAGCGCACGTTGATGCCTGGCCACCAGTGGCGCAAACATCGCACCGCCGGCCACATAGGCACAGATAGGCAAGGTGGCCATCCAGGCCACCGGCGCCAGCGCCAAGCCCACAAGTCCGTTGATGGCAATAAAGGTGACGTTATTGGTGAGAAAAAGCCCTTGGCAAATGGTCAGCAGCAGTAACTGAATATTCATGAGCAACAAGACGCTCTGCGGCGCGGTGCGGCGGCCTTGGGGGCACTCATAGAGACTGCAATGCCAACCAGCCCAAGACGGCCAGCGGCGCGGTGTCGGCGCGCAGAATGCGGGGCCCAAGCTGCGCAGCGAGGAAACCACGCTCACGTGCCGCCTGCTCCTCGGCCGGGCTGAGGCCACCCTCGGGGCCGCTTAAGACAAGGGTTTGCTGCGCGGCCACTTCGTTCAAGGCTTTCAGGGGTTGAGCGGCGGTCGGGCTGAGCAACCAACGGCGCTGCTCCGCCCTCTGTTCAGGCGTCTGCAGCGCCAGCTCGGCCAGCCAGGCCGCCAAGGTTTTGACCGGCGCAATTTGGGGCACCCGGGTGCGGCCGCTTTGCTCGCAGGCTGCGATGGCCACGCCGGTCCAATGCGCTTGCTTCTTCTCGGCGCGCTCACCATTCAAGCGCAAGACCGAGCGCTCACTCATCAAGGGCTGAATGCAGGCGACACCCAGCTCGGTGGCCTTCTCGACCAGACCGTCCATGCGGTCATTGGCCGGCATCACCACGGCCAGGGTCACGTCTTGCCTCAACTCGCGCTGCACCAGCTGACGTGCTTGCAGGTGCACGCGCACCTCGCTGCGGCTCATCGCCCTGACCTCGGCCTGCCATTCATGGCCGGAGCCGTCGAACAAGGTCAGCGGGCTGCCGGGCTGCAGTCGCAAGACTTGCACATGGCGGGCGGCCGAGGGGGGCAAAAGCAAATCATCGCCACCGAGGTCCGGGGCACTCAAGGGGGTATCGACAAAAAAACGCGGAGGCATGACGGACAGCTCGAATCGGAAAGTTGCTCAGTGTGCCAGCAAGTTCAGGCGTCCCGTCATCATCATCAGCTTGAGCGGGTGATGGACATGGCGCGCCGCACCTGATCGGCCACCACCTCGCCCTGCGCTTGGCTGACCTCGGCCACAAAGCGCTGCCCCAGGGCACGCAAGGCCGCCAGATCGCCACAGCGCTCCACTTCCAGCACCATGCGGTAGCCCTTCATCAGGCCCAGATACTGTTTGGCGTGGCGGGTCAGAAAGCCGTAGAGCTGCGCATAGTCAAGCGGCGACACATCCACTTCGACGCTGAGGTCTGCGACGCTAGGGTTGGCGTCGGCAATCAAGCCCTGCGCCAGCAAATACTCGACGTCTGCCGCCACAGTGCCCTGTACCAGCCCCAACCATTGCGCTGCGGTTTTGCCGCCGTCCATCATCAGCAAGAGATTGCGCACGCTGCGCGACATGGTCAAGCCGCGCGCCTTGATTTCGGCTCGCCCCGCTTCGGTCTTGACGTAAGCCCGGTCCAGCATGTTTGTCTCCCCCTCAGAATATGATCGACTCTAAACGGGACGGGGCTTTTGCGCGCGCGCCTTCGGCGCACGCGAACTCAGGTCTTGTCGCGTAGTTCACGCCGCAGGATCTTGCCGACCGGTGTCTTGGGCAAATCATCGCGGAACTCAATCACCTTGGGACGCTTGTAGCCGGTCAGGTTGGCCTCGCAATAGGCGCGCACATCGGCCTCGGTGATGGGGTTGACGGTCGGGTTCTTGCGCACAATCACGACCTTGACGGCCTCACCGGCCTTGGCATCAGGGATGCCCACCGAAGCGCATTCCAGCACGCCTTCCATCTGCGTCAGCACGTCCTCGATCTCGTTCGGGTAGACATTGAAGCCGCTGACCAGAATCATGTCCTTCTTGCGGTCAACGATGCGGAAGAATCCGCGCTCGTCCATGGTGCCGATGTCGCCGGTGCGGAAAAAACCATCGGCCGTCATCACCTGCGCGGTTTCGTCGGGCCTCTGCCAGTAACCCGCCATCACCTGGGGCCCGCGAATCGCGATCTCGCCCCGCTCGCCATTGGCCACCGGCTGACCCAAGTCATCCAGCAGCAGGATCTCGGTGCTGGGCATGGGCAGGCCAATCGAGCCGGTGTAAGCCTTGCTGTCGGTCGGGTTGCAGCTGGCAATCGGCGAGGTTTCACTCAAGCCATAACCTTCGCAGATTGGGCAGCCGGTCTTTTCCAACCAAAGCTTGGCCGTGGCATGCTGCACCGCCATACCGCCGCCGACCGCGATCACCAAACTGCTCCAGTCAACGGTATTGAAATCCTTGTGATTGGCCATGGCCATGAACAAGGTGTTGACCGCCGGCAGGCTGTGAAAGCGATGCTGGCTAAGCTCCTTGAACGTACCCGGAATGTCGCGCGGATTGGGGATCAAGACATTGCAGCCGCCCACATGCATGGACAGCATCATGTTCGTGGTGAAACCGAAGATGTGATACAGCGGCA
>CAUPEV010000151.1:0-12850 GCA_963510335.1 uncultured Roseateles sp.
CAGGCTCACTCTGCGGCACTATCGGCGCGACTTGGGCGTCACCCTTCAGCCATTGACTGACCCAGGCGCCCACCAGCAGCAGTACCAACACGGCCGCTGCCGCCACTGCATAACGCAACCAAGTGGGCCAAGCCGTGGCGGTAGCAGTCGACTTGCTGCTCTGGGCTGCATGCTCGGGGTGGCTGTGCAAGGTCGGCACGGCACCACGCTCTCGCTCGGAATCTGCTTTGCGCAAGGCATCAAGAATATAGGACATAGCGCTCTCTTCTTACGGTGCCGCAGCGGCGGTTTGCAAAGCCTTGCTGCCCTGCAAGCGCGGCTCAGACAAGCCAGGCACTGCGCTGCTCGCCGCCACTCGGCTCAGCTGCATCAAGGTGACCGGCCCCAGTTGACCGTCGCTGCGCAGCCCTTGCGAACGCTGAAAAGCGGCCAGCCTGGCGCGCATCGCGGCGTCCAGGCGAAATGGCCCAGCGCCCGGCGTACCACCAAAAGCCTTGGCCAACTGCGCGTCAACCCAGGCCAGCAGAGCCCCACTGCCGTCCTTGGCAGGATAGCCCGGCGGAGCTCGCCAAAGCAGGGCGAACTCACCGCGCCATTGCGTACTCAGATTCGGCAAGCTGATGCGTTGGGTCTGCGCGCCCAAGCGCACGGTCGCAAATTGCTCGTCCAGCTTGATCAGGACAACGTAGAAGGCCTTGCCGGCGTCATCGCGCAGGCTCAACATGCTGGGGCGATCAAGCAGACGCAAGAGGTTCAGACCGCCGTCGCCATCGGCCTTGAAGCTGCCGCCGCTGCGAAAGCAAAGCATCTGCTGCTTCGCCAGCGCTTGGCAGGGCTCGCCTTCAGCGATGTCAAGCTGCCAGCTTCGGGCCAGCTCTTGCCAGGCCTGGGCCTCGCTGCGCAGGCCCAGGCTGGTGGGCAGGCTGTCGGCCAGTTCGACCTTGTTTGCCAACTGGGGCGCGCTGACCACGGGGGCCGAGGCCGCGATGGAAGTGTGTGAGGCCTGGGCCCCACTAGCTGCGGCCAGCTTTGGCAGCATGTTCGCCTGACCCTGGTTGACGGCCTTAGGCGGCGAGAACAGGCCCTTGCCGACCCAGGCGAAGACCAAGGCTGTCGCCAGCAGGCCAGCGCCGCCGAGCGCCCAGCGCAGGCGCTTGAGACTCGCGCCCGGGCCCATCAGACTCAGGTCTTGCGAATCAAATACCTCGGCCGCAGCGCGGTCCACTGTGGCTCTGTCCACGCTGCGCTGATCTTGCGCGTAGGCGCCCAGCAGGGCGCGGTCGCACAGCAGATTGATGCGCCGGGGCACGCCGCGCGAGAGCTGGAAGACGCGCCGCAAGGCCTTCGCATCAAAAGGCATGGCGGCGCTGAAGCCGGCCACGCCCAGGCGATGGCGAACATAGTGACTGGTCTCGGCTTCGGATAGCGCCGGCAAATGAAAGCGCGCGATCACCCGCTGCGACAGTTGCTCGAGGCCGGGCCTGGCCAATATTTCGCGCAGCTCGGGTTGCCCGATCAAGATGATCTGCAGCAGCTTGCGCTCGTTGGTCTCCAGATTGGTCAGCAGGCGCAGCTGCTCCAGCACTTCAGGCGACAGGTTCTGCGCCTCGTCAATGATCAGCACATTGTTCTGCCCGACCGCATGGGTGCTGAGCAAGAATTCGTTGATGGCATCGACATAGGGCTTGACCGAGCCGGCCAACTCCTTCTCCGCCGGCAGCGGCTGGTGGTGCTGGATGCCATATTCCTCGCACACCGTGCGCAGCAACTCCGCCACGCTGAGTTTGGGGTTGAAGATGTAGGCAACATTGCAGCGTTTCGGGATCTGCCCCAAGAAGGCACGGCAGACCGTGGTCTTGCCGGCCCCGATTTCGCCGGTCAGCAGGACAAAGCCGCCCCCACCGCGCAGACCATAAAGCAGATGCGCCAAAGCTTCACGATGGCGCTCGCTCATATAGAGGTAGCGCGGATCGGGAGCGATCGAGAAGGGCTCTTGCTTCAGGCCAAAGAATTTCGCGTACATGGTTTGGGCATGTGGCCCCGGGCTGCCTCGTTGGGGGGAGATGGTAACGGCATCGCGTGAATGCCGGCTGGGCTCAGCGTCTGCGCAAGGCCCAGATCACACCGGCCAAGAGCAAGGCCACGCCGAGCAAGGTCAGGGCTGGAGGCATCTGCCCGCGCAGCATGAAGGCATAGGCCAAGGCCGCCAGCGACTCGAACACAATCAATTGGCCCACAAGAGAGGTTGGCAAGCGCTGGCTGGCCTCGTTCCAGCACAGCGTGCCGAGCCAGGATGAAAACAAGCCCACCGCCAGCATCAAAGCGAAATAGGGCAGCGGCCTGGGGCCTAAAGGCAGCTCAAAGCCGCCCGGCAGCAAGGGCCAGCTCATTGCCTGCGCCCCATACAGAGCAGCCACGCCGAGCAATGCCACCGGCAGCGTCATCAAGCCCTGCGCCGTGGCCCAGACGCGCGGGCTGGCTTGAGGGTGAGCCAGCAACCAATCGGCATTCCTGATCGGATACCAGGTCCAGCAGGCCACGGCGGCCACGGCCAGCAAGGCGCCGAGCATGTAACGGTGCAGATCTGCGTCAGGGCTGTGCATCAAGTCGTCAAGCTCGGCTTGATTGACGCAGGCAATTCCGGCCGCGATCAAGAGCAATGAGGGCGCCATCTTGCGCCAGGGCGTGGCTTGCTGGCTGCGCAGATTGGCAATGATGGCGATCACCACCGGCAAGGTGCCGATGATGACCGTGGGCAATGGCCCGCCGGCCATTTGAATCGCAGCGGACAGGCAGAGGTAGTAGACAAAATTGCCGATCAGGCTGAGCTTGAGCGCTTGCAGCCAGTCGACGCCTCGCAACTCGGCCAAGCGCCGGCGGTCGAGCAGGCCCAGCGGTAGCGCGATCAAGCCAAAGGCCAGGTAGCGGCCAATAGTCAACATCAAGGGCGGGTAGTCGCCCAACATCAACGGCGCAACAAAGACCAAACCCCACATCAGGCCGGCCGCGAGCGCGAAAACAATTCCTATCCCCATCAGGACAGTGTCTCAGCTTTGGAACATGAGCATGGCCGCCAGCGCCAGCATGGTCACCCCAATCAAGACATCGAGTATTTGCCAGGCACGCGGGCGCGCGAACCAAGGCGCCAGCCAGCGCGCGCCATAGCCCAAAAGCGCGAACCACAAGAAGCTGCCGCTGGCCGCCCCCACCAGAAAGGCCAGGCGCAATGCTGTTGGCTGCTGAGCGCCCACGGAGCCCAGCAACATCACCGTGTCAAGATAGACATGCGGATTCAAGAAAGTGAAGCCGGCCAGCGTTGCCAGCGCCTGAGCCCGGCTCAAGCTTGGCCCCTGCGCGGCATGCAGGTCCGCGCCGGGCCGACGCGCTCGCCACAATGCGCGCAAGCCATAGCAACTCAAAAACAAGGCACCGGCCCAGCGCAAGAGTTGCGTCAGCAAGGGTTGCGCCGTGATCAAGGCCGCCAGGCCGAACACGCCGGCCGTCATCAACAGCGCGTCGGCCAGACCACAGGCCAGCACGATTGGCCCCACATGTTCGCGGCGCAAGCCTTGGCGCAGCACAAAAGCGTTCTGCGCGCCAATGGCGACGATCAAGGATGTGCCCAGCAGCAGGCCCTGGCTAAAGCTATGGAATTGAGCGATGTCTAAATGCATGCCGCGCAGCATCGCTCAATTGCAAAGATCTCGCGCTTAGACTTGCTGATGCTGCATCAGCGCAGCTAATCCCCTTTCGGCTCATTGCAAAGAATATGCTCGACTACTCCTTGTTGGCCGCCATCACAGCGGTGGTGCGCGAAGGCAGCTTTGAGCGCGCAGCCCAGTCGCTGCACCTGTCCCCGTCGGCAGTGTCACAGCGTGTCAAGCTGCTGGAAGAGCGGCTTGGCCAGGTCTTGGTCGTGCGCGGCAGCCCTTGCCTCGCGACCGAGGCGGGCCGACATTTGTGCCGCCATGTCGAGCAGGTGGGCATGCTGGAGCAAGAGCTGCTCGCGGCGCTGCCGGCGCTGGCGCCAGATGGGCGCGGGCGGGTCACGCTGCGCCTGGCGGTCAATGCCGACAGTCTGGCGACCTGGTTTATGCCCGCTGCTGCCAGCTTCACCCAGAACGAAGCGGCGCTGCTGGATGTGAGTCTGGAGGATCAGGCCCATACGGCCGAGCGTTTGCGCAGCGGTGAGGTGTTGGCCGCCGTGACGGATCTGGCCGCGCCGGTACAAGGCTGCCGCAGCCTTCCCCTCGGCGCCATGCGCTATCTGGCAACCGCAAGCCCTGCGTTTGTAAGGCGTTACTTCCCTGCCGGGGTGAACGCCGAGGCATTGAGCCAAGCGCCCTGCCTGCGTTTCAACCAACAAGACCTTTTGCAGTCGCGCTGGGTCGAGCAGCAATTCGGCCAAGCACTGAATCTGCCAAGCCATGGCCTGCCCTCATCCCAGGCCTTTGTAGATGCAGCCATTGCAGGCCTGGGCTGGGGCATGAACCCGGCCTCGGCGGCCGCCGCCGCGCTGGCGGATGGGCGCTTGCAAGTCTTGCTGCCACAAACCTCCTTGCTGCTGCCGCTCTACTGGCAGTGCACGCGCCAAGCTTTACCTATGCTGGAGCGCTTGACGCGGGCGGTGCTGGCCGCCGCGCGGGATGGCTTGGAGCCGCTTGATTAAGGTGCTAGGCGCTAGGAGCTAGCGACTAGACGCGAGGCCCCGCACCAGCCACGCTCAGCTCGACACACAAACCCGCATCCGCGCCGCAGCGCCAGCAAGTTTCTATCGCCAGCACCTGCCCTGAGGGTGCGCAGCGCCATTGCTGCAGCTTCAGCAAGGCGGTGCCCGCAGCAATACCCAGTTGCTTGGCCTGCAACAAGGAAGCGGCAACGGCCTCTAGATGCTGCAGGCGATAGGTCTCGCCAAAGTCATGCGCCTGGAAATGCTCGTCGAGCTGATGCCGCCACAAGTCGGTCGCATCAATCCGCTCCGTATAGCTGCGCAGCGGCAAGCAGTATTGCGTCAGCACCTGCGCTACCCCGCTCTCCCCTGCCCTGATTTGCAGCGTCAGCAGCCGCCACACCGATTGACCGGGAACCAAGCCCAATATGTGCTGTTCGCTCGGACTGGCTGGCGCCAGATCACGTGAGAGCAAGCGCATATTCGGGGACTCCGTGCCATGGCCTGCGCTACCCACTGCGCGCCCCTGGTGCCCCTTGACGGCGCCTGCTTCGGCCCTGTAGGTGCCTGAGCCCTGCACTCGCACCAAAAGTCCGCGCTGGCACAGCAGACCCAAGGCTTTACGAGCAGTTTCACGCGAAACGTCCAACACTTCGGCCAGCACCCGCTCTGACGGCAGTGCGCCTTCAAGCTGCCACTTGCCACGCTGCAAGCCTTCGCTCAGCCGCCGCGCCAGACCCATATAGAGCGGCATGCGGGCCGCTCGCCGCTCAGGCGCGCCCTTGTTATGCAAGGCGGAAAAGTGACTCATGGTGCCGGCCACTATCGCAAGCCTTGCATCAAAAGGTGCACAAGATTTGCTTAAGGTCAGATCAAGGTGGAGTCAAGTTCGAATCAAGGCTGGCAACAGCTCTTTTGACACGCGAGGCACTTGGCGAGAACGCTATAGCGTGCCAATATGACCGCATGATGACAATCGATGTATCAACTTGGTGGTCACTCTTGTGCGCGGTGGCCTTGTTCAATATCGCCGCCTGGAGCTTGTCCTCGCTGGCGCTGCACAAGCGCCAAGCGCTGCTGCCGCCCAAGGCCTATTCGATGCGCCGGCTGCAATTGCTGCTCTCGGCCGGCTATGTGCTGGGTTGCGCCTTTCGTTCGGTGCTGCCGGTGTTTGATGTGCCGCGCCTATGCTTGCTGGACACCTGGCTGTCCAGCGTGGTGGTGGGCCGCTCGGTGGCCACGGTGGCCGAGTTGTGCTTTGTCGCGCAATGGGCCTTGATGTTGCACGAGGTCTCAAGCAGCGCCGCCAGCCGTGTCGGCCGCCTCGCCGCATTGGCCATCGTGCCCTTGATCGCTGTGGCCGAGACCTTCTCCTGGTATTCGGTGCTGACCACCTCGAACATCGGCCATGTGGTGGAAGAGTCGCTCTGGGGTTTGAGTGCCGCCTTGCTGGTGGCCAGCCTGATCATGGTCTGGCCCCGCTTGACGGCCAAGCAGCGCCCCTTGCTGGCCGCTTGGTGCTTGATTGGCGTGGCCTATGTGATGTTTATGTTCATGGTGGATGTACCCATGTACTGGTCGCGCTGGCTGGCCGATGAGGCGAGCGGCCGCGCCTACCTGAGCGTCGCCCAAGGATTCGCCGACGTGTCGGGCCGCTGGACGGTCTCGCACCGCCAGCAAGACTGGCAAAGCGAGATGGTCTGGATGACGGCTTATTTCAGCGTCGCCGTGTGGCTCAGCATCGCCTTGGTGCATGCCCCGGTGCTACAGGCGCGCAGCGAGAAGGCCTGATCAAGCACCCTCAACAGCAGCAAAGCAAATCGCCGCCGGGCTGCCGACCGCCACATACTGGCCGGTGAACACAAGACCGCCGCCCGCCGCACCGAGTTCGAAAACCGCCAAGTGGTCGCTGCGCTGATTGCAGACATACAAAAAACGCCCACTCGGGTCGAAAGCGAAGCTGCGCGGATAAGAGCCGCGAGTCCATTCGTGATCCCGCAGCGCAACCGAGCCATCCGCCGCCAGCGCAAAGATTGCGATCGAATCATGCAGGCGGTTCAGGCAATAGAGATAACAACCGTCGGCACTGAAGCACAAATCGGAGGCAAAGCTCGTGCCTTTGAAACCGGCCGGCAGGCAGCTGACTTCCGCGCGCGGTGTCAGCCGGCCACTGCCTGCATCAAAGTGCAAGCAGCTCAAGGTGGACGCCTCTTCATTCAAGACATAGCAAAGATCAGGGCGCTGCGGGTGAAAAGCGAAATGACGCGGGCCGGCGCCGATGGATGTCGGGCAGGTTTGGGGCGCGGACAAGTGCCCGCTTTGCGCATCAAAGCGCCAGCTGATCATGAGATCCAGCCCCAGGTCGCTGACCAGCAAATAGCGCCCGCTCGGATCGAGCCGCGCCATATGCGCATGCGGGCCGCCTTCGTGGCCGCTGATTGCGAAGCTGCCCGGTGCGGCCAGCGCCGCCGCTTGCGGCCCGGCCGATACGCGGCCGAACAAGTCGGCGTGGCGCGCAATCATCACCGGGGCGTTCAAGCCGCCGTCGGCCGCCAGCGCCAAGACAGCCACCGAGCCGCCGCCGTAATGGGCCACAAAGGCGAAGCATTCGGCCGCATCAAGGCTGAGATGCACCGGCCCAGCGCCGCCCGAGGCCACGCTATTGATCAGCGTTAGCACGCCGCTTGCACAGTCACGCGCATAAGCGCTGACTTGGCCCGAGCCGCCTTCGGCCTGCTCATGCTCGTTGGCCACAAAAAGGCGCGAGCCATCGGCACTTGCGCAAAGCCAGGTCGGATTGGGCGGGCCGGCGGTCAGCCCCAAGGCTCGTAAAGCGCCGCTTTCGCGGGCCTGCTCGAAGCCATAGATGCCATGTCCATTGGGGCCATAGGTGCCAACATAGGCGTGGGTCAGTAGACCTTTTGATTGAGCGCTGGAGTTCATGGCGCAATTTTCTCGCGATCTGCTTGTCGCTCAGATACGCAGACGCACGCCGCGTGCGGCCAATTGCTTGACCAATAAGGCGATGGCAATCGCATAAGCGATGCCGAAAGAGATGCCAACAAAACCAGTACGCAAGAACAAAGGGAACTCCCATTGCGCCAAGCTCAACAAGCCCTCGATGATGAAAGGCAGCAAATAGGCGAGCAGCGGATTCGCCGCCACCGGCTCCAGCAAGGCCGGCAAGAAGCTGCGGCCGCGCACATCGACCCATTGATACAGCGCCGCGAAAATCAGCACGCAGGCCGCCGCGCTGTAAAGCGCCCAACTTGGCGTGGCGTAGATCTTGGAGATCTTGAACTCAGGCCGCAGCAAGGTGGCCGCCAGCGCCAGCAAGAAGGCAAAGCCGCAGGCCAGCAAGAATCGCTTGGCCGGGCTGTCGGTGGACAGCAGATTGAAGAACAGCATCGCCGCCACGCAGCCACTCAGCACCAGGGCCGCGTGACTGAAGTGCGCCTCCTGGCTGAACAAGATACTCAGCACAGGCTGAGCCGCAATGGCCGGCGAGCGGTGCAAGGCGAAGTAGGCTGCGCAAAAAGCGATGCAGGCCAGCAAACCCCAGACGCGCCCCCGGCAAAGCGCAAAGCACACACAGCCAATCAGGTAGGCCCAGCCGATCAGGCCCAAGATGCCCCACCATTGCGGCGTCATACCGCCTTGTCCGGTCGGCCCGCCCCGGTAAAGCAGGGCCAGGCCCACAAACAAGCCAACACCGGCCAAACGCCAAGTTATGCCGAAAGCCGGCCCGCCACGCAGCGAGCCCCAGACCAGGAACGCAGCCACATAGCAAAGCAAGGCCCAGACCTGAATCGGCAGCAGCATCGAAGCAGCGTGATAGCCATCCTCGGCATTGACCATGAAAAAGCCGATTACCGCCAAACCCAGCGCACGCTGCAAGACATGCCCCTGCACCTGCCAGCCGCTGTCGCCTTTTTGGAAGCGCTGCTGCAAGGCAAACGGAATTGACATGCCGACGATGAACAAAAAGGCCGGGAAGACGGCGTCGACAAAGGTCATTGCATCTACGTCGGCAGGCATATGGCTCATCCACTGCGGCAGGCCGATCACCGAATGCCATTCATTCACCGTGATCATCACCAGCACCGTCAAGGCGCGGAAGACATCGATCGAATTGATGCGACCGCTGCGCACCTTCAGCCAGGGTGCGCAGGATATGGGGTTTGTTGTTTTGGTCATGCCAGAAGCTGAAATGGAAAAAGAGAGTCAAACAAAGAAGTGGCGAACTCGCGCCGCCACTTCATGGTCGGCATCAATAATCGATGCCAAGCCTTAGGCCATACATCCGTGGGTCATTCCACATCGCCCGCACAAAGCCACCACCGTCCTGGGCGGAATTCTTGGTGTATTTGTTGGTCGCGTTGAAAACATAGACCTCGGCATACCAAGTCTTGGGCGCCGACAACTTGATCGAAGCATCGATCTTGGTGAAGGCTTTTTGCGCATCCGAAATATGCGGGTTGTCCAAGTTGCGCAAAGTGAAGTACATCTTGTCTTGCCACTTCATCGCGAGCCACGGCGTCACCGAGTAGCCAGCGCCGAAGTCCAACTTCTGCGAGAAGTTGAAACCGACGCTGTACTTGGGTGAGAAAGGCAGATGGTTGCCCGTGATGTCATAGATATTGCGACCAATCAGATTCGGGTCTGTGCCCTCATTGGCGGGTGGGCAATCCGGCGCGCCCATCTCGTGGCGATAGTCGCAGTTCCAGGTGTCACTGAAGTTGGGAAAGTCTTTCACCTTGGAGTTGATATAGGTGAAGAAGCCGCCGACTCGCGCGCCCGCCCAGGGCTTGTAATCGAATTCCAGCTCCAACCCAGGGATATCGACCTTGCCGACGTTGATGGTCTGGTACTTCTTGATCAGATCGCAATCAAAGGTATTGGGCGTGCAACCCGCCTCGGGCTTGACCTTGGCCGAGAAGAACTCATCGGTGACCTGCATGTCTTTGTAGCGGCTGAAAAACGCGGTGGCGGAAATGCTCAGCCGGTTGCTCAGCATCAGCCCCTTGTAGCCGAACTCCAGGTTGGTGACGGTCTCGGGCTTGTAGGGGAAAAAGGTGTACTGGGGCGATGGGCCCTCGACGCAAATCTTGTCGCCGCAGCGGTCGTCCTTGTCGCCAAAGCCTCCCGCCTTGTAGCCGGTCGACAAGGAGCTGTAGATCATGTCCTTGGGCGTGATCTGCGTCATCAGCCCTAAGCGATAAGTGAACTTGCGCCAGGATTCGGAATGGTCGTTCTGTGCCGGATCACCCCAGTGCGCATAGGCGCCGGTACCGGCAAATGGGCCCATGTCCTTGGTGAGATCGGCGCTGTTATGGGGGCGGAACTCGGGCGTGCCGGGGTGACCGGGGTCGTAGTGGCCGTTGTAATAGGCATCGCTATCGTCGGCCCAGCCACCAAACACTTTGCCGCCCTTGTCGGTCTTGCTGTCCCAGCTGTAGCGGCCACCGACGGTGGCCGTCCAGGTCGGCGCAAACTTCCAGTCCATTTGGCCGAACAAAGCCTTGGCATCAATTTGGCGGTTCGGCTGCTTGTAGAACTGGCTGTTGGGCAGGCCCCAGTTGTCGTTGGTCAAATATTCCTGCGCATAGTCGATGGCGTTCTTTTCGCGCATCCAAAACCCGCCAACCACATATTGCAGCGTGTCGGTCCTTTGCTTGTATTGCAGCTCCTGAACCAGCGACTGGTATTTGGAGTTCAGCGTGATGGATGTGTTGTCTTGCACAGGCCAGACGCCTGGATGCAGGCCTTCGGCGGTCCACTCCGCGGTGACCTGGCTGGACAGACGGTGATAACCCGCATCATCATCGGTCTGCTGGCTGCGCCGCTGGTCGGCATAGGCAAAGTTGTACTCCAGGCTGTTGGACTTGCCCAGATTCCAGTTCAAGCCGCCGCGCACGGTGTCGATAGACATGTCCATCTTGCCGGGCAAGTTGATATTGACGTCCCACTGGCTAGCGGGGCAGGCAAAGCGCGTGCCGGCGGCTTGCGCGCAGTCCTTCAAGGCGATCTCGCCGGCGCCGGAGTTCTGGAACTTTTCATAGCCCAGCGAGGCCTCCAGATCGGGCGTGATCCGCCAGCGGCCCGACAGCCGCGCAGCCCATTGATCCTTGTTGTTATAGGCCTCGGCCTTGCTGACTGCGGTATTGCGGCGCTGATCGACGTCAGGAATGCCGTCCTTGTGGAAGCCATGCTCAGGCATATCGATATCGGTCTTGTCCTGCGTCTGGTTCAGCCAGCTGTCGCGGGTCAGATGCATCAGCGTGGCGCGCAGCGCGAAGTTCTCGCCGATGCCGATGTTCTGAATCACATTCAGCTGGCGCTTGTTCAAGTTGCCCAGGTCCAGCTCGGCGCTGCCGTAAGTAGCGCCGTACTCGGGCTTGGCGGGCATGATGTTGATGGCGCCCGCTGTGGAGTTGCGGCCGAACAAAGTGCCTTGCGGGCCGCGCAGCACTTCAACCTGCTCCAGGTCGAACATCAGCGCCATCGCACCCTGCGGACGCGGCGAATACAGGCCACCCACATGCAGGCCGACGGCGGGATCGCCGATCTCGGTGAAGTTGTTCGAGCTGATGCCGCGAATGGCGATCTGCACGCCGGAGTCGGCGCCGGTGGAGAACTGCAAATTCGGCACCGTGCCGGCCAGGCCGCGCACATCGGTGACGCCCTCGCGGGTCAGTCTGTCTTGCGTGATAGCAGTCACGGCGACCGGCGTCTGCAGCAAGCTGGAGCTGACCCGGGTGGCAGTCACCACCACGGTTTCCAGCTCATTCCTGTTTGGCGCGGCGGCCTTTGCCTCATTACTGGCGGCCGGCACTTGCTGTGCCCAAGCGGGCATTGCGACGCCAAGCAATGCGGCCGCAGCCATGCTGATGGCCGTGCGGGCCAAGGGTGCCGTTTTGCCTGGACGGGTGCGGCGGCTGGAAGGGAACTCTGAACTCATCTTTTTTCTCCTGCTGTCTCTTTGCGAATCAAAGCAAGGCCCGCTGCGGTATACCGCCAGCGCTGCATTGAAGGGGTGGGTCAAGGCGCGGCCTGCATTGCATGGCAGGGCTAGGTCACGGCGTTTTGACTTGGCTCAAGTGTCCGCAGCGCGGCCTTTGGCTTCGCTTACGAATGCATCAAGGCTCTCTTTGGAAATCGTCAAGGTTCCATCAAGGCTGGACGCCAGGACAGCAAAGATTGCAGAAATGGCAAGGTCAATAAAAATGGCGCACGACTGAGTTCGATCAGCGTGCGCCCAGCCGTCAAGCGGCCATCAAGAGGGGGTCAATAGTTGATCGTGCCTCGCAGCCCGTACATGCGTGGCGCGTTGTAGCTGTTCGAGGTGTAGCCGCCAGCCTGGCCCTGACCCATCCAGTTCTTGACGATGTTGTTGCTGAGGTTATTGCCCCACAACTCCAGATCCCATTTACCCGAAGCGCCGGCCAGCTTGAGGGCCGCATTCCAATTCGTGTAAGCGTCCTGGTAGTCACCGAACACGGGGTTGTCCAGATTGCGCACGGTGAAGTACATCTTGCTCTGCCAGCGCATGCCGACGAATGGCGACAGCGTCATGCCGCCGCCCACATCAAAGTCATGGCCATAGTTGAGTGCAAACGCATACTTGGGCGCGTAGGGCAGCTGGTTGCCAGTGACATCGCGAATCGCGCGGCCACGCTTCTTCGGGTCGTCCCCCAGATAGATCGGCGCGCAAGGCTCGGCCTTGTTCTCGACCCGGTAGCCGCACATCCATTCGTCGCTATAGGTGTCGTAGGACTTGACCTTGGTGTCCAGCACGGCCAGGAAGCCGGACAAGTTGCCACCAGCCCATGGCAGAAGCTTGAACTCCAGCTCCAGCCCCTGGATGTCGGAGTCGCCGATGTTCTCGGTCTTCCAGGCGCTGACCACGTCGCAAGCAGGCTCCCAATCGGCGCATACGCGGCCCGGCTCGAGCTTTTTCTGGCCCACGGCGTTCATGCCTGTGACATGCATACCCTTGTATTTGGTGTTGAAGTAGACCGCGCTCAGGTCAAGCTTGTTGGACCAATGCCTGCCCTTGTAGCCGAGCTCAAAGTTGGTGGTGGTTTCAGGGTCGTAGTCGAGGAAGCTGTACTGCTCCTTCTTGCCGTCCACGCAGGTGCCGCCGCCGCAAGAGTCGAACTTGTCGCCAAAACCGCCCGG
>CAUPEV010000152.1:0-12845 GCA_963510335.1 uncultured Roseateles sp.
ATTTCGCTGTTCACCGTGCCCAAATTCCTGGTCAATGCCGATGGCAGCATCGGTGCCCGCAACAGCATTTTCTGCGCCGGTCTTGAGCACAAGATGGGCATTCATGCCAACTCGACCTGCCAGATGGTCTTGGAAGATGCGGTCGGCACCATGGTCGGCGCGCCCAACAAGGGCTTGGCGGCGATGTTCGTGATGATGAATGCGGCTCGACTCGGTGTGGGTAACCAGTCACTCGGACTGACCGAAGTGGCTTACCAAAACGCCGCCGCCTACGCCAAAGATCGCATCCAGATGCGCGCCTTGAGCGGACCGAAGTCGCCCGAAAAGGCGGCTGACTCCATCATCGTGCACCCAGATGTGCGCAAGATGCTGTTGACCGCCCGCGCCTACGCCGAAGGCGGCCGCGCGCTCGCCACGTATGTGGCCATGACGCTGGACAAGGCGCTGGCCTCGGACGACGAAGACGAGCGCAAGGAAGCCGAGGCCGAAGTCTCGCTGCTGACGCCCATCATCAAGGCCTTCATCACCGACAACGGCTGGATTGCGACTTCGCATTGCATGCAGGTCTACGGCGGCCATGGCTTCATCCACGAGTGGGGCATGGAGCAGTTCGTGCGCGATGCGCGCATCAACATGATTTATGAAGGCACCAACACGATCCAGTCACTGGATTTGCTGGGCCGCAAGGTGCTGGGTGATAACGGCGCCAAGCTGCGCAAGTTCGGCGCCAAGATCGCCGCCTTTGTCGAAGCCGAAGGCACCAATGAGGCGATGCAGGAGTTCATCAACCCGCTGGCCGACTTGGGCGACAAGGTCACCAAGCTGACCACAGAGATCGGCATGAAGGCTTTCCAAAACCCGGATGAAGTCGGCGCTGCGGCGGTGGACTATCTGCGCGTGGTGGGTCACCTGACATTCGCTTACTTCTGGGCCCGCATGGCCAAGGTAGCCTTGGAAAAGCAAGGCAGTGGCGACAAGTTTTATACCGCCAAGCTCTCGACAGCGCGCTTCTATTTTGCGAAGCTGCTGCCCGAGACAGCGATGCTGATCCGCACCGCGCGTGCAGGTCTGCCTTCCTTGATGGAGATGGAAGAAGAGTTGTTCTGATTTACCTAGCCTAGCCTTGCCAAGCCCGTATTGAGTTCACAAAAACCATTGGAGACACCATGAAATCACTGATTGCTGCAGCTGTTTTGAGTCTTGTTGCCAACCTGGCCATGGCGCAAGCCAGCCCGGCCGGCTTGTGGAAGACGATCGACGACGAAACCAAGGTTGAAAAGTCTTTGGTGCGCGTCAGTGACACAGCGGGTGTTTACTCTGCCGTGATTGAAAAGCTTTTGGATCCAGCCAAGGCGGATGCCAAATGCGACAAGTGCAGCGATGAGCGCAAGGACAAGCCGGTGATGGGCATGACTATTTTGCGCAACGTCAAACAAAGCAGCAATGATGCTGAGCTGTGGGACGGCGGTGACATCCTCGACCCTAACAATGGCAAGGTCTACAAGGTGCGCTTGAAGCCGGTGGATGGCGGCAAGAAGATGGAAGTGCGTGGCTATATCGGTATGCCGATGTTGGGCCGCACGCAGACCTGGATTCGTGTCGAGTAAGGCCTGGGTTTTTTGACGAGCCTTTCGGGGCTCGTTATCCGTATTTGCAAGGAGAATTCTGTGAGTCGTTTTCAAGTTCGTAAAGTCGCCGTGCTCGGCGCTGGCGTGATGGGCGCGCAAATCGCCGCCCATCTGGTCAACCTCAAAGTCCCGGTGATCCTGTTCGATCTGCCGGCCAAAGAAGGCGCCAAGAATGGCATCGTCACCAAGGCGATTGCCGGCCTGACCAAGCTCAAGCCCGCACCGCTGGGCGTGGTTGAAGACGCCGCGCTGATCCAGGCTGCCAACTACGAAGAGCATCTGGCCCTGCTGGGTGAATGCGACCTGATCATCGAGGCGATTGCTGAGCGCATGGACTGGAAGCTCGATCTCTACAAGAAGATCGCGCCTTTCGTTGCCCCGCACGCCATCGTCGCGTCCAACACCTCGGGCCTGTCGATCACCAAGCTGGCCGAAGCGCTGCCAGAAGAAATCAAGCCGCGCTTCTGCGGCATCCATTTCTTCAACCCACCGCGCTATATGTACTTGGTCGAGTTGATCAACACGCCGACTACGTTGCCGGCTGTGATTGATCAGCTGGAGTCCTTCGTGACTTCGGGCCTGGGCAAGGGTGTTGTGCGCGCCAATGACACACCTAACTTCGTCGCTAACCGGGTCGGTATCGCCGGCATGATGGCCACAATGATCGAAGCCGAGAAGTTCGGCCTGAGCGTCGATCTGGTCGATGACCTGACCGGCAAAAAGCTCGGCCGAGCCTCCAGTGGCACTTTCCGCACCGCTGACGTGGTGGGCCTGGACACGATGGCCCACGTCGTCAAGACCATGCAAGAGAATCTGAAGGATGACCCCTTCTATTCGACCTATGCGACTCCGGCCGTGCTGGCCGGTTTGATCGAGAAGGGCGCCCTGGGTCAGAAGACTGGCGCCGGTTTCTACAAAAAGGTCGGCAAGGACATCATGCGTCTGGATACGGCCACTGGCGAATACGTGGCCGGCGGCAAAAAGGCCGACGAGATCGTCGCCCGCATGCTTAAAAAACCTGCCGCCGACCGCATCAAGCTGCTGCGCGAGTCAACCAATCCACAGGCCCAGTTCCTGTGGGCCATCCTGCGCGACAGCTTCCACTACTGCGCCGTGCACCTGGACACCGTGGCCGACACCGCACGCGAAATCGACTTCGCAATGCGCTGGGGCTTCGGTTCTAGCCAAGGCCCGTTCGAACTCTGGCAACAAGCTGGCTGGAAGCAAGTGGCCGAGTGGGTGGCCGAAGACATCGCCGCTGGCAAGACCTTGTCCAGCGCGGCTTTGCCGGCCTGGGTCTTCACCGGACCGGTGGCCGACAACGGCGGCGTGCACAGCGCGGCCGGCTCCTGGAGCGCGGCCGAGGGTAAATTCAAGCCCCGCACGGAGCTGCCGGTTTACCAGCGCCAAGCCTTCCCCGAGGCCTTGTTCGGCGAAGGTGCAGTCGATCCATTGAAGGCCGGTACCGAGCTGTTCAAGAACGAAGAGCTGCGCGTCTGGACCCTGGACAACGAGGTTGTGATCGCATCGATCACCGCCAAGCTGCACCTGATCAGCCCGACCGTGACCGAAGGCCTACTGAAGGCGGTCGAGATCGCTGAAAGCTCTTACAAGGGCCTGGTGATCTGGTCGCCGGACGATGTGTTCTCGGCCGGCGCCAACCTCGAAGCGCTGATGCCCGTCTTCATGAAGTCGGGCGCCAAGGGCATTGCGCCCGAAGAGAAGAAGCTGCAGGACGCGATGTTGCGCATCCGTTACGCGAGCGTGCCGGTGGTGGCTGCAATGCGCGGCTTGGCGCTGGGCGGCGGCTGCGAGTTGGCTGTGCATTGCGCGCGCCGTGTCGCGCATATGGAGAGTTATGTCGGTTTGGTCGAAGTTGGCGTTGGGCTCATCCCCGGCGCCGGCGGCCTGACCTATATCGCTCGCCGTGCGGCCGAAATGGCTGCGGCCGGCAATGCCAATGCCGACATTTTTGCCTTCCTGACAGACGGCTTCACGACCGCAGCCACGGCCAAGGTCGCGACCTCGGCGCTGGAAGCCCGCAAGAATGGCTTCTTGCTCGACAGCGATGTGATCGTGCCGAACAAGGACGAGTTGCTGCATGTCGCCACGGCGCAAGTCAAGGCGATGGCCGAGTCCGGCTACCGCGCGCCGCTGCGGGCGCTGTTCCCGGTCGCGGGCCGCTCCGGCATCGCCACCATCAAGGGTCAGTTGGCCAATATGCGTGACGGTGGCTTCATCAGCGCACATGACTTCTACCTCGCCAGCCTGATCGCCGATGTGGTCTGCGGCGGTGCGGTCGAGGCCGGCTCGCTGGTGTCCGAGGAGTATTTGATGTCGCTGGAGCGCAAGCATTTTTGCTCGCTGCTTGAGCACCCAAAAACTCAGGAACGAATCATGGGCATGCTTCAAACCGGCAAACCTGTCAGGAATTGATGGAGCTACTGCGCGGATGCCTGGTGTCGTTGGGCGGTGCTCGGAATCCTCACGTACAGGAAGTACGTTCCGGTTCCTGCGCTCCGTCCGCCTAGCCAAGCATCCGCTCGCTACGCTCCCTCAACCCCTGACGCGGCCGAGTAGCCGCAGTGCATTACACAAAGAAATTCACTGGTCATGAAAGGATCAGCATCATGAGCAAGCAAGTTCAAGAAGCGTATATCTGCGCAGCCACGCGTCTGCCTATCGGCAAGTCGGGCCGGGGCTATTACAAAAACACCCGTCCGGACGAAATGCTGGCGCGCGTCATTCAAGCCGCCTTGGCCCAAGTGCCGGGTCTTGACCCTTCCGCCATCGAGGATGCCATCGTCGGCTGCTCCTTCCCCGAAGGCGAGCAGGGCATGAATATCGCCCGCGTTGGCGCGGTGCTGGCCGGCCTGCCCAACACGGTCGGCGGCGTCACCGTCAATCGCTACTGCGCCTCCGGCATCACCGCCTTGCAAATGGCCGCCGACCGCATTCGCGTCGGTGAGGCCGAGGTGATGATCGCCGCCGGCGTCGAGTCGATGAGCATGGTGCCTATGGGCGGCTACAAGCCTTCTTTGTCGCCCGCCATCTTTGAGCGCGACGAGAACCTGGGCCTGGCTTACGGCATGGGTCTGACGGCGGAGAAGGTCGCTCAGCAGTGGAAGATCAGCCGCGAAGCGCAAGACGAATTCGCGCTGCAATCGCATCTGCGTGCGCTGGCCGCGATCGAGTCGGGTGCCTTCAAAGACGAGATGACGCCTTTCGAGATCATTGAGCGCCTGCCCAATCTGCTCGACGGTTCCATCAACGAGCGTCGCCGCATGGTCGACACCGACGAAGGCCCACGCCGCGACACCACGCTGGAAGGCCTGGCCAAGCTGCGCGCAGTGTTTGCCGCCAAGGGTTCGGTCACTGCGGGCAACAGCTCGCAAACTTCGGACGGTTCCGGCGCCTTGATCGTCGCGTCTGAAGCGGCGGTCAAGCGCTTCGGCCTGACACCGCTGGCTCGTTTCGTTAGCTTCGCGGTGCGCGGCGTGCCGCCCGAGATCATGGGCATTGGCCCGATCGAGGCAATTCCTGCCGCCTTGAAGTTGGCCGGCCTGAAGGCTCAGGACCTGGGCTGGATCGAGTTGAACGAAGCCTTTGCCGCGCAGTCGCTGGCCGTCTTGAATGACCTCGACAGCAAGGGCATCGTGTTGGACCGCAGCAAGGTGAACCCGAACGGCGGCGCGATCGCCTTGGGTCACCCGCTGGGCGCCACCGGCGCCATTCGTGCCGCCTCGGTGATCCACGGCCTGCGCCGCACCGGTGAGAAGTACGGCATGGTGACGATGTGCGTCGGCGCCGGTCAGGGTGCTGCTGGCATCATCGAACGGCTCTAAGGTGATAGATCGGCGAACGGTTTTACGCGGCGCGGCCTTGCTGGCTGGGCCGGCTCTGCTCGCCGGTTGTCAGGGCGACCTCAACCCCGCCTTTGCGACCTGGAAACAGGCGCGCAAGGGGGTGTTCGAGTTGTTGTTCAGCCCGCCCAAGGTGCAGGACAACGCCTGGACGCTGGCGCAGCTGCTGCAGCATCTGGCGCAAAGCATCGAGTTCTCCGTCAACGGCTTTCCCGAGCTGAAACCGGCTTGGTTCCGGTCCAGCGTGGGTGCTGCGGCCTGGGCCTTGTTCAATGCCCGCGGCCAAATGTCGCACAGCCTGGATGAGCCGATTCCCGGCGCGCCGGCGCTGGACGCTGAGCGCAGCCTGAAGTCTTCGGTGCAGCGCTTGCTCGATGCGATGGATGCATTCGCGGCGCACAAGGGGCCCTTGGCGCCGCATTTCGCCTATGGCCCGCTGAGCCGCGAAGAATATGAGCGGGCACACCTGATGCATTTGGCCAATCATTGGCAACAGCTGGTTCGCGCAGCTTGAATTGCTGCGTCACAATCCCACGAAATTTGGAGACTGCCCCATGAGCATCAAAACCGCCATCGTCAACGGTGTGGCCACGATTGAAATCGCCCGCCCCGAAAAGAAAAACGCCTTGACCCGCGTGATGTACCAGGAGATGGCCGATGCGCTGATCGCTGCCAACACCGACAAGACAGTGCGCGCGGTCTTGATCCAGGGTCAGCCCACGGTCTTCACCTCGGGCAATGACATCGAAGACTTCATGAGCAGCCCGCCGCGCGATGAAGATGCGCCCGTGTTCCAGTTCATGCGCGCCTTGCTGGGTTGCGAAAAGCCTGTGATTGCGGCCGTCAATGGCGCGGCGATCGGTATCGGCACCACCATGCTCTTGCATTGCGACTTTGTCTATGTCGCCGACGATTCGCGCCTGGCCATGCCTTTTGTGGGCTTGGGCTTGGTGCCTGAGTTTGGCTCTAGCCTGATCGTGCCCAGTTTGATGGGCCACGCCAAGGCGGCTGAGAAGCTGCTGCTGGGCGACCCCTTCACCGGCGCTGATGCCGTGGAGTGCGGTATCGCCAATGGCGTTCTGGCAGCTGGCGAAGTGGTGGCTTATGCGCGCCGCGTGGCCGAGCGCTTCAATGCCTTGGCACCGAGTGCCGTGCGCGAGAGCAAGCGCCTGATGCGCCGGCACAGCGCCGCGCAAGTGATAGAGACGATCAAGGTCGAGGCCGAGATTTTTGGCGCCCGCCTGCGTTCACCCGAGGCGATGGAGGCGTTTCAGGCCTTCTTCCAGAAACGCCAGCCGGACTTCACGAAGTTTGATTGAACTGGCGCGGCTTGCCTTGATGGTCAATCGCCACATAGGTCAGCTGCGCCTCGGTCACCTTGACCACTTCCGGATTGGCCGGGTTGCGCTCGGCTACCACCTCAACCTGCACGGTGATCGAGGTACGCCCGACGCGGGTCACCTGTGCGTAGAAGGACAAGAGGTCGCCGATTGACACCGGCTGCTTGAACAAGAACTCCTTCACCGCCACGGTGGCGACGCGGCCCTTGGAAATACGCGCCGGCAAAATGGAGCCGGCAATGTCTACCTGCGCCATGATCCAACCACCGAATACGTCGCCGTTGTGATTGGCGTCGGCCGGCATAGGCATCACGCGCAAGACCAGCTCGCGCGGCATGGCGGTGGTGTTCGTACCTGGATTGGCGCTGGTATCAGCGCTTGGGCCTGCACTGGGCGCGGCGCTGAGGTTTTGGGGGCTTGCTGCCGGCTGGGTATCGGTCATGTCGGTTCCTGAGAGAATTGCTGCGCCATTCTCGTTCACAGCCCAGGAACTAAAACAATATATGCGAAGCAGCCCTGCGCTTACTCCTCATTCACACGGTACGGCTCCAGCTGCGGGGGCTAGCCCGGCGGCTGCACGCAGCGACTGGGCCACGATCAACAAGCTCTTGCCCTATTTGTGGCGATATCGCTGGCGCGTCGGTATTGCGCTCAGCTTTATGGTGTTTGCCAAGCTCAGCAATGTGGCCGTGCCGCTGCTTTTGAAATCGCTGGTCGATAGCCTGGCCATCAAGCCCGGCTCGGCTGCCAGTGTGGCGGTGGTGCCCTTGGGGTTGCTGGTCGCTTACGGCGCCTTGCGCTTGATGACTTCCTTGTTCACCGAGTTGCGAGAGCTGATCTTCGCCAAGGCGACCGAAGGCACGGCGCGCAGCATCTCCCTGCAGGTATTTCGGCATTTGCACGCACTCAGCCTGCGCTTCCACCTGGAGCGCCAGACCGGCGGCATGACGCGCGACATCGAGCGTGGCACGCGCGCCGTGCATTCGCTGATCTCCTATTCGCTCTACAGCATCGTGCCGACGCTGATCGAGGTGACGCTGGTGCTGACGCTGCTGGCGGTCAAGTTCGATGCCTGGTTTGCCTACATCACGCTGGCGGCACTTGCTCTCTACATCAGCTTCACCATCACGGTGACCGAGTGGCGCACCAAGTTCCGCAAGCAGCTCAATGAGCTGGATTCGGTCGCGCACAGCCGGGCGATCGATTCGCTCTTGAACTACGAGACGGTCAAATACTTCAACAACGAGGACTTCGAAACCGCCCGCTATGACGAGAGCCTGGAGAAGCTGCGCCGCGCGCAGCTCAAGGCACAGTCGACGCTGTCCTTGCTCAACACCGGCCAGCAGTTGATCATCGCCACCGCCCCGGTCTTGATGCTGTGGCGGGCCACAGTCGGGGTGGTATCCGGCAGCATGAGTCTGGGTGACTTGGTGATGGTCAATGCTTTCATGATCCAGCTCTACATCCCGCTGAACTTCCTCGGCGTGATCTACCGCGAGATCAAGCAAAGCCTGACCGATCTGGACAAGATGTTCGGCCTGCTGGAGCGCGAGCGCGAGGTGGCCGATGTGCCAGGAGCCGTGGAGTTGCTTGTCAATGGCGCGGCGGTGCGCTTCGAGGCTGTCAACTTTTCTTATGACAAGGCGCGACCGATTCTGCACGATGTCAGCTTCGAGATACCGGCCGGTAAGAAGGTCGCCGTTGTCGGCCCCAGCGGTTCGGGCAAGAGCACGCTGGCACGTCTGCTCTATCGCTTCTACGACATCGACAGTGGCCGCATTACCATCGACGGCCAAGAGCTGCGCGCGGTCACGCAAAGCAGCTTGCGCCGCTCGATTGGCATCGTTCCTCAAGACACGGTCTTGTTCAACGACACCGTGGCCTACAACATTGCCTATGGCCGGCCGGGTGCAAGTCAAGAGGAAGTGGAAGCTGCGGCGCGCGCAGCGCATATCCATGCCTTCATCGCTGGCATGCCCAAAGGCTACGACACCATGGTCGGCGAGCGCGGTCTCAAGCTCAGCGGCGGGGAGAAGCAGCGCGTGGCAATTGCCCGCACGCTGCTGAAGAATCCGCCGCTGCTGATTTTTGATGAGGCGACCTCGGCGCTGGATTCGACCAATGAGCGCGCCATCCAAGGCGAGTTGGAGTCGGCCGCGCAGAACAAGACGGTGCTGGTGATTGCGCACCGGCTGTCCACCGTCGTCGATGCGCATGAGATTTTGGTGCTGGAGGCCGGCCGCATCGTCGAGCGCGGTCACCATGAAGCGCTGCTGGCGCTGCAGGGGACATATGCCCGGATGTGGCGTTTGCAGCAGAGCGGGGCAGAGGCGTTGCCGCCGCCCTGACCTTAGCTGGCTTTGCGCTTGCGGCTCCAAGCCAGAGCGCCCAAGGCGGCCAAGCTCAGCGCCACGCCGCCGGGTTCAGGGACCTGAGTGCCACCGCCATTCAATTGAAACCTGAAGTCATCAAAAATCAATTGGGTGTTGGCGCCTGTGATGCGAATTGACTTGCCTACCTTGCCATTCAGGCTGATCGTCGGGTCATTCCATTTGCATAGATAGCTAGGGTCTGCGGGGCAAGCGCCGGTGGATGCGAGGGCAAGGTCATTCACCAACTCACCTTTGCCGTTCTCTTCGCTATAGATTTCGACCCGCCCTGCGACCCCATCTCCCGTCGTGTAGCTCAGACCGAACTCGGTGTTGAAGCCCTTGGCGACATTGATAAAAAAGGAGAGCTCGCCTGTATCGGTATCCCCATCCCAAATCCACAAGCCCCCCCGGTTGTTGGTAAAACCATTGGCATCCAAACCTCGGTAGAAATAACCTTCACCTGGATCGGTCTTCGCTTTGCGACTGGCAGCGCTCCAGGCATTTGTCGTGAAATTGATGCCCAGGCCGGCGTAGAGCTTGTCCTTGCTCAGATCAGTGGTGACGCTAGAAACACTCTCAAAGTCCAAAAGTGTGGTGCCCGCGAGTACCGGAACTGCCAAGGCCATCAAAGCTGCGGTGATCAAGGTTTTCGCTGCACGCATCGTCCTGCTCCAAGTTGGTTGATAAAGTGAATTGAACTTAAGCGATCTTGGATTGACTGTACTCAGTCGTGTTCGGGTGTGTGGCTTGTCAACCCCCTGCAATCGGGGGGGTAGCACCGCTGTCTAGGGTATGCGCTAATCCGAACGGCAGGGCGGCTACACTGAATGTGTGGAAACCAAATGGCTTGAAGATTTCGTGAGCTTGGCCGAGACGCGCAGCTTTTCGCGCTCCGCCCAGGTTCGGCATGTCACCCAACCCGCGTTCTCGCGCCGTATTCAGGCGTTAGAGGCCTGGGCCGGCGTTGATTTGGTCGATCGCTCCTCCTACCCCACCCGTTTGACCGGCGCCGGCGAGACTCTGCTTGGCCAGGCGGTCGAGATCCTCGGTAGTTTGCAGGCGACGCGCAATATGTTGCGCAGCCATCAATCCGCCGGGCAGGACATGATCGAGTTTGCGGTGCCGCATTCGCTTGCCTTCAGTTTCTTCCCGCATTGGTTGATGGATTTGCGCCAGCGTTTTGGCGCCCTCAAATGCCGGCTCAATGCCCTCAATGTGCACGACGCGATGTTGCAGTTGAGTGAGGGCAATTGCGATCTGCTGATCGTCTATCACCATGCCAGCCAGCCCTTGCAGCTAGACCCTGAGCGCTATCAGATGGCGTCCTTGGGGCAAGAAACCCTGGCTGCATATGCCAAGGCCGACGCCCAGGGCGAGCCGATTTTCCGCTTGCCGGGCCGGCCGGGGCAGAAAATCCCGTTCCTCAGTTATGCCTCTGGCGCCTACCTGGGGCGCTTGGTCGAGTTGATCGCCAAGGCCTCGGCGGTGCCCTTGAATTTGGATGCGATCTACGAGACCGATATGGCCGAGGGGCTGAAGGCGATGGCGCTGGAGGGCCATGGCCTGACCTTCTTGCCTGCCAGCTCTGTCAAGAAAGAGTTGCTGGCGAAGAACCTGGTGCGCGCGGCCCCCATGGGCGAGTTCGAGTTGAATATGGAACTGCGCATCTACCGCGAACGCCCCGAGATCTCTAGGCGCAATAAGCCGGCCGCGTTTGCTCTATGGAAGTTCCTGACCGAATAGTCGATTCGACCATGCGTAAAAACACGTAGTCGCATCGCGCTGTGAATCGCTCGCTATAGCCCCTAAGATGGCATCTGATTTTTTGCCAAATCCGTAAATTGAATCTGGAGTGTTTATGACCAAGAAGACATTGCTCGCCCTTGCTATCGCCGCTGTTGGTGGCTTGGCTACTGGCCTGGCGCAGGCAGACACCTTGAAGAAGATCAAAGACAGCGGCAGCGTCACCATGGGCGTGCGCGAATCTTCGGGTGCCTTGTCCTATACCTTGGGTGACGGCAAGTTTGTTGGCTACCACGTCGAGATCTGCGAAAACGTGTTGCGTGACATCCGCAAGCAGTTGGGCATGAGCGCCATGGCTGTCAAATACCAGCCGGTCACTTCGCAAAATCGCATTCCCTTGGTTCAGAACGGCACGGTCGATATCGAGTGCGGCTCCACCACCAACAATGCGGCGCGCCAAAAAGACGTGTCTTTTGCGGTGACCACATTTGTTGAAGAGGTGCGCATCGCCGTCAAGGCCAACTCCGGCATCACCAGCATTGCCCAGTTGAACGGCAAGAACGTCGCCACCACCACCGGCACGACCTCGGTGCAGACCCTGCGCAAGAACGAACGCGCCACCGGCGTTGACTTCAAGGAAGTCTTTGGCAAGGACCATGCTGACAGCTTTTTGCTGTTGGAGTCGGGCCGGGCTGACGCCTTTGTGATGGACGGCGCCATCCTGGCCGGCAATATCGCGAAGTCCAAGAACCCGGCCGATTTCAAGATCGTCGGCGAGGTGTTGGCGGTTGAGCCAATCGCCATCATGATCCGCAAGGATGACCCGGCCTTCAAGAAGGCTGTGGATGACAGCATCAAGGCGCAGATGAAGTCCGGCGATATCGCCAAGACTTGGAGCAAGTGGTTCGAGCAGCCGATTCCGCCCGCCAATGTCAAGGTTGGCATGCCTGTGAACGACAACACCAAGGCCGCGTGGGCCACGCCGAACGACAATCCGGCCGAGTCCTACGTTAAGAAGTAATGTCTCCGCGTGCCAGACCTGCCGCAGGTAGCTCTGGCTCCGGCTGATCGGGGCCGGCATAGATGAGGAGGCCGCCTGGTGGACAACCGGCGGCCTCAACTTTTTGATGGGAGATGATGGTGGCGAATTGGGATTGGCAGGTGTTCTGCAAGAACACCATCGATGGTGAGGTGGTCAGCAGTTGCTTTGGCAGCGGCGGCGACATCACCTATTTGGACTGGATGCTGTCCGCCTGGGGGTGGACACTGAGCGTGGCCGCACTGGCGCTGTTGGTGGCGCTGGCTATCGGCGTGTTGATGGGCATCTTGCGCACCACGCCGAACAAATGGCTGGTGCTGATTGGTGACGCCTGGACCGAGTTGTTCCGCAATGTGCCGCTGCTGGTGCAGGTCTTTCTCTGGTACCACGTGCTGCCTTCGCTGTTCCTGTCGCTGCGCCAAGTGCCCAGCTTTGTGCTGGTGGTTTTGGCACTAGGGTTTTTCACCTCAGCGCGGATCGCCGAGCAGGTGCGTGCCGGCATCCAGAGTCTGCCCAAGGGCCAAAGCTATGCGGGCCTGGCGATGGGCTTCACGCTGCCGCAGACCTATCGCTATGTGCTGCTGCCGATGGCTTTTCGCATCGTCATTCCGCCACTGACCAGCGAGAGCATGAACATCATCAAGAACTCCTCGGTGGCCTTCGCGGTCAGCATCACCGAGCTGACCATGTTTGCCATGCAGGCGCAGGAAGAGACCTCGCGCGGCATCGAGGTCTATCTGGCTGTCACCGGCCTGTACTTTGTCTCCGCCTTCGCCGTCAATCGCCTTGCGCTCTGTATTGAGAACAGGGTGCAGGTGCCAGGCATGATGGGGGCCGGCAAATGAGCAATCTGCAACTCG
>CAUPEV010000153.1:0-12745 GCA_963510335.1 uncultured Roseateles sp.
CTTGCGCGTCGTCTAGCGCCACAGCCACCATGCCACGCATGCACAGCACAAGGCCGGCAGCCATGCCAAATGCGGCGGCATCTTGAAGGCAGCTGTCAAGGACCCGATCGCCATCATCACGCTGGCCAACTGCTTGGCACGCAGCGGCACCGCGCGCGTGGCTCGCCAGTCGCGCACCATAGGACCAAACAATTTGTGATCAAGCAACCAGCGCTCGCAGCGGCTGCTGCCGCGCGAAAAACAAAATGCCGCCAACAAGACAAATGGCGTGGTCGGCAGCAAGGGCACAAAGATGCCGATAAAACCCAGAACCAAGCTGGCGATGCCGGCCAGCAACCACAGCACGCGCTGCCAGGTGGGGCGAGCAGGAGGCACAAGCAGCACAGCTGCAGCGTTCTCGGCGAGAGGCTTTTCGGCGTCGGGCATCAATGGCTTATAGATAAAAGAGAAAGGAGGCAGCAAAGCGCGCCTGCATTCAACATTCTCTCAGCTAGCTCCGCTAGTATTGCCGCCAACAAGACCATCAAACACCAAGAGACTCCACCATGCCCGTGATCACCTGCATTGAAGACCTGCGCGTTCTGGCTCAAAAGCGCGTGCCGCGCATGTTCTATGACTATGCCGACTCGGGCTCGTGGACCGAAAGCACCTACCGCGCGAACTCAGCGGATTTCCAGGCCATCAAGTTGCGCCAGCGTGTTGCGGTCAATTTGGAGAACCGCTCGACTGCCACGCAGATGATTGGTGTCGATGTGGCGATGCCGGTGGCGATTGCGCCGACCGGCTTGACCGGCATGCAGCATGCGGACGGCGAAATCCTGGCGGCTCGCGCGGCCGAGAAGTTCGGCATCCCCTTCACCTTGTCGACGATGAGCATCTGCTCGATCGAGGACGTGGCGGCCCGCACGAAGGCACCGTTCTGGTTTCAGCTCTATGTCATGAAAGACCGCGCCTACATAGAGCGCCTGATCGACCGGGCCAAAGCCGCGCGCTGCGGCGCCTTGGTGCTGACGCTGGACCTGCAGATCCTCGGCCAGCGTCACAAAGACCTCAAGAACGGCCTGTCGGCGCCCCCGAAGCCCACCATCGCCAACCTGATCAATCTGATGACCAAGCCGCGCTGGTGTCTGGGCATGTTGGGCACGCCCCGGCGCCAATTCGGCAATATCGTTGGCCATGTCAAGGGCGTGGAAAACATGGGCTCGCTGTCCGAATGGACGTCCAAGCAGTTTGACACCGCGCTCAACTGGGGCGATGTTGAATGGATCAAAAAGCGCTGGGGCGGCAAGTTGATTCTGAAGGGCATCCAGGACGTGGAAGACGCAAGGCTGGCCGTCAACTCAGGCGCCGACGCCTTGATCGTCAGCAACCATGGCGGGCGCCAGCTTGACGGCGCCGAGTCCAGCATCCACGCGCTGCCCGCCATCGTTGACGCGGTGGGCAGCCAGATCGAAGTGCATATGGACGGCGGCATTCGCTCCGGCCAGGATGTGCTGAAGGCCCGCGCGCTCGGTGCACGCGGCACCTATATCGGTCGAGCGTTCTTGTATGGCCTGGGCGCAATGGGTGAAGCCGGCGTAGCCAAAGCGCTGGAGATCATTCACAAGGAGCTTGACCTGACGATGGCGTTTTGCGGCCACACGCAGATCGATCAGGTCGGGCCGGACATTTTGCTGCCGCCCAGACTGTGCTGACCCTACCGGGGCCAGCGTCTTGATGCTTCAGCGCTCCAAACGCCTCACCTTGGCGGTTTGAGTGCTGGCCTCGAACTCCAGCACAAAGTAGCCCAGCACACTGCGGCGCACCTTGACCTTGGGGTTCTTCAGGTAAAGCACGGCCGAGCTGTCGTCGGTGATCTGCCAAAGTTGGCCATTGCTCAGCTTGATCACCTGCTTGGGCCCCCAGCCTTCGAACAGGCCGGAGATTTCACTTTCGATCTCCTGGACCTCGGCCTTGCGTGCTTGCTGCTCCAGGCCAAAGCTGGCAGCGGCAGGCGCTACAGCAGTTGGAGCAGGCGCAGCAGAAGTAGCAGCAACAGCGGCAGCCACAGCCGGAGCGGCTTGACCCGGTGTCTTTCTGGCCGTGAGCTGCGCGTCCACCCAGCTGTCATAGCAAAGCAGCCTGGCTTGCGCATCCGCCAAAGCCCTGCATTGTTCAAGCGCAGCCGGCTGCGCATGGGCCGCAAGCGAAGAAAAGGCGAGGCACAGGCCAGCGGCAGGGCTCATGAATTTACAAGTTAGATTCATCGTGTCTAGGTCAATCGTGGACAGCTGACTTCAGCATAGCATTTGAATATTCGCCGCATGCGCCACTGCGCGTGCAAGCTCGGCTCGAATGGCCAGGTGCCGACCATTGCCTCATCCGACAAAACTCCTGGAAAGCTCTGCACCATTCGGTGCCAGTCCGTTCTAGCGCGGCCGCGGGCCCTCTGTTGCCTTGCGTTGCTCGCGAATCGCCGCGGCTCTTGGCTTCAAATTCCAATTTGCAGCCCATCCCGATTCTCACTGGACGGCCTCACCCAGATTCATGCAAAGC
Source organism: uncultured Roseateles sp. (assembly GCA_963510335.1). Taxonomy (GTDB): domain Bacteria; phylum Pseudomonadota; class Gammaproteobacteria; order Burkholderiales; family Burkholderiaceae_C; genus Paucibacter_A. Next base: position 2,536 of record CAUPEV010000153.1, read on the forward strand.
GTGCCTAGCCGGCAAGCAAGAGCTTCAGCCCTTTGAGCTGCAAGCTCTTGACAGTGGCACTTGGCGTCGATGCGGGCAGCACCAAGGCAGCCAGCGCGGACAAGGGCGCTATCTCGAACGCTGAAGCCGCACCGAGCTTTTCGGAGGAGGCCAGCACAATCGTCTCGGCAGCGCGCGCATGCAAAGCGCGTTTGACGGCCGCTTCCTCATGGTCGCCGGTACTCAGGCCCGCCTCGCGGTGCACCCCCGTCACGCCCATGAAGTAAAGGTCGGCGCGCAGATGCGCGGCCGCCTCCAGCATCGCCGCCCCCATATTGACCATCGAGTGCCGAAACAGTCGGCCGCCCAGCATGATCACTTCCACATGGGCATGCTTGGCCAACTCGATCGCCACCGTCGGGCTGTGGGTGACAAAAGTGGCGCGCAGATCGGGCGGCAGCTGTGCAGCCAATTGCAGCGCCGTCGTGCCGCCGTCCAGGATCACCAACTGCCCTGGCTTGATCAGCGCCGCACCGGCGCGGCCCAAGGCCTGCTTGTCCGCAGGCGCGATGTGCTCGCGTGTGGCCAGGTCGGCCAAAGCGTCCGAGGCCGGCAAGGCGCCGCCATGCACCCGCTGCAGCTTGCCCTCGCGCGCCAATTCGCGCAGATCGCGCCGGATCGTGTCCTCCGACAGATCAAGTTCTTGGCTCAAGGTTTTGGCCAACAGCTGGCCATCCTGCTTTAAACGAGCCAGCAGCAGCGCTTTGCGTTGGGATGTCAACATCGTTTTTTCCTCGGTGGGGTGAGGCTGCCGAGCAGCGTCTTGCAAGTATCCAAGCGATGCTCTAGTATGCACGATATTGCACGATATTGCACGAAATATCACTAACTTTCACGACAACACAAACATGAATCTCTCCGCCAAACCCATGCTGGTGCTGATCGCCGGCCCCTATATGTCGGGCACCGACGGCGACCCCGCCAAGATTGCCGACAACCGCGCACGTCTGGAAAGCTACGCGCTGCCGATTTATCAGCGCGGCCATCTGCCTCTGCTGGGCGAATGGCTGGCGTTACCCATCATCCACGCGGCGGGCGGGCGCGAGGCCGGCGACGCGGTGTTTCAGCAATTCCAATACCCAGTGGCGGCCAGGTTGCTGGCCCGCTGCGATGCGGTGTTGCGCATACCCGGAGCCTCGCGCGGCGCCGACGGCGACGTGGCCAAAGCGAAAACTTTGGGACTGCCGGTCTATACCGAGGTGGCGCAACTGCCCTTGGGCGCAGAGGCCAGCGCATGAACACGCCGACCGCAGAGCGAGCCGAGCCGCCGGTGCAATCGCAGACGCAGCTGCGCATCCATCAAGTGACCTTGCTGTCCGATGACTGGTTCACGCTCAAAAAAACCCGCTTCGAGATCCAGCGTCGCGACGGGCGCTGGCAAGAGCTGTGCCGGGAGACTTACGACCGCGGCAATGGCGCGGTGCTGCTGCTGTTCAACGCCCGCCGCGCCACGGTGGTGCTGACCAGGCAGTTTCGCTTCCCCGCCTATGTGAACGGCTGCGCCGACGGCATGTTGATCGAGGCTTGCGCCGGTCTGCTCGACAGCGACGACGCCGAAACCTGCATACGCCGCGAGGCCGAGGAAGAAACCGGCTTTCGCATCCGCTCGCCGCGCAAGCTGTTCGAAGCCTTTATGAGCCCCGGCTCGGTGACCGAGAAGCTGCATTTCTTCGCTGCCGAGTATGAGGCGAGTGACCGCATCGGCCTGGGCGGCGGCGCGGCGCAGGAGGGAGAGGACATCGAAGTGATGGAGTTGCCGCTGAGCGAAGCTTTGGCCATGATCGCTCGCGGTCAAATTGAAGACGGCAAGACCATCATATTGCTGCAACACGCGGCGCTGCAGGGTCTGGCTGCGTTGGCGTCACCGGCGCTGGGTTCGACACAAACCGTCTAAATGCTTGGTTAAACTGCAGCTACACAAGTGTAAAAAGGGGATGAGCCATGGCAGGCAGCGGCACAAGCAGCGGCACGGAAGGCGAAGCAACAGCACCCAAGCGCGGTTTCAAGTTCCCAGGCGCCGTCACCACGCTGGCGATCGTGACTTTGCTGGTCTGGATCGCGACGCTGTTTATTCCCTCCGGGCTCTATCAGCTCGATGCTGATGGTTCCCCGATCCCGGGCACCTTCCAGCAGCAGGCTTCACCGCTGACGCTCAAGGAGGCTGCTGAGCAGTTGGTACTGGCACCGGTCAATGGAGTTTACGGCCTGCATAACTCGAACACCCACCGGGTTGACAGCGAAACCGTCGGCCGCATGTTCGGACAGATCGGCGTGATCGTGTTCATCATGTCGATCGGTGCTTTTATCTCGGTCAGCTTCGCCACACGCGCGCTTGAAGTGGCGGTGGCGGCACTGGCCGAGCGGCTGCGGGAAAAAGGCTGGATGCTGATTGCCGCCGTCATGACGCTGTTCTCGCTGCTGGGCTCCACCATGGGCTTTTCGGTCGAGACCTTGGGCTTTTATGCGCTCTTCATTCCGCTGATGACGGCCCTTGGCTATGACAGGCTGGTGACCGCCGCCATGATCATCATCGGCGCCTTGGTCGGCGTGATGAGCTCGACCGTCAACCCCTTCTCCATCGGCGTGGCTGCCGGCGAGGCGGGCATCTCGATCGGCGACGGCATTGGCTTGCGCTTTGTGCTGTGGGTGGTGCTCACGGCAATGTCCATAGGCTGGGTGCTGCGCTATGCGGCCAAAGTGCGCCAAGACCCATCGGCTTCGCTGGTGGGTTGGGACACGCCAGAAGACAAGGCATCAACGGCCGACGCCAGCCCAAGCGCTGATGACGCCCAAGCCAAGCTGACCGCGACGCAGAAATGGGTGCTGGTGATCACCGGCCTGGCCTTTGCGTTGATGATCTTCTCGGTGATCCCATGGTCCAGCGTGATCGGTGGGCGGGCGGCTGCGGCCGACTATTACGGCTTGCACGAGGTGGTGGGGGCCACGCCGTTTTGGTTCGAGCTGAATTGGTGGTTTCCGCAACTGGCCATGCTCTTCATCTTGGCTTCGGTGCTGGTGGGCATCGTCGCAGGCATGGGCGAGAAGGAAACAGTGCGGCTGATTGCCGCCGGCGCCTCGGACATGATGGGGCCGGCCATGGTGGTGCTGCTGGCCGGCGGGGTGTCGGTGATCATGAACAACACACAAACGCTGGACACCATCCTCCACTCGATGGAACGCCTGGTCACTGGCGCCTCGGCGGGCTTCTTCGTTTTCTTGACCGTGCTGGTGAATATTCCGCTGGCCGTCTTGATTCCGTCCAGTTCGGGCCATGGAGCTTTGGCGATGCCGCTGCTGGCGCCCCTGGCCGATTTTGCCCAGGTCAGCCGTGCCAGCACCATCACCGCCTGGATCATGGGCCATGGCCTGGCGCTGCTGATGGCACCGACCAGCGTGGTGCTGGTCGGCGGACTTGCCATCGCCAAGGTCGGCTACGACAAATACCTGCGCTTCGTCTGGCCGCTGCTGCTGGCCTTGTTCGCTGTATCGACCTTGATCATCGGCATCGCAGCAACACTGGAATGAAGTGCCGCCAAGCTTAGGGCATCACTGTGGCCGTCACGCTCAAGCCGGTGTAGGCGCTGTAGGCATAGACCCCGACGTAATAGGTGCCGGCTGCCACTGAAGCAATGCTGCAGGTCTCGGTACTGGTCGCGCCATCGCTTTTGCATCCATAGGTGGCGGTGGTCGGCCGCAAGTCCTTGCGGACAAAGAGATCGGCATCGCCATTGCTGCCCTTGAGCGCAAGCGTCAGCTTGGACGCACTGCTTGGCAGGCTGATCGCGTAATAGCTCCACACACCAGTGGCGCCGCTCTGATTGGCCAGCGGCACGCCACTGCTCAAGGGCGTGGCGGGAATTTCGCTCCCTCCTGTCAGGCTTCCCTTCAGTGCATAAAGGCCGACCGACGAATAGTTCGAAAAGCCATTCTGCGGAGTGCCCTCCGCTCCACCTTGAATCTTCAGTTGATAGCTGCCGGCGCCCAACTGCAGGTTCTTGAACTCGGCCGAGCGGTTGACCGCCAAATTGCTGCGCGCCACCACTTGACCAGCAGCGTTGATGATGAAGGCGTCCACGTCCAGCATACGCAGGTACTCGATAGGATCAATGCGCAGATTCAGCACGCCCGAAGCCGCGACGGTGAAGTTGAAGACATCGCTATCGCTATTGCGCTCGATCTGGCCCCAGTTGTCCTGCGGGTTGATCTCACCCGCTGTACGCAACACCAGCGCCTTGCCATTGACGTTGTCGTCCGCCGCATAGGGCACTGACTCATTCACCGTCATGATGCGGAAGTCATCTTCCTGGTTATTGGCCGTGCTGTACTCGCCTTTGCTCCAGGTGAACAGCTGGTTGGCCCAGCTGCCGCCCATCCAGTAGTTGCCCATGATGGGGCCCCACTGATAGGCGGCGATACCCTCGAAATATTCACCGCCGCTGCCGCCCCCATCATGCAACATGCCCATCTGATGACCCACCTCGTGAGCCCCCGTCATGCCGATGCCGTAGCCATAGTCAAAGCCGGCCGAGGGGTTGCGATAAAGCGTGCCGGCCGAGGTAGTGCCGAATGAACGCAGCGGTGCATTGGAGCGGCCATCTTGATTGACGAAGTTGATGATGCCGGTGCGTAAGGTGTTAGCCGTGCGGGCTGCGTCGTAGACGGCACGATTGGTCGTGACGTTCATATTCAACATCGAATATTGATCGGAGACCGACTGCCAGACCCTGTACATCTGCTCCTTCGTGACGCCATTGAGCGGCGTGCTGCCGCTCATCACTGCCGTGGTGTTGAGGTAGAACACCCAAGAGCTGCCAGGCTTGCTTTCCAGCTTGGTGACATCTTGATTGGCATAGGGGCCAATATGCGGCGCTTGACGCAAGGCCATGGCACTGTAGGCGGGCGCTGCCACGGCCAATGCGCTGCGGCTTTGCGCGAGGTCGTAACTGCGCTGGAAGCTCTCTTCAAGATCGGGAAAGACCACAGTGAACGGCACCTCGCGAACCGTCACCTGCCCCTGTCGATTGCTGCTGTATTCGAAAGCCTTGCGGCTGTCATTGAGCGCCAAGAAGCCATGCAGCCTGCTGCTATTGCCCTTCAGGAAAAACACCGAATTCTGATTCTCCAAGGCATGGCCCGAGATGGAAACCTGGCCATTTTTATCAAAGAAATCCTTGATCTGCACGGCCAGCGATTCGGATCCCAAGGTTCGGAAAAAGATGCTGCGGGAACCCATATGCTGATCGCGCAAGGCTTGAATGACTTGCTCGCCCGAACCCAGATCGACCGAGCGTTCGGACATCGAATCGAGGGCCTGGGCATGAGCCAAGCCGGCAGCACACAAGGCGACAACCATGGCCGACAGATATTTCTTTGACATCAGGGCTTCTCCGAGCAGCACGATTGAGGGACTCCGCAAGCGCGGCATGGCCTACTTGCGAAATCAGTGTCCCGCGCGCGCCAAGGGCTCGAAATAGGCATAGTTGACAGGGTCAGGCGATTGATCTCGGCCTGGCCGCTGATCCAGAGCTGATCCAATATGCCTGCGCTGCTGCATTCCAGATGCTCAGCGTTGCTCACTGTTGTGGCGAGAGGGCGAGAGGGCGAGAGGGCGCAAGGAAAGGAGGGTGGCAGCAGGCACCGGGAATTTGGCTTGGCCGCAAGCCACCAAGATGTGCCTGCAATTTGTTGACGCAAAAAGCAAAAAGCCCGACAGATCAATGATCTACCGGGCTTCTTGTTTCAACGTTACTTGAGAGTAACGCCTACCGTCTTACTTTCGTATTTTGGTAGGCGCGATTGGACTCGAACCAACGACCCCCACCATGTCAAGGTGGTGCTCTAACCAGCTGAGCTACGCGCCTCAAGAGCTTCGCAGTATAGCCCGCTTTTTATGGGTCGGCAAGACTTTTTGCAAATCAATTTCATTTTCTTCTGGCCGAACGTACACCGTTGACCGTAGCCACATGGCGCAGCACTTGAGCCAAACGCCCTGAATCAGCCACTTCTACGGTGAAATTGGTCCATGTGGTGTCGCTGCGCGCTGCTCTCACGGAACTCTTGAGCGCCTGCGTATTGACCCCCACCACATTCATTTTTTCTTTCGAAAACACCTCCAGCACATCGCGCAGCAAACCTTGGCGATCGCTCGACTCCACGATCACATCAACCGGATACTGCGCCGCACCGCGCCCTTTGGCATCCAGCTCACTGGGGCGCCCGCCCCACTCCACCTCGATCACGCGCTCGCCGGCCAAGGCCGCCATCTGCCTGAAGTTGCTGCAATCGGCGCGGTGAATCGCCACACCCTTACCGCGCGTCACGTAACCACCAATTGCATCGGGCGGTGCCGGCCGGCAGCAGCGCGCCAAGTTGGTCAGCAAGGAATCGACCCCCACCACCAAAACGCCACCGCGTGGCGCCGTGGCGCCGGCTTTGCTGCGCCGCTGGGCCAGCAGCTCATCGCTATCGGCCTCGGGCGCCGGCGGGCGCAGCAGTTGCTCGATATTGCGAAGCGAATACTCGTCCTTGCCGACCACCTCAAACAATGCATCGGCATTCTTGAATCCAAGTCTGCCGGCCAGATCCTCCAGCTTGATGACCGTCTTGCCTTCGCGCTGCAAGAGCTTCTCGACCGCCTCGCGGCCACGCGCCGCCGTCTGGCGCTGTGCCATGGCATTGAACCAGGCGCGCACCTTGGTGCGCGAACGCGGGCTTTGCAGATAGCCCAGCTCGGCATTGAGCCAATCCAGCGAAGGGCCGCCTTCTTTGGCGGCCGTCACTTCGACCGTTTGCCCGCTCTTGAGCGCCGTGTTCAGCGGCACCATCGCGCCGTCTACCTTGGCGCCACGGCAGCGGTGGCCGAGATCGGTGTGCACGGCATAGGCAAAGTCGATGGGCGTAGCGCCCGCCGTCAATTCGACGATGGTGGCCTGCGGGGTGAAGACATAGATCCGGTCATCGAAGACAGCGTCAGCACCGGCGTCGGCCTCCACGAAATCTCGCTCCCAAGCCAAGAGCTGACGCAGCACCGCTTTGCGCGCCTGCGCGACCTGCTCTTCGAAATCACCCGCCGCGCTAACCCCGGCATAGCCGCGAGCACCCGCCTCCTTGTAGGCCCAATGCGCAGCCACGCCATGCTCGGCATGTTCGTGCATGGCAGCGGTGCGAATTTGCACCTCCACCGGGCGCCCGTCGACGCCCAGCACCACCGTATGCAGCGACTGATAGCCATTGGGCTTGGGTCGGGCGATGTAGTCATCGAACTCGCCGTCCACCGGCGCGTACAAATCATGCAACCTGCTCAAAACCGCATAACAGTCCGCCACAGCGGGCACCACCACACGCAATGCGCGCAGATCAAACACCCGCTCCAGTTCCAGGCCCTTGCCCTGCATCTTTTTGTGAATGCTGTAAAGATGCTTGGGGCGGCCCTGCACCTGGGCGTCTATGCCATGCGCCAGCAAATCCGCTTGCAAGGCAGCGCGGGCGGCTTCCACGCTCTGCTCGCGGCCGACTCGCTTTTCATCCAGCGCACGCGCAATGTCCCGGTAAGCCTGTGGCTGCAAGAAGCGAAATGACAGGTCCTCCAACTCCCATTTGATCTGCCAAATACCTAGCCGGTTGGCCAATGGCGCAAACACCTGCTGAGACTCGGCGGCCAGGCTTTGCGGACAGGGCAGCTTGGACAAGGCAAAGTAGCGCAGCGTCTGCAGGCGCGAGGCCAGGCGCAGCAGCACCACCCGCAGATCGCGCGAGAAGGCCAGCAGCATCTTGCGTACCCGCTCGGTTTGCTCAGCCTTGGCGGCTGCCTGGACCTGCGCATCGCGAGCGGCACGTTGAATCTGCACCAGCTTGCGCGTGTGCATCACCAGGCTGGCATAAGACTCGCCGAAAGCCTTGGCGACAAGCTCCTCGGGCTTGTTGAGAAAGTCCCCCGCATAGACCAGATATGACGCCGCCTGCATCGCTGGCGCCGCGCCGATGCCGGCCAAAATCGCCGCTACGCCGTCCGCATGGACCAGGGCATCCTCGCCGGTGTCCAGCGGCTGCCCCGACAACAAGGGCTCGGCAAAGGCGCGCGCTCTGGCCACTGCGTCCAGCGCAGCGGTGCTCAGTGGCACCGCGCCAATGGGCGTGAACTCAAGCGCCGGCGCCACCTCCAGCAAACTCACAATGGCGGCAGCCTGATCTTGCCCAGCCTTAGCACCCGTTTTCATACCGCTCCAAGAAACTCCCGCACGACTTCAATTTGATCAGCTTGCACCAAGGTCGGCGCATGGCCGACACCGGCAAATTCATGCAAGCGCGCGCGCGGGCCGCGCTGCGTCATTGCCAACGCTGTTGCGCTTGACAGCAAATCAGATTCAGCACCGCGCAGCAACAGCGTCCCGCAGCTCAAGCTGTCATAGGCCTGCCACAAGGCGGCCGTACCGGCCTGCGCTGCTTCGTTCGAGACTTGCGCAAACGGCAGCGCGAGCTTGGGGTCATAGTGCAGGCGCACCCCTGCCTCGTCCTGCCTGAACATCGGAGCCGAAAGCGCTGCCCATTGCTCGGCGCTGTGCGGGCCAAAGCCTTGCGAAATGCTCGCCAGATAGGCCGTGCCCTGCTCTATCGAGTCAAACTGCATGTTCTGCCCCAAATAGCTGCCGATGCGTTGCAAAGCCTCGAAACTGAGCTCCGGCCCCACATCATTCAAGACCATGCGGCGCACCAAGCCAAGGGGCTTGCCCGGCAAGGCCGCCAAACCCATGCCGATCAAGCCGCCCATGGACGTGCCGACCCAGTCCACCTGCTCCACATCCAAACGCGCAAGCAGCGTCACCATATCGGCCACATAGGTCGGAATTTGGTAAGCGGCCGGATGAGGCAGCCAGTCCGAGTGGCCACGGCCTGCCACGTCTGGGCAAATCACGCGGTAGCGATCACTCATACGCCTGGCCAGGGTGTCAAAGTCGCGCCCTTGGCGCGTCAAGCCATGTACGCAAACCAGCACCGGCGGCGCAGCAAGCCCGTCGGCGCCGCCGGGACCGCCGGGACTGGTACAGGCCCATTCCCAATAAGCCATCCGTCGCAGACCCGCGCTGCCCAGGCACTGCACAAATTTCAATTGCGGTTCAGTCATGTTTGTTTGTGTCCAACTTTTGGATCATCCTAGCAAGGCATTCGAGCGCACTGTCAAATTCACCTTTCAACGCACGGTCGAAGGCGCCTGTCCTGCGGCTACTAGCGCGCCGTCATCAACACCGAGCCATTCACCGTCACACTGACCGTGGCCTTGCCGGCCTCGACCGGCAAGGCTTCGTCGGCGGATGCAGCCATCGCCTTGAAGCGCATGGGCGGGGCGGCCATAGGCATATTGCCCGAGACCGAGCTGTTCACCGTCACTTCACCGATCGAATAACCGTTGAAACCGAACTGCCGTGAGTACTCGGTGGCGCGTGCCTTGAAGTGGGCAATGGCCTGCGCGCTCACATCGCCCTCGACCTTCTCGCGCTGCTCTTTGGACAAGCTGTAGCCGACACGCGCAATACTCATGCTGCTGATGCGGCCCGTCAGCTGCGCGATCGCGGCAGCATCTTTGCCCTCCACCAACAGCTCAGCCGTGCCCTGCCAGCCATTGATGCCCCCTTTGGGCGCATAGCGCGGGTAACGCGAGAAGTTGCCGGTCTGCACCTCGACCAGACCCGACTTGGCGATCTTGCGAGCCTCGGCCAAGGCGGCGTCGAGCGCCTGCTTCAACTGGTTCTGCACCACCGCAGCATCGCTGCCCTCTTTGCTGGTCGAAAACACTATGCCCAGTACATCACGCGTCACGTCCACGCTGGCAGTGGCCGTCAGGTTGAGCCGGTCTCTGGGCAAAGAGTCGGGCGCCGCGAATATTGCGCCGGTCATGGACAGCAAGCCCACACAGATAATTGTTTTCATGACACTCCAATAGTTGATTGACAGCGCATAGCGCCCACGGTCGCGCAGCATTGCACGGAATCAGCCTCGGCCTAGGCCAAGATGTTAATGAACTGTAACGAGCCATCAGGGCGGCAGGTAAACAGGCAAAAACGCACTCACAATGCTGTTGTTACAAATTAGGACGAACAAGGACCCAAGGCCATGACCAGCACGCCCCCCACAAGGCCCAACCGCATCTTGATCGTTGACGACGATGCCAGGATCC